>JAIPCT010000012.1 GCA_021738065.1 Burkholderiaceae bacterium
CCGTGGTTAAAGACATGACTCATGAACGACTAATAGCCTCCCTTGCCCTTCGGCTGCGGCAATCCGCCAACCTTGCAGCCCTCTTTCGCCGCGCCGCCGTCGGGGAACAGTTCGAACAGCAGCGCGCTGTCGGCTTCCGGCATGCCGCCATCATCCTGCAGCCCCTTGATCAGATTGCGCATGTTCGGCGTATGGCCGTCTTCCTTGAATTTCTCGCGCAGGTAATTGACAACCTTCCAGTGCTGATCGGTCAGGGTGATGCCGCAGGCAGCAGCGATGACGTTCACTGCTTCCTCGCTGAAGTCGGGCTCCAGCAAATAGCCATAGTCGTCGACTTCCTTTTCGACGCCGTTGATGGTGTAGCTCATAAGGTTTCTCCTCTCAAAAAATTGCCCTTCCCATGGGGGCGAAGGTGGGGTTTCGCGACGCACTGCGTCGTGCCACCGTAGCCGGCCGGCAATGCAGTGCCGGCCGTGGAACGGGGCTGGGGGATGGGTTCATAAAAAAATCGTTTTGCGGAAGGCTTCAAGCCTTCCGCAAATAGAACTCGTGCACGCCGCGTCCGGATTCATGCGAGAAAATCAGTTCCGCGGCACCCGCCTTGGCCCAGGACGTGATGTCGTCAGCCGATCCGGGGCAATCGCTCACCAGCTGCAGCACCTCGCCGACCTGCATGCCGTCGAGCAGTTTCTTGGCCTGCACGATAGGGCCGGGGCAAGACACGCCGCGCATGTCCAGCGTGACATGGGCAACCGGTGTGGCGTTGGCGCCGCCTGCGCGCTGGATCCGGTAGGCCGTTTTGCCATCGGCCTGTTTCTGACTGCCAAGGACGACGTTGCCGGTGACTTTCGCCCAGGCGAATAGGTCATCGGCCGTACCCGGGCAATCTGAAATCAGGCAAAGCGTCTGACCGGCTTGCAGGTCGTCGATCAACTTCTTGGCACCGAGCAAGGGGGCCGGACAGGGCATTCCACTGACATCAAGCGTCACGGTGGCGACTTCGGACATGAGCTTCTCCTCGATTGTTAGTCGCCGACTGCGACGACCGATTTATGGGGAACGAAAATGCCGCATCCGAGCGCGCGATGCGCGCCCAGACCGGCTTCCTGCATCGCCAGGGATTCGGATCCACTCAGGCCATGCAACATCAGGCTGAAACCACGCACCGGTCCGGATGCGGTACGCAACTCGCGTGCCTTGCCGGTAATCAGTTGCGGCTTGAAACCGCGCGCCTCGAGCAACGTCTCGCAGAGCGCCAGAAACTCTATTTCGTCATCAGTGCCGACGCTGACGAAATGCGAATACACCACGCCCCGGGCAGGAAGCAACGGCCGACAAGCGCACTTGCCCAACTCGAGCGATGCGCCATCCAGATCGAGCCGTGTGCCAGCCAGAAAGTCGGCGCTGGCGCTACGGCGCATCGGCAGACGCAATATCAGGCGACTGCGACGGCCGACAAAGCGAACGCCGGCACCATGCGCCAAGCCGGCCAGCGGCAGAATGCCTGCCTCCGGCTCGTCGTCGAACCAGGGCAAGGCCTGCCGCACTGCCGCTGACAGGGCGCTGGCGTGATCATCTTCAAGTGTTCCGCTGGCCAGCGAGAACACCACATCGACCATCACGCTTGATGCTTCCTCAGGTGAACGGCTCAATCAGTATCCTTTTCCTTATCGGCCATGCCCGGCTGCGCCGCTGCCCAGGCGCTGAGCACTTTTCCCCAATGGGAGGCGGTCACCGGGTCGATGTCAAAAATGGTGAAACGACTGCCCTCGCGAATACGCGTGCGCAACAGCGGCATGCCGCCGGCATCGAAGACGAACTCCTGCAGTTCAATCTCCTGATTGCCGATGGGTACGCGGAACTTGTCGAGCGAGGTAACAGTATCCAAAGTTATTCCTCTATTTGGTGGCAGACTATGGCATCAGCAATGGGTGAACGACCATCACCGAATGGGAGTGCAAGGATATAACTCTTTCGGGTAGGTCGTATTACCTACCGGGAGTATGGTTTGTGCACCGCACAGACTCATACCATGTTCCCATCACGTTACCCCCCCGACAACGAGGAGAAACCCCATGGCCAAGCCCATGCACCCAACACCGAATCTGGATCAACTGGAAAGCGGCCCCTGGCCGAGCTTTGTCACCGGCCTCAAGCGCCTGGCCAAGGACAAGGACTACATGGTCGATATCCTCGGCCATCTTGAGCATTCCTACCAGACCCGCAAGGGCTACTGGAAGGGTGGCACGGTTGGCGTACGTGGCTACGGCGGCGGCGTCATTCCCCGCTTCAGCGAAATCAAGGACGACGCCGGCAAGCCGGTATTCAAGGATGCGGCCGAATTCCACACCCTGCGCATCATGCCGCCTCCCGGCATGCACTACAACACGGCGACACTGCGCCAGTTCTGCGATATCTGGGAAGAGCACGGCTCCGGCCTGATTGCCTTCCATGGCCAGTCCGGCGACATCATGTTCCAGGGCGCTACCTCGGAAAACGTGCAGCCGGCCTTCGATGCGATCAATGACATGGGCTTCGACATGGGCGGTGCCGGCCCGGCCGTGCGCACCTCGATGTCCTGTGTCGGCGCGGCGCGCTGCGAGCAGTCCTGCTACGACGAAGCCAAGGCGCACCGCGAAGTGCTCAACACCTTCCTCGACGACATCCACCGTCCGGCCCTGCCCTACAAGTTCAAGTTCAAGTTCTCCGGCTGCCCCAACGACTGCATGAACTCCATCCAGCGTTCGGACATGGCCGTGATCGGCACCTGGCGCGACAACATCCGCACCGACGAGGCGCTGGCGAAGAAGTGGTTTGCCAAGCATGGCATGAACGAACTGGTCAATGACGTCGTCGCCCGCTGCCCGACCAAGGCGATCCAGATCAAGGAAATCAAGGACGTCCGCAAGGGCGACAATTTCAGCAGCGTGGCGGTTAACGACAGCCAAGCCCTGGAAATCGACAACAAGGACTGCGTGCGCTGCATGCACTGCATCAACGTCATGACCGGCGCCCTGGCAACCGGTGTCGACAAGGGCGCGACCATCCTGATGGGCGGCAAGCGCACGCTGAAAATTGGCGACCTGATGGGCACCGTGGTGATCCCCTTCCTGCCGCTGAAGACCGACGAGGACTACGAGAAGCTGGTTGACCTGGGCCAGAAGACCATCGATTTCTTCGCTGAAAACGCGCTGGAGCATGAGCGCACCGGCGAAATGATCGAGCGCATCGGCCTGGTGAATTTCCTTGAGGGCATCGAAGTCGACATCGATCCCAACATGGTCTCGGCCCCGCGCATGAACCCCTACGTCAATACCATCGGCTGGGACGACGAAGTCGCCAAGATCAACGCCAAAAAAGCTGCTGCCTGAGGAGATTGAGCATGAATGCACCTACCCCCGCCGCCCCGCTGCGCAAAGCCGTCGAATGCGGCGTGCCGGACAACACGCCGCACCTGCACCCGACGATGCTGAAGAACTACGGCAACTGGAAGTATCACGACCGGCCCCGTCCGGGCGTGCTGCACCACGTCGCGCACAGCGGCGATGAAATCTGGACGGTGCGTGCCGGCACCCAGCGCCAGATGGACGTTTTCACCATTCGCACGCTATGCGACATCGCCGACAAGTTCGCCGAAGGCTTCGTCCGCTTCACCATCCGCTCCAACATCGAGTTCATGGTTGCCGACCCGAAAAAGGTCGATCCGATGATCGTCGAGCTGGAAAAGAACGGCTTTCCGGTGGGCGGCACGGGCAACTCCGTATCGATGGTGTCCCACACCCAGGGCTGGCTGCACTGTGACATCCCCGGCACCGACGCTTCGGGCGTGGTCAAGTCGATGATGGACGAGCTCTACAACGAGTTCAAGACCGAGGAGATGCCCAACCGCGTGCATATGTCCACCTCCTGCTGCGAAATCAATTGCGGCGGCCAGGCCGACATCGCCATCATCATCCAGCACACCAAGCCGCCCAAGATCAATCACGATATGGTCGCCAACGTCTGCGAGCGCCCCACCGTGGTCGCCCGCTGCCCGGTGGCCGCGATTCGTCCGGCGCTGGTCAACGGCAAGCCTTCGCTCGAAGTCGATGAAAAGAAATGCATCTGCTGCGGCGCCTGCTACCCTCCCTGCCCGCCGATGCAGATCAACGACCCCGAGTATTCCAAGCTGGCGATCTGGGTCGGTGGCAAGAACTCCAACGCACGCGGCAAGCCCACTTTCATGAAGATGGTTGCCTCCGGCCTGCCCAACAACGCACCACGCTGGCCCGAAGTCAATGCCGCGGTGGGCAACATCCTGCGCACTTACAAGGCCGATGCCCGCCCGTGGGAGCGCCTCTCCGACTGGATCGACCGTATCGGCTGGCCGCGTTTCTTCGAAAAGACCGGGCTGCCCTTCACCAAGTACCTGATCGACGACTGGCGTGGTTCGCGTGCCAATCTGAACGCTTCTACCCACATCCGCTTCTGAGTTCACGTTAGGAACGCCAACTCATGCTAATCGCAGTCACCATCAACGAAGGGCCCTACCAGCATCAGGCCAGCGATTCCGCTTACCTGTTCTGCAAGGCCGCACTGGAGAAAGGCCACGAGATCCGTCGCGTGTTCTTCTACAACGATGGCGTGAACAACGCCTCCTCGCTGACCGAACCGCCGCAGGACGACCGCAACATCGTCCAGCGCTGGTCGAAACTGGCGGAAGAACACAAGCTCGACCTCGTGGTCTGCGTTGCCGCTGCCCTGCGCCGCGGCATCCGCGACGAAAACCTGGCGCCGGGCTTTCGCATCTCGGGACTCGGCCAACTGGTCGAGGCCGGCATCGAGGCCGATCGCCTCGTGACCTTTGGAGACTGACATGAGCGAAGGAGCCATCAAGAAATTCATGTTCGTCAATCGCAAGGCGCCTTACGGCACCATCTATGCGCTTGAGTCGCTGGAAGTGGTGCTGATCACGGCCGCCTTCGATCAGGATGTCAGCCTCGTCTTCATGGACGACGGCGTGTTCCAGCTGAAGAAGGGCCAGCAAACCAAGGGCATCGAGAACAAGAATTTCTCGCCGACCTACCGGGCGCTGGACGGTTACGACATCGAGAAACTGTATGTCGAAGAAGAGGCACTGGCCGCCCGCGGCCTGAGCGAAGAGGATCTGCTGGTCGACGTCACGGTCATGCCACGTGCCGAACTGGGCAAGCTGATGGATGAGATGGACGTCGTCCTCAGCTTCTAAGGGAGATAGAACATGCTGCACATCGTCAATAAATCCGCCGCGGAACGCAACGCACTGGATTCCTGCCTGCGCGTCGCGCAAGGCGGCGCCATCCTGCTGATCGAGGACGCGGTTTACGCTGCCACCAAGGGCAATGAAGCAGAGTCCCGCTTGCGTGACGCTCAATCGCACCTCAAGATTTATGTACTCGCGCCGGATCTTGAGGCGCGCGGCATGCAGGACCGCATCATGGAAGGCGTTACCACCGTCGATTACGGCGGCTTCGTCGATCTCGTCACGGAACACAAAAACTGCCAATCCTGGCTGTAGACACACACTTCAAAACCCCGCATTTCACCAAGGAGACACACATGTCCACCATCGAAGTCAACGGCAAATCCTACGAAACCGACGAAGAAGGCTACCTGGTCAATCTCGCCGAATGGAACGAGGAAGTCGGCAGCTATCTCGCGACCACCGAAAGCGTGGAAATGACCGACCAGCACTGGGAAGTCATCAATTTCCTGCGCGACTACTACAACGAATTCCAGATTGCCCCGGCCGTGCGCGTGCTGACCAAGGCGATCGGCAAGAAGCTCGGCGCCGACAAGGGCACCAGCCAGTACCTGTACGACCTGTTCCCCTACGGTCCCGCCAAGCAGGCCTGCAAGATCGCCGGCCTGCCCAAGCCGACCGGTTGCGTCTAAAGCCATTGAAGAAACGCGTTTGATTGGGGTAGGCGTCGATGTGGTTTTCCTTGTACCCGCCGACGCCTCTTTTTGTCTTCCTCACTGTTCGTGAGCGCCGACCCTAGCCCGGGATATTCCTGACCAATGAATTATCTTTTTGCGCTGCTGTTCTACATCGCCACGCTGATTCTGGTGGGCGGTGTCGCATACCGGGTCTACGATTACGCGCGCACGCCGGCCCCGCTGAAGATCCCGACCACGCCGGCACCGACCACGACGAGCGGCGTGGCCTTTCGCATGTTCCGCGAAGTGGTGTTTTTTGAAAGCCTGTTCAAATCCAACCTGTGGATCTGGGCACTGGGCTGGCTGTTCCACGTCGGGCTGGCGCTGGTGCTGCTGCGCCATCTGCGCTACTTCACCGAGCCGGTAAATTTCATCATCGCCTTCATCCAGCCCTTCGGCATGTATGCCGGCTTCGCCATGGCCGCCGGCCTGGCCGGGCTCTGGGCCAGGCGTTTTCTGGTCGAGCGCATTCGCTACATCTCGACCCCTTCCGATCATCTGATGCTGGCCCTGCTGCTAGGGCTAGCCGTCACCGGCCTGCTGATGAAGTTCGTCATGCACACCGACATCGTCGCCGTGAAGACCTTCTTCCTTGGCCTGATGGTATTCGAGATCAATCCGCTGCCCTCGCATCCCGGGCTGTATCTGCATCTGGGCATGGTCGTGCTGCTGATGATGATTTTCCCGATCAGCAAACTGCTGCATGCCCCCGGCCTGTTCTTCTCGCCCACCCGCAACCAGGTGGACAACCCGCGCGAAACACGCCACCTCGCGCCGTGGGCCGCCCAACTGGAGCGCAAGGCATGAAATTCTTGAACCACAGAGACACAGAGACACAGAGGAAAAACAAAGAGAATGGTTTTGGCTTATCTCTGTGTCTCTGTGTCTCTGTGGTTAAGGTTTTGACTCATGGCTGATACCTCAACCGCCGTGTCGCCAGCGCCGACTTCCGCGGCCAAGCCGGCTGCCAAAGCCAAGGTCGTTGCCCCCGCTTTCCGCGAGTATCCGACCATCCCGGCGCTGCAGATCGACTCGATGGTCGAATCGACGCCCTATATCGCCACCGCCGCCCACAACGAGCCACTTGGCTTTCCCGGCGAACTGGCCGAGGGCTGGGAGCAAAAGGCCGTCGCCAAGATGGGCGAACTGCTCGGCAAATACCGCTCACTCAAGGTGTACATGGACAGCTGCGTGCACTGCGGCGCCTGCACCGACAAGTGCCACTACTTCATTGGCACCGGCGATCCGAAGAACATGCCGGTGGCGCGGCAAGATCTGATGCGCTCGGTGTATCGCCGCTACTACACACTGCCCGGCAAGATTTTCCCCAAGCTGGTCGGTGCCCGCGACATGAGCAAGGACGTGCTCGACGACTGGTTCCGCTACTACAACCAGTGTTCCGAGTGCCGCCGCTGTTCGGTATTCTGCCCGTATGGCATCGATACCGCCGAAGTCACCATGGCGGCCAAGGAAATCATGGACAGCGTCGGTGTCGGTCACAAGTATGTGAACGAGATCATGGGCAAGGTGCACAAGATCGGCAACAACCTCGGCCTGCCCGGTCCGGCGCTGGAAAACACGCTGGAAGGTCTCGAAGAGGACGTGCTGGAAGAGACTGGCGCCGCAGTCAAGTACCCGCTCGACGTCAAGGGTGCCGAAGTGCTGCTGGTCACGCCTTCGGCCGACTTCTTCGCCGAGCCGCACGTCGACAGCCTGATCGGCTACGGCAAGGTGTTCCACGCCGCCGGCATTTCCTGGACACTGTCCAGCAAGGCCTCGGAGGCCGGCAACTTCGGCATGTTCATCGGCAACTATGATCAGATGCAAAAAATCGCCATGCGTGTGCGCGAGGCCGCGCTCGAGCTCGGCGTCAAGCGCATCGTGGTCGGCGAATGCGGACATGCCTGGCGCGTGGCCTATTCCTTCTGGAACACGCTGACCGGCATTGGCGCCGGCGCCAATGACCCCTTCGCCATCCAGTTGCAAAAGCAGCTCGACCCCAACTACCGGCAGCCCTCGCACATTTGCGAAGTGACCTGGGACCTGATCCAGGCCGGCCGCCTCAAGTTCAACAAGGATGCCAACGATCACCGCATCGTCACCTTTCACGACTCCTGCAATGTCGCCCGCGGCTCGCGCATGGGCGACTATGCCGGCGGCCAGTTCGATATTCCGCGCCACATCATTCGCGCCGTCGCCAACCACTATGTCGACATGTCGCCCGATACCACGCACGAAAGAACCTTCTGTTGCGGCGGAGGCGGCGGTCTGCTCTCCGACGAACTGATGGATATCCGCGTCAAGGGCGCCCTGCCGCGCATGGAGGCCCTGAAGCGGATCGCGGATAAGGATGGAGTCAATTTCATGGCCACCATCTGCGCCATCTGCAAGGCGCAATTCACCAAGGTGCTGCCCTACTACGGCTTCAAGATGAGCATGGTCGGCGGCGTGCACCAACTGGTCAGCACCGCAATCGTGCTCGACAACGAACAATGACGAACAAGACTTCAATGGAGACCTCTCATGTCCGCCACGCCTGAAATCCAAGCCGAAAAACTCAATTTCCGCCGTTACAAGGAAGGCGACACCAAGGTCAAACGCTGGCAGCAACAGATCTTTCAGGCCAGCTACACCTACAAGTGTCCGACCTATGTGCAGTCGACGCCGCCTTGCCAGGGCTCCTGCCCGTCCGGCGAGGACATCCGCGGCTACCTCAACATCGTGCGCGGCATTGAAAAGCCGCCCGTCGGCGCCGATGGCAAGCCGAGCATGCCCTGGCAGGAATACGCCTGGCGCCGCCTGACCGAAGCCAACCCCCTGCCCTCCGTGATGGGCCGCGTCTGTCCGGCGCCCTGCGAGACCGGTTGCAACCGCAACGAAGTCGAAGACCACGTCGGCATCAACTCGGTCGAGCATTATCTGGGCGACTGGGCGATCCAGAACAATCTCAAGTTCAAGGCACCGGAAGCCAAGACCGGCAAGAAAGTCGCCATCATCGGCGGCGGACCGGCCGGCCTCTCGGCGGCCTATCAACTCAGCTTGAAGGGCCACAGCTGCACCATTTTCGATGAACACGAATTCCTCGGCGGCATGATGCGCTACGGCATTCCCGGCTACCGTACGCCGCGCGAAACGCTCGACGCCGAGATCCAGCGCATTCTCGATCTTGGGGTTGAAGTGCATCTCAAGACCCGCATCGGCACCGATGTCACCTTGGAACAATTGCGGACCAGTTACGACGCGATCTTCCTCGGCCTCGGCGCCCAGGCCGGACGCGCTCTGCCGCTTCCCGGCGATCCGGCCGAACACGCCGCAGCCAACGTCGTCACCGCGACATCGTTTCTGCGGGCCTTCAACGATGGCCGCCTGAAAACCGTCGGCCATCGCGTGGTGGTGGTGGGCGGCGGCGATACCTCAATGGACGTCGCCACCGTGGCGCGTCGTCTGGGCCACATCGAGAAAACCAATCCGACGGACTTCGAGGCCGCCATTGCCGGCCATCTGGCCCAGGACGTGGCGGATGTCTCCCTGCGCCAGGGTGCGGAAGTCACCCTGACCTCGGTTTTCATGACCGCCAGCAAACCCGAAATCGAGCATGCCGAGGCCGAAGGCATCACCATCATGGGTGGCTGGATGCCGATTGGCGTCGTCAAGGGTGCCGATGGCCGCGCCACAGCGCTGCGCGTGATGCAGTGCGAAGCCAAAATGGTCTCGGGCCGCCTCGACATCAAGAAGATCGAAGGCACCGAAAAGGAACTGCCGGCCGACCTGATCGTTTCCGCCATCGGCCAGGCCGTCGATTTCACCGGCATCGAGGAATTCGACGCGGGCAAGGGCATGGTCGCGGCCGACAAGAATTATCAAGTGACAGGCAAGCCCGGTGTGTTTGCCGGTGGCGACGTCATCCGTCCGCACCTGCTGACCACCGCCATTGGTCACGGCAATATCGCCGCCGACGGCATCGACCGCTTCCTCGCCGGCCAGGAAATGGTGCGCCGGCCCAAGATCGACGTGCATGTCTTCGACCTGATGCGCAAGTACGTGGAGAAGGGTGTCGAGATGGGCCACATTGACGCCCCGCTGCACGGCACCGACAAGAGCAAGGAAGTGGTGCACAACTATGACAATCGCTCCGATCGCTATGTCATTCCGCACGACCAGTTGTTCCTCGGCCACTTCCAATACACCGAGCGCAACAAGCGTCACGTCACCCATCTGAACAAGGATTCGGCACTGGGCAACTTCGACGAACGCATCGAAGCGCTGAGCGAAGCGCAAGCCATCGCCGAAGCCAAGCGCTGCATGAGCTGCGGCCAGTGTTTCGAATGCGACAACTGCGTCGTCTATTGCCCGCAGACCGCGGTGTACAAGGTCAAGAAAAACGAGACCATGACTGGCCGCTACGTCGCCACCGACTACGACAAGTGCATCGGCTGCCATATTTGCGCCGACGTCTGCCCGACTGGCTATATCCAGATGGGTCTCGGTGAGTAAGATTCAAAGGCATTCACCACAGAGGCACAGAGACACAGAGAACAGCAAAATCATGAATAAACGCAAAACGATTTTCTCGGCCTTTCCTCTGTGCCTCTGTGTCTCTGTGGTGAGGTTTGTGCCTTTCGCCCTTGCCTTGCTCGCCGTATCACCAGCGCCGACTTTTGCCGGCGATGGCGGTCGCACGGCCAAGCCGGTGATCGAGATTGCCAATCCCGGCAAGTGCATTGCGCCCGCTGACGAAATGCGCCGCAACCACATGGAAATGCTCAAGCACCAGCGTGATCGCACGCTACGCCAGGGGATTCGCGGCGAACCGGCGTCGCTCAATGCCTGCATCGAGTGTCACGCCAGCAAGACGACCGGCTCGGTACTTGGTTCCGACAAAAACTTCTGCCAAAGCTGTCACACCTATGCGGCAGTGAAACTCGACTGTTTCGAGTGTCATCAGCCCAAAGCAGGTTTCAAGGCAACGGGAGTGAGGCCATGACCGCGCCGCAAATGCCCACTGCGCGGCGCGCTTTCATCGCCGCCGCCGGCGCCGGCGTCGCCGGCCTCGGCTTTACCGCCATCGCTCCCGGCCTGCACCTGATGGCCGTCGGCGGAGCAAACGCCAGTGAAGCGCGCAAGGCAGCCAGCGCCGCCTCATCCAATGTCCGCTGGGGCTTGCTGATCGACGCCAACAAATGCGCGCCAGGCTGCACCAAGTGCATCGACGCCTGCCATAGTGAAAACGGCGTCAGCGAGAAGCTTCCCGATCCACGACAGAACTCGCAATGGATACGCAAGATCGAACTGGTCGATCGCCGCCCCGGAAAAACCCAGGGACACACCACGCAATTGCCGATGATGTGCCAGCATTGCGCCAACCCGCCTTGTGTCGATGTCTGCCCCACGGGTGCCTCGATGAAACGTGCCGACGGTATTGTGCTGGTCGATCGCCACACTTGTATCGGCTGCCGCTATTGCATGATGGCCTGCCCTTACAAGGCCCGTTCCTTCGTTCATGCACCGCTGACCGAACAAAACCCCGAAGTCCCGCGCGGCCAGGGCTGCGTCGAATCCTGCACGCTTTGCGTGCATCGCATCGACAAGGGTCAGCAACCGGCTTGTGTCGAATCCTGCCCCGAAGGCGCGATGACCTTCGGCGACCTGAACGATCCGGACAGCGCCATCGCCAAACGCATCGCCAGCGTGCCAACCACCCAGGTACGGGCCGATCTGCGCCTGGATCAGGGCGTGCGCTACGAGGGAATCTGATCATGGCGAACGCGACCTTTCCCCCGACCCCTTTCCCGCGGAAAGGGGTGACCACGGTTCAGCCGCTGCGCGGCTTCCGGTTTATTGACTTCATGGCGCCTTTGGGCGGCCATGCGACGCCATGAAAACCCTCAATCCCCGCCACGAAGAAGGCCTCTTCTACCTGCTGGCCGCGATCGGTGGCCTGATCTCTGCGATCGGTCTCGCCGCAGCGCTCTACATGGAACACTCCGGTCATGTGGTGACCGGAATGAACAACCAGATCGTCTGGGGCCTGCCCCACGTCGTCGCGATTTTCCTGATCGTTGCTGCCTCGGGCGTACTCAACGTCGCCTCGATGGGATCGGTCTTTGGTCGCGTGCTCTACAAGTCGCGCGCGCCGCTGTCCGGCCTGCTCGGACTGGCAATGATGAGTGGCGGCCTGGCGGTGATCATGCTCGACCTGGGCCGTGCCGACCGGGCGATCGTCGCGGCAACGCATGTCAACCTGACATCGGTCTTCGGCTGGAACATGATTCTCTATCCGGTGTTCTACAGTCTGGTAGCGATCTATTTGTGGACCATGATGGAACGGCGCATGAACCCCTATTCGAAGGTCGCTGGCCTGGCAACCTTCGTCTGGCGCGTCTTGCTGACCAGCGGCACCGGATCCATCTTCGCCTTCCTGGTGGCGCGCCAGGCTTACGGCTCGGCCCTGTTGGCGCCAATGTTCATCGTCATGTCCTTTTCCTGGGGTCTGGCGGTATTCATCGTGGTGCAGGCGAGCATGTATGCGTGGAACGGCATGACCTTGCCGCCCCTGATCCTGCAGCGATTGAAGAACCTGCTGGCCACTTTCATCGCCGCGGTGTTGTACCTCACCGCCGTCCTGCATCTGGTCAATGCCTATTTTGCCAAGAACATCGCCTTCGAATACTTCATCCTGTTCGACAGCGAATTCGCCGGCTCGTTCTGGATCGGCCAGATATTGATAGGCAGCCTGCTGCCGTTGGCCCTGCTGTTCCATCCGGCTACCCGATCCAAGGCGTTGTGGGTCAATATCGCGGCCCTGCTGGTGATCGTCGGCGCCTACTTCCAACTCCACGTCTTCATCATCGGCGGTCAGGCTTTCCCGCTGGATATCTTCCCCGGCTACGACGTCAAGAGCAGTTTCTTCGATGGTGCAGTCGACCACTACACGGCCAGCCTGCCCGAAATCCTGCTCTCACTCGGCGGCCTCGGCATCGCCTTCACCATGACCGTCATCGGTGTGCGCGCCCTGCATTTCCTGCCGCAAGACGATATCGCCGAGTTGGAAGCCGCCGTCCGCATCACCGACTGACAGGCATCCAACCGCGGCGACACGGCGTTCACGGCGGAAAGCAAAATGAAGAGTATCGCCGTGAGCGCCGTGTCGCCGAGGTGAACTGCTTTTCCTGGAGCAATTGATGCACCGGTTCCTGATCTCCGCCGCCCACAAGTCCTCGGGCAAGACCACCGTCAGCATCGGTCTGGCCGCCGCGCTGAGTTCGGCTCGCGGACGGAAACTCACGGTGCAGCCTTTCAAGAAAGGGCCCGACTATATCGATCCGCTGTGGCTGTCCGTAGCCGCCGGTCGCCCCTGCTACAACCTGGACTTTTTTCTCTCGCCCGACGCCGAGTTGAAAACCCAGTTTGCCCGGCACGCCCATGATGCCCAGGTCTGCCTGGTCGAAGGCAACAAGGGGCTGTATGACGGGCTCGACCTCGATGGATCGAACAGCAACGCGGCGCTGGCCCGATTGCTCGACCTGCCCGTGGTGCTGGTGCTCGACGCGCGCGGCATGACGCGCGGCATTGCGCCGCTGATTCTGGGCTACCAAGCTTTTGATCCCAAGATTCGCATCGCCGGCGTGATCCTCAATCGCCTTGGCGGGCATCGCCACGAAGCCAAACTGCGCGCCGTCATCGAGCATTACACCGATGTTCCGGTACTCGGCGCCGTACAGGAGGATGCCGAACTGGCCTTGGTCGAGCGTCATCTGGGACTGATGCCGGTCAATGAAACCGCGGAGGCCGAGCGCCACATCGCGGCGATTGGCGAGCGCATCGCGGCACAGGTGGATCTCGACCGATTGCTGGCCATCAGCCAGACCGACATAGCGCTGCCGCCACCCACACCGTCATGGCACAGCAGCGAAAAGCCGGTCCGCATCGCGATCGCGCGCGATGCGGCGTTCGGCTTCTACTACGCCGACGATCTCGACGCGCTGGCTGCCGCCGGCGGCCAAGCCGTGTTCTTCGATACCCTGAATGATTCCCGACTCCCGGACTGTGACGGCCTCCTGATCGGCGGCGGCTTTCCGGAGTGCTTTCTCGATCGACTCGAAGCCAATTCCCGCCTGCGGGCCGACATTCGCCGCGCCATCGAAGGCGGCTTGCCGACCTATGCCGAATGCGGCGGCTTGATGTATCTCGCGCGCAGTATTCAGTGGAAAGAGGGCTGTGCCGAAATGGTCGGCGTGATCCCGGGCGATATCCGCATGCACGACAAACCCGTGGGCCGCGGTTATGTGATTCTGGAACCGAACACCAGCCATCCCTGGCGATCGGCCGATGCCACCGATTCCGGCACCGCCATGGGTACAAAGGCTCACGAAGCAGGCAAGGACGCCTTGCACGCCCATGAGTTTCACTACTCCAGTCTTCACAATCTGCCCGAGGATACCCGCTACGCCTATGGCGTGCGCCGCGGCTACGGCGTCGATGGTCGTCACGACGGCGTCCTGATCCACCGGCTGCTCGCCTCCTACACCCACTTGCGCGCGACCGGTGCCTGCGACTGGCCCGCAAAGTTCGTTCGTCATGTACGCGATTGCCGCGTCAACCCTAAAAAGGAAGCCATCCCATGTTCGCCCTGACCCCATCTGCCGCTGAACAAATTGTCCGGGCTGCCGCGGAACAATCCGGCAATGGCGGCCCGCAGATGTCGACCATGCTGCGCGTCGCCGCAAAACTTGACGAGAGCGATGGCGAACTGGTCTATGGCATGGGCTTCGACGAGGAACGCGAAGATGACCTGGTGCTCGATGGCGGCGGCATCGCGGTCCTTATTTCCCCCCACAGCCAGCCGCTGCTGGAAAACACCACACTGGACTTCGCCGAAGTCCAGCCCGGCGAGTTCCAGTTCATTTTTCGCAGTGGCTGCACTGCCCCACCGGCCGACAAAAGCTGCGGAAGCTGTGGCGGAGGTTGTTCCTGATCAATCGGCAAGCGCTAGAACTCGGGTAGCATTCGCATCCATGAAACCAACTCCTGCTCAACCCGGCTGGGTATATCTGGTCGGCGCCGGTCCCGGTGACCCGGAACTGCTCACCCTCAAGGCGGCGCGCCTGATCGGCGAGGCCGATGTCCTGGTCTACGACAACCTGGTCTCGAAAGCCGTGCTGGCGCTTGCCAATCCGGCTGCCGAACTGATGTATGCCGGCAAGGAACGCGGCAACCACTCGCTGCCCCAGGAAGAGATCAATGAACTGCTGGTGCGCCTGGCCAAAAGCGGCAAGCGCGTGGTCCGCCTCAAGGGTGGCGATCCCTACATTTTTGGCCGTGGCGGCGAAGAAGTCGAAACCCTGCAAGCCGACGGCGTCAGATTCGAAGTGGTGCCGGGCATCACGGCGGCAGCCGGGGTTGCTGCCTATGCCGGAATCCCGCTGACGCATCGCAACCACGCCCAGGCCTGTGTCTTTGTCACCGGACATCTCCAGGACGGCAGCATGAATCTGGACTGGCCCGGTCTGGCCCGACGCCGACAGACCGTGGTGATCTACATGGGCTTGTCCGGACTGCCCCATCTGTGTGAAAAACTGATGGAGCATGGCCTGCCCGCCGATTGGCCGGCGGCCATCGTGCAGCACGGCACGCAACCCACCCAGCGCACCGTGACAGGAACCCTTGGCAGCTTGCCGACCCTTGCCGAAACCGCAAATCTACGCGCGCCGACACTGATCATCGTTGGCGAAGTGGTGACCCTGCGCGACAAGCTGCGCTGGTTCGCCGAATCACTGACTGCAGAAGCCGCCGCCTAGTCTTTCAGTTGCAACAAGGCGACGGCATCCACCGGTGCCGCCGAAAAGTCCTCCCCCTGCCCTTGGCCAATTGAACTAAAAACCTCACCACAGAGTTCACAGAGAAAGGCAATGAATCGACGTCAAGCGGGGCGACGCCCCCTTCGCCCTGTGGACGATCCGGCGTGACTGCGTAGCACCTTGATTTCCCCCTGCGTTCTTTTCCTTGACGTTCTTTGTGCCTCTGTTGTTCAACTGAGTTTTTCAGATGCAATTGAGAATCCGGCCATGCGTATTCCGGCTCAAGGTTTGCGCAAACTCAGGCGACGAATTCCATCGCTTCGCATGATCGGTTTTGCTTATCGACACACATGTGCACACGACTTGAGCCAGGACAAAATGAATCGCATCCCTTCGCTCGAAAATACGTTAAAGTGAATCACTCATCGAAAATTCGAATGAGCCGCAAAGAAAAAACCTACGGAGGAGAACGCCATGATCGTACGGCGCCGTACCTGGTTGTACCGCCTGGCTGGACAGAAGTTTGTCCAGAGCATTTCGTTCAGCCAGCCCGTCACCACATCGAGGGTCCGAGATGCGCTGAGACGTACGGTAGGGATACCGGTTGAACTTTGGGGTCGTACCAGTACCGACTTGTTGCTGCACTAGACAAGCCGGAATCCACCCGGTTTTCAGGTCACGATGTTCGGCATCGTGGCTCAAGGCAGACTCCGCGAGAGCGGTAGGCAGTTCAATCGCCGGCGAATTCTTTCTCTCGTTCCCGGTGCCAGGCCTGCGGCTGATGCGAACCATCGACTCGCGCCGACCCAGAGCATTGCCGTCCGCGGTCAGCGCCCAACCAATCGCTGCGCGACTGGTCGATCAGTCGATAGACAGCAAGTCAGATTTTCCACTCCCGATATCGCCGATGGCTTTCAGCCAGACGCCGCGACGGCTTCGATGTCCACCAGGCAATCGTAGAACGTCGCGCCGCCGCCATGGTCGCTCAGTGCCTGACTGGTCAACACGTTGACATTGTTGCCGTCGGGCATGTCCTTGTGCCAGAACACGCTGAAGACGACCACGACGCCGGGGCGCGCGCGATCGCTGACCTCGGCCCGAACCTGATGGCCGCCGCGATCATTGAAAACGCGCACCGCTTGCCCCGTCTGAATGCCGCGCGCTGAAGCATCCTGCGGGTGGATCAGCACGCTCGGCGGGCCGTTGAGGTCGCGCAGGCTGGCGACATTGGCGAAACTGGAATTCAGCAAATGTCGCGGCGGCGGACTGATGGCCTGCAGCGGATAACGGGCGGCGCGCGCGCTGCGCCAATCCTCGTGATTGGGTCGTACCTGCGGCAATGGCTGCGGCACGCTGTCATTGGCAAAACAAAAGCGCCCATCCTCGGTGCGGAATCCACCGGCGGCAAAGGGCGCGCCCCGCGCCGCATTGAGGCGGCTGTGGCCCTGTCGCAGCAGCCGCGGAATGACATCGTCGGCAAATGCCGGATGCGTCCACTCGAAGGCGTCGAACGCCACTTCGGCATCGCCGGCGGCGAGCGCCGGATCGCCCAGGGCGGCGCATTCCTCACCCAGGCGCATCGCCATCAGTTGCGCCAATTCCCGGAAGATTCGGCTATTGGACCGCGCCTGCGCCAGGGGCGCAAGCGCCGGACGATTGAGCAAGACATGCAGATGGCCGTAGGCGGAATGGATGTCGAAATGTTCAAGTTGCGTCGTTGCCGGCAAGAGGATGTCGGCGTAATCCGCGGTATCGGTCTGAAAGTGCTCCAGCACCACGGTGAATAAATCCTCGCGCGCGAATCCGCGTCGCACGGCGTTGCTGTCCGGCGCTATCGCCACCGGATTGCTGTTGTAGACCAGCAGGGCCTCTACCGGATTCGCGCTGGTATTCAGCGCAGCGCCGATGGCGCTCATGTTGATGCTGCGAGGACTGCGCTGTCCCAGCAGATCGGGGCGCGCGAGATTCGGATTGCGCGGCACCCAGCCGCTGGTTGACAGCACGGCGCCACCGCTTGCATCGCGCCAGTGGCCGGCCAGCGCCGGCAGCGCCATCACCGCGCGCACCGCGTCAGCGCCGCTGGCGTGGCGCTGCATGCCGTAGTTGAGCCGTATCGCCGCCGGGCGAATGCTTCCGTAGGCGTGTGCCAGTGCCTCGACCTGCCCGGCTTCAATGCCGCACCATTCGGCGGCACGGCTCGGCGACCAGTCGGCGGCGGCGGCCAGAAAGCGATCGGCAGCGCGCGTGTGGCGCGCGATGTAGTCGTCGTCGAGCAAGCCATCGCGTTGCAGCACATGGGCGATCGCGTAGGCCAGCGCCACATCGGTGCCGGGACGCAAGGCGATGTGATGATGGCATTTTTCAGCGCTGTCGCTGCGATAGGGATCGATGGCCCAAAGAATGGCGCCGGCGCGCTTGGCCTTCTGGATCTTGGCCCACAGATGAACATGACTGGTGATCGGATTGGTGCCCCAGAGCAGGATCAGCCGCGCGCCTTCGATGGCTTCGCTGTCCATGCCGATGCTGCCGCCCATCGATAGCCGCATGCCGGCAACGCCGGCCGCGGAACAGACCGTGCGATCGAGCAGGCTGGCACCCAGCGCATGGAAGAACCGCCCGGCCATGCCCTCGCCCTGCACCGCGCCCATGGTGCCGGCGTAGCTGTAGGGCAGGATGGCTTGCGGATTGCGGCGCCAGACTTCGCTCAGGCGATCGCCGATGATCGCGTAGGCCTCGTCCCAGGTGATTGCCTGGAACTTGCCCTCGCCTTTGTTGCCGATGCGCTTCATCGGCATTTTCAATCGATCCGGCGAATAACTGCGCTCGGCATAACGACTGACTTTGGTGCACAAGGTGCCGGCCGTGAGGCTGTGCGTCGGGTCGCCCTTTACTGCCACCACGCGCCCGCCGTCGACGCGCACGCGCATCGCGCACGTATCCGGGCAGTCGTGCGGGCAGGCCGCCTGCACCTCGACCGGGCCGCTGGCGTCAGCGACTTGCGACCAGGCTTCGAGTGCATCGCGTATGTCGTGCTCGGTCATGATCGCCTTGCGCTCAAGTCGCGTTCATTCAAATCGAAAATCGGCCACGTGGATGACAACAGGAATTTCAGACGCCCGGCGCGCGATCGGCAACAATCATGGGCGCAAACACCCCCAGACTTCGCCGTGTCGCCAGCGCCGAGTTTTCGGCATTTGCCGCGCCACTCGTTGCGGCGATCGCTCAAGCGACAAGTTCCACTTCCGCCTCGACCTCCACCGGAATGTCGAACGGGAGTTCCGCCATGCCTACCGCGCTGCGTGAATGGGCGCCGACATCGGGACCGAAAAGCTCGAGAATCAGGTCGGAGAAACCGTTGATCACGCCCGGCTGCCCGTTGAATCCGGCGGCGGAATTGACCATGCCAAACACCCGGCCCCAGGCGGCAATGCGATCGAGGTCGCCGAGCGAACGCTGCAAACTGCCGAGCATGGCAAGCGCCGTGAGTCGAGCCGCGAGATAGCCTTGCTCCGCCGTGAGATCCCGCCCGACTTTGCCCAAGGGCGCGGCGATCGAGCCATCGGGATTTTGCGGCCCGTGGCCCGAAATAATGGCGCGACTGCCGATAACGCGGACAAACTGGAAAGGCAACACCACGCCCGGAGGAAGTTTGATCGGCGGCGGCAGAAGCCATCCCCGATCCGCCAGACGCGCTTCGATTTTTGCCATGGGTCTTCCTTCCTCTTTGTCGTCAATCCGCCTGCAAGTCGATCAAGCCCGTTGCGCGCGCCAGCGCGGCACCATGACCTTGAGGCAGACCAGAACGAACATGATGCCGCCGATGACGGCGATCGAGCCGCCGAGACCCATCATCCCCATGCCCAGTTTCTGCGGCAAGGTCGTCAGCGCCTGTTCGGCCCCAGCCACCTTGCGTTGCACGCCGTAACCGCCGGACCAGGCCAGGCCGAGGATATGAATCAGCTGCCCGCCGCCATACACATAAGGCTGCCAGCGCGCCATGGAGCCCTTCACCTCGCCGAAACCCAGTACCGGCAGCAGCACGTAGGCCAGGCCCATGAAGGACAGCGTCACGCCTACCGTCGAACCGTGGTAGTGCGCCGGAATCACCACGTTCGCGCCCTGAATCATGTAAGCCAGCACGCCACCGACGGCAAACAAGGAGATCGAGGCGATGAACGCCGATTTGGCCGCGCCAGGCTCAAGCTTTCGCATGGCCCAGAGACTGAGGAAACCGACCAGTATCAGTGGCGCCATGTAAGGATGGCCCCAGATCATCAACTTGGCGAACAGTTCCATGTGCGGCAGTTCGCCCGCCGGAATCGTCAGGTAAATCGCCGGCACCACCAGGAGTGGCAGCGCGGCGACCCAGAACATCACCGACAGCGCCCGCGGCGAAGCTGAAAAGCCGGCGCCCAAACTGGCGGCGATCCACAGCCAGGCCACCACCATCAGCAGCGCATGTTGAAATTGCAGTGTATGACCGCCGCCCCAGAACAACACCTCGAAGTAGAGCTTGGGCTCGATTTCCGCGTCGCGCGGCACGATCAGCCAAGACCAGACGAAAGCCATCAGGGCCAGGGCGGCCGCCACCGCGCCGAGAAAAGCGCCGAGTTGCAGCGGGGCGCCGAAGAAGGGCCGCGGTGAAGTGGTCAGCAGCGCGCGCAGCACGGCCAGTCCGAAGCCCGCCGCGCAAAGCCACAGCGAGGCGTAAAAAGTTTGCTGTTGCAGTACCGGTATGTAGTTGTTGAGCACCGGATCGGCGCCCGGCAGGAAGGGCGACACCGTCATCACTGCGGTACCCAGCGCCGCCAGCCCGAATCCCGCCCAGCCCAACCAGGCCAAACCTTCGCGACCAAGCGCGCTCCAGATAACCGTGGCAAACGCCATGAACCAAATCACCACGGACAGGTCAACATGAACTACCAGTGCGGCGCGAAACATGTCCTTCAGCGGGAACACATCCTGGATGCCCGGCGTGCGCGACAAGACCAGCAGGATGGCCAGCAGACCGGAACCGATCAGCGCCATCAGTCCCAACCACAGCCATGCCCGGGTGAGTGCCTTGGGCGCTCCTTCGGAAACCGTGACGATATGCGAATTCACTATGACTCCCCGCCAAAAACCTGGAAGTATACGGCAAGCCCAGTGGGGTAAACCGGGTACACTTGTCTCCCCTGTCCATTCCTTGCCCGAATTCCCATGAAGCTGCTGTCGCCTTTATTGATCCTGATCGCCGTGTTTCTGGCCGGCTGTTCCGAGCCACCGCGTTTCGTGTCGACGGATATTTCCTCGGTTGATTGGGGCAAGGATTTCAAACTCACCGATCACAATGGCCAGGCGCGCCAGCTCGCCGATTTTCGCGGCAAGGCGGTGGTGATGTTCTTCGGCTATACCCAGTGCCCCGATGTCTGCCCGACGACACTTTCGATCCTGCGGGACGCCATGCAGGTCCTGGGTGAAGACGCCAAGCGCGTACAAGTCCTGTTCGTTACCGTCGATCCGGCACGCGACACTGCCCCATTGCTGGCGCAATACGTTCCGTCGTTTTACCCGAGCTTTCTCGGCCTGTATGCCGATGAAGAAGGCACACGAGCGCTGGCCAAGGAATTCAAGGTGTTCTATGCCAAGAACCCGGGAAGCACTCCGGACAATTACAGCGTCGACCACTCCACCGGCAGCTTCGCCTTCGATCCACAAGGCAAACTGCGATTGTTGCTGCGCCACGGTGAAACACCTGCCAACGTCGCCGCCGACCTCAAACTGTTGTTGGCCGAAAAATCATAATTCAAGGAACCCCGATGCTACGAATCCCGCTTCTGCTCGCTTGCCTCTTCAGTCTGCACACCTTGCCTGTCGCCGCGGCCGAACCGACCAAGCCGGCCATCAATCTCGATATCGGCACGCCGCCGGTGATCATGACCCGGCATGCCATTACTCAGCGCCATTCGCGCCTGGTGCGCTTTTACGAGGCGGGGGAACTGGGGCTTGGGCACGATGGATTTATCTACAAGCGTGACGGCGTCAAGCTCTCCCTGGCCAAACGCCAGATCGCGGAAAAGCTGATCGACATGGAAAACAACGAGCGCAAAACGCTGGTTTTCGTGATTGCCGATGGCAACCACCGGCGCGATGCCCAGGACGAAGTCTGGCAACTGATGCGTGCACGCTGGCACGAACAGTGGCATTCGGGCTGGTGGCTGCGCGACGCCGAGGGCAAATGGAGCCGCAAGCCCTGACCCAAACTTGAGTCAGTGGGCGGCGGTGTCCTATCCCTCGCGCAGATCTCCGACCAGATGCCAATCAGGAAACCGGTGCACTGCTCTCCAAAGACAAATTCGAAACTCGGCTCGCCGTCAAGCCTTGATCAGGTGCCGCAGTGATGATCGGCCAATTGCCGAACTCGCCGCCCCAAATATCTGCAATGGACAGAACGTCGAACCCCTGCCATGCCAGTTGCCGACAAAACCTCTTTGAAATCCATAGAGCAAACTCATCCGCGGCAAGCGCCTGAATGAACATGAGTATCTTTCAGTGGCGCTCACTAAAGACAAGAGTGACTTTGCTCACGCTGGTGATATTCCTGCTCAGCGTTTTTGCGTTGGCGCTCTACGGCAAAGGAATCGTGCGCGAGGCTGTGCTGGGTCTAATGGGCGGCCAGCAGTTGTCGACGGCGTCGGTTATCGCCGCCGGAATCAATCACGAGGTGGAAAACCGACTGAAAGCGCTCGAACTGGTTGCCGGAACCCTGTCGCCGGCGCTCGTGGGCAATGCGACGGCCCTACAGGCACATCTGAAACAACGCCAAATTTTGCAGGAGATATTCAACGCCGGAATCTTCGTCACCGACCTCGATGGCATTGCGACGGCTTCCATTCCGCGTTCTACAGAACGGATCGGCATCAGTTTCATGGACCGGGATTTCATCGCAGGCACACTCAAGGACGCGAAAACCACGGTTGGCCAATTCGGCAAGAGCAAGACGGGTCCGGCTCCGATTGTCGGCATGGCAGCGCCGATTCGCGATGGTCATGGAAAGCTTGTTGGCGCCTTGGCGGGCCTGACCGACCTGAACAAGACCAATTTTCTCGACAAGTTCGTGGACAACA
Source organism: Burkholderiaceae bacterium (assembly GCA_021738065.1). Classification (GTDB taxonomy): domain Bacteria; phylum Pseudomonadota; class Gammaproteobacteria; order Burkholderiales; family Rhodocyclaceae; genus Sulfuritalea. The sequence goes on from JAIPCT010000012.1 coordinate 22,862, forward strand.
GTTACGGCAAGAGCGGTGGCTATCTGCTTTTCTCGGCACAGCATCGGCTTGCTGTCACTGCCCGAGGCAATGGCGGCATCACCGAATTCCCCTCCGCCCTGGAATCCGCCCCGTTGTTCAAGCGCTTTGCCCAGGGTTACGAAGGTTCCGGTGTTGCGATTAATTCCCATGGCGAGGAAGAGTTGGCCTCGGCCAAAGGCATTCCCCTGACGGGCTGGTTTGTGGTGGTCACCTTGACTACCGATGAAGCTCTGGCGCCTTTTCACGCCGCGCGCAAGCACATGCTGCTGACTACGATTCTCCTGGCCTTGCTGGGAGGTGGCGTAGTCTGGTTGATGTTGAGACAACAACTTTCTCCGATGCTGACGGCTGTAAAAACACTGGCCATCCAGTCGAAATCGGATCAGCCGCCGCAACCCCTGGCCATCGCCAGAGAGGACGAAATAGGTGAATTGATCGGTGGCTTTAATCGGCTGCTGATGACCCTCAAGCAACGGGAAGAATCGCTCAAAGCGGCCGAAGCTGAGCTGCGCATCGCCGCCGTGGCCTTTGAATCACAGGAAGGCATGATGATTACCGATTCAAACGGTTTGATCGTGCGCGTCAATAAGTCATTTACCGAGATTACCGGCTACACGGCCGAGGAAGTTGTTGGCCAAACACCTCGCCTGCTGAAATCAGGCCGCCACGATGCAAGTTTTTATGCCGAGATGTGGGAGCGGATCCATCGCACGGGTAGCTGGCAGGGAGAAATCTGGGACCGGCGCAAGAATGGCGAAATCTATCCAAAATGGCTGTCGATCACCGCTGTTAAACCGGTCGGCGGAACGGTGACTCACTATATCGGATCGCAAACCGATATCACCGAGCGCAAGGCAACGGAGGATGCGATCAGGCATCTGGCATTTTTTGACGCGCTCACCAAGCTGCCCAATCGCCGACTGCTCAACGACCGCCTGAGTCAATCCATGGCCGCCAGCAAGCGCAGTGGCCATTTTTGCGCGCTGATGTTTCTCGACCTGGACAACTTCAAGCCGCTGAACGACGCGCACGGCCACGTGGTTGGTGACTTGCTGTTGATCGAGGCGGCAGATCGACTGAAAAGTTGTGTGCGCGAAATGGACACCGTGGCGCGCTTTGGTGGCGATGAGTTTGTGGTGATATTGAACGAGTTGAATACGGATGAATCCGAATCGAATTCGCAAGCCAGAAACGTTGCAGAAAAAATACGTTCCTTCGTGTCGGCCCCTTACCTGCTCATCCACAATGACGGCAAGACAGACATCACGGTTGAACACCACTGCACCGCCAGCATTGGCGCGGTGATGTTCATCGGCCATGAAGCCAGCCAAGACGACATTCTCAAGTGGGCGGATGCGGCAATGTATCAAGCCAAGGACGCCGGGCGCAATTCGATTCGATTCTTTGACGCCAAAGCCTGAGCGACTGAAACTGCACTGGCGGCGGCCGGCCTTGTGGCTGGGTGCTTCGCCGCATCGCCGCAACCGACAAACGGACGGTCAGTGGCTGGTGCCTTCGGAGCGGTTGATCTTGTTGTAGAGGTTGTACTTGCCGACCGGCTTGTCCATCGGGATGCGCTTGACCTCCTTGAAGGTGGCGGCGTCGAACACGATCAGCGCGCCGCCGTCGGCCTTGCGTTCCCACAGGCTGGCGAGAACATACCTGCCGTCGCGGGTGAATTCGACATGGGCCAGGGTCTTGCCCGGAGCGATGCGAATCTGCGCGACTTTTTCCAGCGTGCGCTTGTCGATCACCTGCAGCGTGTCCTTGCCCTTCGACATCATCGAATCGGTCCAGGCGTAAGGCGTGTTCTCATGGCTGCGCATGAAGAAGCCGGGGCCGAGTGTCGGAATGGTCTTGATCGTCTTCCAGTCCTTCATGTCGATCACCGTAATCAGACCCTCCCTGAGATTCGGTGTGGCCATCACCCTGCGATCCTGCGCGCCCTGCGGCGGGTGGTAGTTCCAGGTAATGCCCGAGCCCAGATGCGGCATGCCAGGCAGGCTCAGGTCGGCGATTTTCTTCCTCACGTCGAGATTGACCACTTGCCCCTTGCCCACCTCCCGGCTGGCGCCCATCAGTTCCGAATAATCCTGGGTGAAGAAAAAATCGTCGAGCGGCTCGGAAAGGAAGCTGCGGCGCGGGTTGAGGAATCCGGTAATGAACGCCCCTTCCTTGTATTTGAAATCATGCACCATGCCGATGGCGATGTCCTCGGCCTTCGGGTTGTAACTGATCTCCCAGACTTCCGGCACGTCCTTCAGCGCGGCGACGAAACTCTGGCGCGGCGCGGCGTCATACACCGCGGAGACGCGCGAGCTTTCCTTGCGATCCTTGTCCCAGACCTCATGCACCTTGAGCGGCTTGAGGTCGGCATCGAGCAGCACCAGGGTGTGCGGCAGGTAATTGGCGACGGCCAGATACTTGCCGTCGCCGGAAACGGCGACGTTGCGCGTGTTGATGCCGGCGCGAATTTCGGCCACCACTTGCAGATTCCAGATGTCGAACTTGGTGATCCAGCCGTCGCGCGAAGCGAAGAACACATAGCGTCCGTCGGGCGTGAATTTCGGCCCGCCGTGCAGCGCGTAGCGGCTGGGGAAGCGGTGTATCGGTTCGAGCTTGTCGCCGTCGAGCACCGTGACATGGTGGTCACCGGTCTCGACCACGATGAACAGGTTCATCATGTCCACGCCTTGATAGATCGCCGCGGGCTTGGCCGGCAGGCTGCCCGGCGCGAAATACACCACGCGCGAAGCGTCCATGTCGGCCTGGCTGAAAGTCGGCGCTGGTGACACGGCGGTATAGATGAAGTCCGTCAGCGCGGCGATCTCCTCCTTGCCCAGACGGTCGGCGAATCCCGCCATCTGGGTCGCCGCACGGCCTTCGGTAATGGTCCGGATTGCTTCGGGCTTCCTCAGGCGCGCCAGGCTCTCCGGCAGCAGCGCGGGCCCGGTCATGCCCAATCGACCGGGACCGTGACAGGACGCGCAATGCTGCTGGTAGAGCGCCGGGACATCGGCCGCGACGGCGGGAAGTGCGACAAGGGCCAGCAGTGCGGGAACCGCCCGCGCTGCGCGACGAATGCTGTAAAAACGGCTTGCGAAGTCATACCTCATGCGATGGATCATCCCTGGTCAAGATTGGCGCGAAACGCTCCGCAAAGCATAGCGGAGAAACCGTGCCCAGCCTTGATTTCGGCTAACCCTTGTGGCGATAGGCAGCAGCAAACGTGAAACCCGTCATGCCCGCGCAGGCGGGCATCCAGTGCCTTGTCTTTCCGGGTTCCCGCGTTCGCGGGAACGACGAATGCCGGGCTTTGTTCAGAACTTGCCGTCGTCGAGTTTCAGCGGCAGATCCTTCGTCACCTGTTCGAAGCTGAGGATGCGCTTGCCCTTGTGTTCCTTGAGAAAATCGGCAGCGTCCTCCTTGGTCGCCAGCGGCACGAACTCGTGGCCCATCGGCCCGAGCACGTCCGAACCCGTAACGTACCAGGCTATGCGTGCATCGATGCGCTGCAGGTTGTAGAAATCGGTGACCCAGATCGCCGCCATGTCCTCGCGCCGATGACCGGCGGCATACTTCGCCGGCTGATGCCAGAACTTGAACATGTCCTTGGCACCGTCGAAATGGTGGGCATGGCCATCCTTGTACTCGATCGTGGCGACCCAGTTGGGATACTTGGAAACCAGCATGCCGCACACCGGGCACAGATCTCTCGGTCCCGGTGCTGGCGGCGCCTGGGCGGCAGCAAACACCGCCCAAGCCGCGAGCCAGCAGGCCAAAAACAGGCGCAGAGGCAACAACTCAGCCCTTCTTCTGTTCCATCATCCGCTTGCGGCGCTCGGCGCGATTCTTGCGGATCTGCGCGACGTCTTCCGCCATGCCGAGGTAGGACTGCTTCATGGCCTCGTCGAAGTCGCCGAGTTCCCCGCCGTGCTTGGCCTGATGTGCCTTGGCGACATCTGCCGCAGCGAAGGAATGCTTGCTCTTCTTCGTCATCACATGCTTGATGTCGGCGCCGATCAGATAGCTCAGTTTCTCCACCGGCAGCAGCGGACTTGGCTCGGCGGCGCTGGCGAAATCCGGCCCCCAGATCATCTTCGGCTCGCGATCCACATTGACGCCCAGGCTCAGGGCCAGGCAATGGATCGAACACGTGCCGTCGACCAGATCGTCGCTGTATTGCACCAGCATGCGGGTGCGGTGATGCTCCTTGCGATCCATGCCGCAGTAGGGGCACTTCGGATACTTTCCGAGCTCGTTTTCCAGCGGACTGGCATCGGCCGGCTTCTTCGGCGTGAATTGCGCCGGCGTGCCGTCGCTGGTGCAAGCCTGTTGCGCCTGTGCGCCACCGGCAGCGAGGCCGATGCCCGCCAGCAAGGAAATTTTGAGTGCGTCGCGTCTGTCCATGAAGAGCTCCTTTGTCATTTGGGTTGCACTGCAATATTAGCTTTCCCAAATGGATGGCAGCTGCGGCAAATTGCCGCAACGGGTGCCCTGCAAGCGGTTCTGCGCTCGCGTCCTTGAGCGCGATCAAGAATGCGCCGAACAGCGCGCCGATGCGACATCGTGTCGCGCGACGAAATGTCGCATGCGGCGTTTTGCCGCATAGCGTTCGGTCCGGGCGGTCCGAGAATACGCCGCTTGCCAGTTGCCCTGAGTATTCGCATTCACCATGATCATCCGCAGTTCCGCCGTGACCATCAGGTTGCACTGAAGAGCCACCGATGGGTATTTTCTTTCCGCGCATTCCCGACGCCGGGCGCCCCGAACGCCCGTTGTTCTCCATCACCGGAGCGGCGGTGGCGCACGTCGGGCTGATCGCTCTGATTGCGGTGGTGGCGCCGCCCGATGCGTTGAAAAATGCGCTCAACCCCATGGCGGTGCGCCTCGTCGAGATACTGCCCGAGTTGCCCAAGCCGAAGCCCGCCGAAACGCCGAAACCGAAACCGAAAAAAAACCTGCCGCCACCGCCCCCGCAATTGCTGGCATCCACCACGCCCAGCAACACGCCGCTCGCCTTCTCGGTGCCACCCCAGCCGCCCACCCCGGCCCCCGCCGCCCCGATCAACCTCGCTCCCGCGCCGGTGGCGATCACGGCGGCGCGCTTCGACGCCGACTACCTGGACAATCCCAAGCCGGTCTATCCGCATGCCTCGCGCCGCCTCGGCGAGCAGGGCAAGGTGCTGCTACGCGTCCATGTCAGCGCGGCCGGTCTGGCCGAGAAGGTTGAAGTCAAGACCGGCAGCGGCTACGCACGCCTCGATCAGTCCGCCCATGACGCCGTCAGCCGCTGGCGCTTCGTTCCCGCGCGGCGCGGCGACCAAGCCGTCGCGGCCTGGGTGCAAGTCCCCATCACCTTCCAACTGGATAGTTAACACTCATGCAAACTCAATTCGGTCTGACTCACTTCTGGCAACAAGGCGACATGGTGACCCATGTCACCGCCCTGATCCTGCTGTTTCTGTCCATCATGAGCTGGGCGTTGATCGTCGGTCGCTTCGTGCGTCAGTTGCGCATCAACCAAGCCATCGAACGCGCGCCGCAAGCCTTCTGGCAAGCTCGTGTGCTGCCCGAGGCGATGACTGCCATCGAAGCGGCCGACCGCACCGGGCTCTTCTCGGGCCTCGCGCACGCCGGTGCGCAAGCGGCCGAGAATTACGAATCATCCGCCTGCCTGGGCGCTGGCGTCAGCCTCTCCGAATCGGTCACGCGGTCGCTGCGCAACCAGATGCTCTCCGCCCAGGCCAACCTGGAAGGCGGGCTCACCTTCCTCGCATCGGTCGGCTCCACGGCGCCCTTCATCGGCCTGTTCGGGACTGTCTGGGGTATCTACCATGCGCTCGTCGCGCTTTCCGGCTCCAGCAGCGTGGTGCTCGACAAAGTGGCCGGCCCCGTGGGTGAAGCGCTGATCATGACCGCCGCCGGCCTGTTCGTCGCCATTCCCGCCGTGCTGGCCTACAACGCGCTGACCCGCGCCAACCGCCTGGTGATGGCGCAGCTGGATGGCTTCGCCCACGACCTGCACGCCTTCTTTGCAACCGGCACCCGTCGCGCCGCGGTGAAAGGCAAGCTCGCCGTCTCAACCGCCAGTTCCGCACCCGCCGCCGTGACGCGGCAGGCCGCCTGAGACCGCCATGTCTTTCGGTTCCTTCAGCGAGGGCGGCGTCACCCAGCCCATGGCGGAGATCAACACCACCCCGCTGGTGGACGTGATGCTGGTGCTGCTCGTGATTTTCATCATCACCATCCCGGTGCTGCATCAGGCCGTACCGATCGACCTGCCGCAGGTCAGTTCGCAGAAGATCGAGGACAAGCCGGTGGTGATCCAGCTCGCGCTCGACGCCGAGGGGCGCTACTACCTCGACGGCGCGCCGGTCCAGCGCAGTGAAGTGGAAAGCCGCTTCGCCGCTATCGCTACGCGCAACCCGGAACTGCACCTGCGTGCCGATCGCGGCACGCGCTATGAAAAAGTGACCGACATCCTCGCCGCGGCGCAGAAGGCCGGCATCAACCGCATCGCCTTCGTTACCGAAAGCAGCAGCTAGCGCCGTTTGGACTGCGCGAAAGACATTTCATCAATCTGGAACTTAATTCAATGACTTGCGAACTTACCTCCCCGACATGTACCCAACTCGCCTTGATCCTGGTGGCTGCCAGCACACTCGGCGTGACTTCCCCCGTCGTTCTCGCTTCAGAAGAGGGTGATGCCAGACTCAAGGAAGTTTCCGTCTCGGCGGAATCAGCCAAGCCGGCGGCACCGGCCAACGTTCCATCAACGACAGAAAGCGTGACCCGGAAGCAAATTGCCGAAAGCGTCAATTCTGTATCGTCGGCCGGAGCGCTCCTGTACCTGCCCAGCGTTCACGTGCGCGAGCGCTTCATCGGCGACGTGAATGGCGGCCTGGCCATGCGAATGTATGGAGTAAATTCAAGCGCCGAGACGATTGTCTATGCGGATGGCCTGCTGCTCTCGAACCATCTGGTCAATAGCTGTTGTCCCGGCCCGCGCTGGGGTCTGGTATCGCAGGACGCCATCGACCGGGTCGATGTCATGTACGGCCCGTTTTCCGCGCTGTATCCCGGCAATTCTGTGGGCGGCGTGGTATTGATGAGTTCGCACATGCCGACCAAGTTCGAAGCGCACGCCAAGCTGGACACTTTCGGCCAGAACTTCAAGCTCTACGGCACCGACAAGAACTTTACCGGAACGCATGGTGCCGCGACCCTCGGCAACAAGGTTGGCGCCTGGTCGTTCCGCCTGAGCGTCGATCGGCTGGACAACCATAGCCATCCCACCGATTTCACCGCCGCCACGGCCAAAACGGGCGCGCCCGCCGCGGCGGGACAATTCACGGTGGTCACCGGCGCGCATTTCGACAACAACATCGCCAACAGTCCGCGAGTAAACACCGCCGCGACAAGCATGGACCATACCGTGAAGGACGATGGCACTATCAAGCTGGCATACGACATCTCGCCGACGGTGCGCGCCACCTACACCCTGAACATCTGGCAGAACACTTCCGACAAACTGGTCGAAAGTTACCTGCGGGATGCCGCCGGCAACACGATCTACGGCACCAAAACGGCCTCCGGCGTCTACAGCTATGTCCGGATCGATGGCAAGGACTATTCGGTGACGGCACCGAGCACCAGTCACGCCGAGGCCGAATACCACATGCACGGCCTCTCCGTGAAATCGCAAAGCGGCGGAACCTGGGATTGGGAACTGACCGCCAGCCACTTCAATCAGAACAAGGACGTCACCCGCGCCAGCTCGGGCAACTTCGGCGCCACACCGAGCAGCGATGCCACTGCCGGAACCATCAGCTATGCGGATGGCACGGGTTGGCAGAACCTCGACCTGCGCGGCGAATGGCGGCCGGACGGCAACCTGAAAAGCCGGCACCAGGTGAGTTTCGGTATCCACTCGGACACCTACACGACCAAGTCGGACCAATACACCCTTGCGGCGGGGCCGTGGCGGACCAGCGCTGCCGCCGCGCTGAACACCAACTCCAGGGGCAGCACCACCACCCAGGCGATCTACGTGCAAGATGCGTGGCAGGTCTCGCCCGACCTGAAACTGGTGCTGGGCGGCCGCCAGGAAAAATGGCGTGCCCTGAACGGCAGCAACTACGCCAGCGGCGCCAACGTGAGCTACGCCGACAAGACAGTCGATGCCTTCTCGCCCAAGGTGTCGCTCTCCTGGCAGGCATCCGACATGCTCGCACTGCGCACTTCATACGGCCGCGGCGTGCGCTTCCCGACGGTCGGCGAACTGTTCAAGAACGTCGGCATCACCGTTGCCGGTACCTCGACTGCGGCCACTCCCGCACAAATTGCCGGATTCCCCGCGCCCTATAACGTCGCGAAAACAAACAACCCGAACCTCAAGCCGGAAACCGCCGACTCATGGGAGTTCACCATCGAGCGTTTCCTGAGCAACGGCCTGTGGCGAACCTCCTTGTTCGGCGAGGAAAAACAGGCTGCGCTGGTCTCACAATCCGATATCACGACCCTGCCCGGATTCAGCATCAGCAGCGTGCAGAACGTCGACAAGGTCCGCACCTACGGGATCGAAACGGCGCTGCAAACCAGCGACATGTGGATCCGGGGCCTTGATCTGTCGGGCAGCCTCGCCTACATCCACACGCGGATCACGGAGAACATCGCAAACCCCGGGCTGGTGGGCACCGAGCTGCCGCTGATCCCGGTCTGGCGCGCATCGATGCTGGCGACTTATCACGTCTCCGCCGAACTTTCCGGCAGCCTGGGCTATCGCTACAGCGGTCGACAGCATAGCGGCCTGTTCAACACGACTACCATGCAATACCCGGACCCCAATCCGAACGTCTATGGCGGGCGCAGCAGCTTCGGGGTTTTCGACGCCAAGCTGCTCTACAAGTTCGCCAAACAATGGTCCGCCTCGGTCGGGATCGACAACATCGGCGATGTGAAGTATTTCACCCTGTACCCGTATCAGCAACGGACCTATTTCGCCAGTTTGAAATTCAATTACTGAGGATCGGATCGATGACGCCGTTGCACAGACTGGGCGCCATTGCGGCGCTGATGATAGCCGCATCCGTACTGCCGCATTCCGCATCCGCAGCCGACGCGAAAGACAAGGCAACCATGGCGGGAATGGCGGGCATGGGGAAAAAAATTCGTGTCGAACTGGGCAGTTCTGCCGCGTTCGCCAAGGACGGCCAACTGCTGGCGGTTGCCAAGCAGGGCGATCATCTGTTGCTGTATCGCAGCGGCGATCAGGGCACCCACTGGTCGTCGCCGGTAATCGTCAATGCCCGACCGGAAGCCATTTCCGGCGATGGCGAGAACCGGCCCAAAATCGCCTTCGCGCAGGATGGCGGCGTTCTGATTTCCTGGACCAAACCGCTTGGCAAACCCAACAGCGGAGAGGTAAGGCTGGCACGTTCCGACGACGGCGGCGCCAGCTTTGCACCGCCGATCACCGTGCACCGCGACCGCCAGGAAATTACCCATCGTTTCGAAACCATGGTGGCCGGCGGCGACGGCCGGATTTACCTCGCCTGGATCGACAAGCGCGACCTCGAATCGGCCAAGGCCGCGAAGAATCCCTATCGCGGCGCCGCCATCTATGCCGCCGTATCGGAAGACGGTGGCAGAAGCTTCAAGCCGGAAGTGAAGATTGCCGATCATTCCTGCGAGTGCTGCCGGATTGCGGGTGCGGTCGACTCTGACGGCGCTCCGCTGTTCCTCTGGCGACATGTGTTCGAGCCCAACGAGCGCGACCATGCACTGGTAAAACTCCGGACGGACGGAACGCCGGCCCGCGTCGAGCGCGCCACCTTCGACCGCTGGAAAGTCGATGGCTGTCCCCACCACGGGCCGGCGCTGGCCGTGGCGCCCGACGGCACGCGGCATGCCGTCTGGTTCAACCAGAAGAATGGCGAAGGACGCGCCTTCTATGGGCGTCTGGTGGCGGGCGGCGTCGAAGGTCAGCGTATTGTCGGCGGCGAGCAGGCGGCTCGCGCCGACATCGCCATCGCCGGCCATCGCATGGCCATCCTCTGGAAGGAATACGATGGCGAGCGGACGCAATTGCACGCGGAAATTTCGGAGGACGGCGGCGCCAGTTTCAAGCGGCTGGCGCTGGGCGCCGCCAACGGCGCCTCCGATCATCCGCGCGTCATCAGTTTCGGCAAAGAGCTGTTCGCCTACTGGCGCACCGAGCTCGAAGGCATGCGCGCATTCCGTCTGCCATGAAACGCCTTGTCCTGATTTCCTTGCTGCTGGCCTGCACTGCCGCGTTCGCCACGACTTTCATTGCCCTCGACCGGAAATCGGCGCGAATGCTCACCGATAAAGCCACGCACACCGCGCCTACCATCGTCGCGCTATGGTCCACCGATTGCCCCCACTGCAAGACAAATCTCGGACTGTTCGCCAACATGGTCAAGGCCGATGCCAGCCTGCGGCTGATCACCGTCGCCGTGGAACCGCTCTCCGCCGAGGTCGCGGCATCGCTCGACCGAAGCAAGGTGCCGGGCAAGCGCTACGTCTATGGCGCCGATGCACCGGAGGCGATCGCTTTCGCGCTCGACTCGAAGTGGCGCGGCGAACTGCCGCGAACGCTGTTGTTCGATGGCCACGGCAACCGCGTCGCGATCTCCGGCACGGTGGATAGGGCAAGTACCCGCAAGTCGCTTGGCCTCACCGACAAGCGCTAAGACGTGACGATGCGTCGGATGCTTGCTCCGAAAAGTCGGCGCCGGCGATACGGCGATCAGCTCACGCGCGTGTACATCACCAGGTAGAAGCGCACGCCCTGCCGCAGCGTCGGCACGCCGAGCGTAATGGCGAACAGCGCGACAACATGTCGCGCGACTAAACGTCGCGTGTGACCTTTCGCCGCGGCGTGCCGCGAACGCTTGCCGTTAGCATTGAGCGCTGTTCATCTTTTCACCACGATTCTCATCCCTGGACCACTTCACATGAAACACAAAATCATTTCCGCCGCCCTGGCGGCGCTGCCCTGCCTCGCCTTCGCCGCCGACGAAATCAAGACTCTCGATGCCGTAGTCATCACCGGGCAGAGTACCGCCGATCGCTTTCGCGGCGATGCCGTTGACGACGAGGCCATGCGCAAGCAACAGGCCGGCACCAGCGACAGCGCCGGACTGTTGCGCGACATTCCGGGCGTCAGCCTCTATGGCGCCGGAGGGGTTTCCAGCCTGCCGGCGATCCATGGCCTGGCGGATGACCGGCTGCGCATCAAGGTCGATGGCATGGACCTCATCTCCGCCTGCGGCAACCACATGAATCCGCCAATGTCCTACATCGACCCGACCGCTGTCGGCAGCATCCAGGTTTTCGCCGGCATTGCGCCGGTGAGCTCGGGCGGCGACAGCATCGGCGGCACGATCCTGGTTGATTCTCCCGCGCCGGAGTTTGCCAGGGCCGGAGAAGGCACCCTCGTCAAGGGTGAGGCTGGCGTGTTCTATCGCAGCAACGGCAACGCCAATGGCGCCAACCTTTCGGCAACCATCGCCAGCGACAAACTCAGCGTGACCTACAGCGGATCGACCGCGAATGGTGACGACTACACGGCCGGCGGCGATTTCAAGCCGGCAGGACGGGCCTTCATCGTCGACGGCCGCTCGATCCAGAACTCGACCAAATGGCTGGCGGGCGATGAAGTCGGCTCGACCCTGTACAAGTCGACCAACCAGTCGCTGGCCTTCGCCCTGCGTCATGATGACCATCTGGTCGAGTTGAAGGTCGGCACGCAGGACATCCCCTACCAGGGTTTCCCCAACCAGCGCATGGACATGACCGCCAACGACGGCATCCACCTCAACCTGCGTTACACCGGCCAGTTCGACTGGGGCAAGCTGCAGGCGCGCGTCTATCGCGAGCAGACGCGGCACAAGATGAACTTCCTCGAGGACAAGGCCTATTGGTATCGCGGCAATCCCACGCCTCCCCCCGTGGCCATTGCCGCACCAGGCATGCCGATGGACACGGAAGGCAAGAATACCGGCGCGACCATCAAGGCCGAGTTCGCTCCGTCGGAGCGCGACCTGTTGCGGGTCGGTGCCGAGCTCCAGCAATACCGCTTCAGCGACTGGTGGCCACCGTCAGGCAACGGCGGCATGTCGCCGAATACATTCTGGGACATCAACAACGGCGAGCGCGACCGCCACGCCGTGTTCGGCGAATGGGAGGCGCGCTGGAGTCCGCGCTGGACCAGCCTATTCGGCGTGCGTCATGAAACCGTGAAAATGGATACCGGACCGGTGCAGGGCTACAACGGCGGCTATACAGCGGATGCCACACGATTCAACAACAGCGACCGCAGCAAAACGGATCGCAACTGGGATCTCACCGCGCTGGCGCGCATGACCCCGGCAGCGACGCAGACGATCGAGTTTGGCTATGCGCGCAAGACCCGCTCGCCCAACCTGTACGAGCGCTACACATGGTCCACCGGCGGCATGGCGATGTTCATGATCAACATGGTCGGCGACGGCAACGGCTATGTCGGCAATCTCGACCTGAAGCCGGAAGTCGCGCATACGCTGAAAGCCACCTTCGACTGGCACGATGCCGAGCAGAAGAGTTGGGGACTGAAAGTGACGCCCTACGCCACCTACGTCGAGGACTACATCAACGCCCAGCGCTGCTTTACCGGCGCGGGAGTCTGCGTCGCGGCGAACGTGACCCGAACCAACGACTTCGTGTTCCTCAAGTACACCAACCAGGACGCCCGGCTCTATGGCCTCGACATCTCCGGCCATCTCCCGCTGGCGCGCAACACCGGTTTCGGCAGCTTCACCCTGTCCGGCATGTTGAGCTATGTCCGGGGCAAGACCGCCGACGGAGCGAGCGACAATCTCTACAACATCATGCCGCTGAACGCCAAGCTGGCCCTGGAACAGAACCTCGGCAACTGGAGCGGCACGGCGGAAACCCAGTTCGTCGCGCGCAAGTCGGATGTTTCGCAAGTCCGCAACGAGATCGTGACACCCGGCTATGCCCTGCTCAACCTGCGCGGCAGCTACACCTGGAAACAGATGCGCTTTGATGTCGGCATCGACAACGTGTTCGACAGGCTCTACTTCCATCCGCTGAGCGGCGCCTATACCGGCCAGGGTGTGACCATGCCGCCGACCGCGTCCGCGGCAACGCCGCCCTGGGGCACGGCCATCCCCGGCATGGGCCGCTCGCTCTATGCGGGAATGAATTACAAGTTCTGAGGAATCTCCAGTGCTGCAACTTGACGTCGGCCTCGCGCCGGCGTTTTTTTTGGCTGCCCGGAAACTCGGCGTTGGCGGTACGGCGTTCAATCCACCCGCTTGTACGTCACCAAGTAGAAACGCCGGCCCTGCCAGCGCCGAAGTGTCGAGTGCGACGACGAACCGCGGCGAACTGTTGCTGGCCGCCGCGCCGCTACTGCCCCCCGCCGGCCGAAGCGCACTGCGGAAACGACGTTCAGGCCTGCGCCAGAAGCATCAAGCGGGATTGCCAGATCATCAGCGTGGCGATGCCGGCGGTCAAGGCGAAGCCACTGGCGGCGATGGCGGCGAGCCGGCGCGAAAAGCCCGGCACGATTTCGCGCAGGCTGGCAATGCGGGCAAAGGGCTGCACCGCGCCTGCCGCCAGCCCGGCTGCCGTGGCGAAAAACAGCGGCACATACAGCCAGTAGCCCTGATAGCCGTACTCCGGCTTGAGGATGCAGAACGGGCAGTGGTGATGCGGATGCTCGTAGATGTAGAGCGAGACAAAGGACAGGATGCCGGCGATGGTGGCGACAAAGGCCGTCGCGCTGGCGGTCGCCAGCGCATATCCCGCCACCCGGCTGCGGCCGCCGCCGAGTCCGTGCCAGGCCGCCAGCGCGATCGCCGCGCCGAGGCTGCCGTAAAACAACCACATCGCCGGCAGCGGCGCCATGGCCGAGGCTTCCGCCGCCAGCGTCGGACTGCCTTCGGAAAACAGACTGCCGCAGCAGGAAGTAATGACATCGGCCTTGAGGCCAAGGAAGTATTGCAGTTCGATCCAGGCACTGGCTGCCAGCAGCGGCGCCATGAGCAGCAGCAGACCGTACTTGATGCGGACCAGCGGATAGTCGTGGGCGCGGCTGTCGACGTGATTGATCGCCAGCCACATCGCAGCGAGAAAGAACACGGCGATCTTGGCGTTGAGCGCAGGGAAGCCGAAGGCGTTCACGTTCAGCGTACCCACCGCGCACATCGCGCCGACGAACATGCCCGACATCTTTTCGGCATTGAAGACGAACAGCAGCACGGCGGCGAGTTGCAGGCCAAGGACCAGCGTCAGCAGGGTCGAAAAAAGATAAGTGCGGCGCTCCAGCTGCAATTGGCGCTCGCTGCCGCTACGGATGTCCCAGCGCCGCATGACCTCGAAGGCGAACGGCGCACTCGCCGCCAGCCCGAGCACGCAAAGCGCCGAGGCGAGCAGCAGGGCAATGATGGCGGGCTGGAATATCACCGCCGATTTCCCGCTACGGCCCCGCGACGGAAGCGGCCATCGGCGCGGCGCGCGTAAATCGAACAAGGCATCATCTGCCGCCCTGCAACTTGCCGTCGCGCATGTCCACCACGCGATGCACCACGGCGGAATCGACCACCAGCGGATCGTGGCTGGTAAGCAGGATGGTGCGCCCCTGGGCGGCGAGGTCCCGGAGAATGGCCATGAATTCGCGGGCAAGGTGGGAGTCGAGATTGGCGGTCGGCTCGTCGGCGATCAGCAGTTCGGGATCGTTGATCAATGCACGGCAGATGGCGACGCGCTGCTGCTCGCCGCCCGAGAGCCACTCAACCTTCGCCTCGCGCCGGTGGCCGAGCTTGAGTCCTGCCAGCAGTTCATCCGCGCGCGCCAGCAGCTCATGGCGCGGACGCCCCGTCGGGTAGCCGGGCAGGATGATGTTGTCCAGCGCCGAAAGACCCTTGATCAGGTTGAACTGCTGGAAGATGAAGCCGAAGCGGCGGCGACGGATCTCGGTCAGGAAGCGTTCCGGAAGTCCGGAAATGTCCTCGCCCATGAGGCTGACGCGGCCCACGGTCGGCCGCGCCAGGCAGCCGACGATGGTCAGCAGCGTGGTCTTGCCCGATCCGCTGGGACCGCGCAGGGCCGTGACCTTGTTGGCCTCGACGTGCAGATCGATGCCATTCAGCGCCCAGTACTCGTTGTCGCGACCCTGGTTGAAAGCCTTGCGAATACCCTGGAGTTTGATCATCCCCGCATCACCGTATCGGGATCGGTGATCGCCGCCTTCCAGATCGGCACCAGCACCGCCGCCGCGTAAGGCACCACGGTGAAGAAGAACAGCGTGGCGACCTGCACGCCATCGATATGCGGGCTCAGCTGGAAACGCGGATAAAGCACCGCCCAGCCCTTGAGCACGGGCTCGAACAGCGCGGCGGCGAAATGAAACACGTGCACATAAGCAGCGACGAAGCCAACCAGAAAGGCCGTGAGTGAAACCAGCAAGCCTTCCCAGAATTTCATCTTGATCACGTCGCCGGTTTCCCAGCCGATCGCCTTGAGAATGCCGATTTCGCGCTTTTCTTCGGCTGAGAGGCCCGAGGCCTTTTCCCAGGCGAGGATGCCGAAGGCAAGGATGGCGGCGGAGAGCAAGGCCAGCACGATGCCTTCGCGCCAGTCGAAAATCGAGGCATAGGTACGCAGCACTTCATCGCGCAGAATGGGTCGCGCGTCAGGCAAGGCGGCGGCGAGCTTCAGCGCGACATTGCGCACCTCCTGCGGGTTGGCCACCGACAATGCGATGTCGGTGTAATGGCCGACCGGATAGTCGAAGAAGGCGCGGAAGTTCTCCTCGCTCATCAGCACCAGATCGGCGCTGACGAGTTCCGAGGCCTGCGGCAACACCTCGGCGATGACGAAGCTGTGCAGCTTGCCCGAGTAGGAGCGGAAGGTGACACCGTTGTTCCTGGCCAGCCCGCGCGAGCGTTCCAGCGCCGGGCCGACGATGATCTCGTTGTTCGCCGGCACGCTGACGGCCGGCACCATGAAAGTGTAGTTGGCCCGGGTCACGGTGTCGTAGTAATAACCCCAGAGACGCCCTTCCATTTTCTGCACGCCGCGAATGCGCCCTATCTTCTCCATGTAGCCGGGCGGAATCAGGTCGTGACGGCCGGCCACCATGCGCTGCACGATCACCTCGGGCGAACTCGCCAATACCCGCGCCGCCTCCTGGCGCAGGGCGTGGGTATACAGCGTGACCGAAGCCAGCATGAAAACCAACAGGGTATAGACCAGCAGCAAACCGAGATTGCGCGCCTTGCGTCGCGCCAGCGAGGCCAGCGTGTAGTCGATCAGGTAGCGCTGCTTCTCCAGCCAGAGCTTCATGGCGCCGTCTCACCAGCGCCGAGTTTCAGCAGGTGCCGTGGCGGCCCGATGAGAGACCCGGTAGGAAAGTGTTCAAGCGCCAGCGGATGATCCTGGAAGGCCGAATGCAAGTCGGCCTGCGAGGGATGACGCGTGTAGCGGGCCTCGGTGAACAGCGCGAGATCGGTCAGGCGCAACTGCGTGACCATCTCGCTGCGCGCTGCCTCGTCTGGCAGTGCTGCGGCGCGCAGAAGGGCGGCATCGACAAAACAGAATGCAAACGCAGCTATTGCTACGGACAGAAACAACAAAGCGCAATCGGCGGAACGCATCACATACCCTGGCCTACGATGAAACCCGGGCCCGCTTGCCAGCGAGTTTCGGGAAATGCGTCAAGGCATGGATCAGAACAAGGATCGAGACCAGCCCGGACAGGTCCATCATAAGTCAGCACGGGCCGCGCCCAGTGCGACAAAGCGTCGCAGTACCTACCCGGAACCGATGACCATTGCCGCTCTCAGGCGGTGACTGCTATTTCTTCGTCGCTCAGGTAGCAGCCGGGATCTTCCGACCAGGGGTCGCCGGTCAGTTGCTGGGCACGCACCCGTGTATTGCCGCCGCAGATGTCGAAATGGGCGCAGGTGCCGCAACGTCCACCCACCTTGCGCGGCAGGGACTTGAGCCCGGCCATCAGCGGATCGGAGGTGTCGTTCCAGATGTCGCCGAAAGAGCGGTCGCGCAAATTGCCCAGGTTGTAATGCCACCACATGGTATCGGGATGGACATTGCCGAGGTTGTCGATGTTGGCCACGTTGATGCCGCTCGAATTGCCGCCCCACTGCACGAGCTTCTTGCGGATGTGCGCGAGCTTTTCCGGGAAGCGCCGCTGCAGCCAGGACAGCAGATAGACGCCATCGGCATCGTTGTTGCCGGTGGTGAATTCCTTGACCAGGCCGCGCTGCTGATAGTCCCAGCAGGTGTCGAACAGCAGGTCCATGGCATTGCGCGTCATCTGGTGCAGGGCGTCGTCCTTGCGGTTCTTGTTGCCGCGTCCGGCGTAGTTGAGGTGGGAGAAATAGAAGCGGTCGATACCCTCGTCCTCGACCAGCTTGAGCAGGCCCGGCAGATCCTGGTAATTGTCCTGGGTCATGGTGAAGCGCACGCCGACTTTCAGTCCGGCCTCGCAGCACAGGCGAATGCCGGCCAGCGACAAATCGAAGGCACCTTTCATGCGGCGGAACTTGTCGTGCGTCGCGCCCAGACCGTCGAGGCTGACGCCGACGTAGTCGTAGCCGATGGCGCGGATGTGTTCGAACATCGCGGCGTCGATCAGCGTGCCGTTGCTTGAGAGCGCGGTAAAGAAACCCATCTGCTTGGAGCGCGCCGAAATC
Source organism: Burkholderiaceae bacterium (assembly GCA_021738065.1). Classification (GTDB taxonomy): domain Bacteria; phylum Pseudomonadota; class Gammaproteobacteria; order Burkholderiales; family Rhodocyclaceae; genus Sulfuritalea. The sequence goes on from JAIPCT010000012.1 coordinate 40,633, forward strand.
TCGAAAATATCCGGTCGCAACAACGGTTCGCCGCCGGAAAGAATCAGGGCGGGAACCCGAAAAGCCTTGAGCTCGTCCATCACGCGGAAGATTTCGGCAGTCGATAACTCGCCGGCAAAATCCTTGTCGGCGGAGATCGAGTAGCAGTGCTTGCAGGTCAGGTTGCAGCGACGGATCAGGTTCCAGATCACCACCGGACCGGGCGGCTTGCGCGCCGGGCCGATCGGTGTCGGCGCGGCGATTTCCTGCATGAATTGCGAAATTCTGAACATGGGCCAATGTAACACTCAAATGCCCGATCGGGCTTTGAGCACTGTCAATTGCCGTGCCTGATACCCTTGCTTGAACAGGGTCTTACTTCATGCGCGGCCGCGCATCCTGCAGCACGCGATGGGGTGTCGAAAACGGTGCCAGTCGTTCGAGAAAATCCAGCATTTCGAGCACCGGCGAATTACGGAAGAAGGTCGCCATCGGCGTTTCCATCCAGATCCGGTCGGCGAACAGATAGACCTCGTGCGGCGTATCGCCGATCGCGTCGTGGTTGCGGTCGAAGCCCTGGTAGTCGCTCCAGTAGTTGCCGCGCCAGACAATGGCGCTGCCGGTACCGGGAGCGCTGATCGCGATGGTATTGAGGTTGTTCTCGAAACGGTTGTCGAGCAATTGGTGGCCACCCTCCTCGCCGTAGATGAACATGCCGATGATGTTGTGGGCGAAGCGATTATTCCTTACCACCAGCGCGCCGGTGGACTGTGGCGGCGCATCGACGCGCAGTCCAACCGAGCAATGCAGTACGTCGTTGTTCTCGACCAGCGCGTCATCGCTCTCCTTGAAGACGATACCGCCACCGCCGCTGGTCAGCGCATGCGCGATGCGATTGCCGCGCAGCACCAGGTTGGGCGAATAGAGCACGATAATGCCGGTGCCGGTGTCCGACAACTGGTTGTTTTCGATCAGCAGCCCGGGCGAAAACACGATGTTCATGCCGTAGCGGCCGTCGTTGAAGCGGTTGCCGACGATGCGGTTATTGGCCGAATTGGCGAAGGTCAGGTCACGGGAGCGAGTGAAGTGATTGCCCTCGACCAGATTGTTGCGGCTGTACCAGAGCCGGATCGCGTCACCACGCATGGACAGCGACAGATCCTTGCCACGGATCCGGTTGCGCAGGATGCGAGAGCGATTGACCTGCTTGAGATGGATGCCGAACAGCACATCGTCGAGTTCGTTGTCCTCGACCAGATGATCGTCGCCTTCGAGCAGGATGCCGCCATCGATCCGGTCATGCGAATCGCCGCTGCCGGTCAGGCGCAGGCCACGCAGTGTCACGGCGTTGGCGGCAACCGAGAGCACAGTGCTCTTGCCATCGCCGACGATCACCGCCCGCCGCCCGCCGTCCAGGGTCAGCGGTTTGGCGATGCTTGCCGGCCCGGCATAAGACCCGGGCGCCAGGCGCAACGTGCCGCCGGCCGGGGTGGCGTCGATCAGGGGCTGCAAGGGCGGCAATGCCGTCGCGCCGAAAGCCGCGCCGGCACATGCCCAGTACAGCGTCAGCCACCACCGCATTGACTTGGCTCCGCGACGCGGCGGCGCATCAAGAGGACGAAGCCGATTGCGCCGAAGTTCATCAGCAGCGCATAGACCACGCTCGGTACCGCCAGGGCCGGTGCCTGTAGCACGCTGGCGGCGACGAAAATGCCCAGCGCCGCATTCTGCAATCCGCTTTCCATGGCCACTGCAATTCGCCCTCGGCTTTGCAGGCCGCTCACCGCAGCAAGGCCGAAGCCGAGGCTCATGGCGAGCAGGTTGAGCATGAGCATGGCCGGGCCGACGCTGGGCAGATGCTCGACCAGCACCGCACGCTGACTGACGAAGGTGGCAATCACGATAAGCACGAACAAGCTCGTCGCCACGCGCCCCGCCGCAAGCTCGATGCGCCGGGTGAATGCCGGGCGCAAATGGCGCAGGCTCATGCCCAGCACGACGGGAACCGTGGTCAGCAGAAACATGCCGCGCACCATGCGACCGACGGGAATCTCCATTGCCAGCATCTGCCCGGAAAAATGCTGCATCGCTGCCGCCACGATCCAGGGCAGCGTCACCACCGCTGCGACGCTGCTGATCGCCGTGAGTGATATCGACAAGGCCGTTTCGCCGCGCGCCAGCAGGGTCAGCAAGCCGGAGCTGACGCCGCCCGGGCAGGCGGCGAGAATCATCACACCGATGGCCATTTCGGCGGGCAGGCCGAGAACAAGAACCAGGCTCCAGGCCAGTGCCGGGACCAGCACCAGCTGACCGACCAAGCCGACCGCCATGGCGCGTGGCTGGGCGAAGAGGCGCAGAAAATCGTCTGGAACCAGGCCGATGCCAAGCGTAAACATGATGCAGGCCAGCGCCAGCGGCAACAACAGGTCGAGGATCATCCCAGCAGGAATCCCAATGCCAGCAAAATGCCCAGGGCGAATCCGGTACGCGCGGTTGCTGCCAACAGGAGATTCAGATCGGGCCCGACGCGGCTGCGCCGCAGGTTGCGGATCACCCGCAGCGCCAGCGGCAGCGCCAGCAGGCCCAGCCAGGCGCCGCGATGACCAAGGGCAGCAAGTATCGGCAGCAGCACGAAAGGCAGCAGCAGCAGCACCGCAAAGGCCCGGCGCGCGCTGTCGCGGCCGAGCACCGCGGCCAGGGTGCGCCGTCCGGCACGCAGATCACTTTCGAGATCGCGGTAGTTGTTGATCAGCAGGACGGCGGCAGCCGGCAAGCCGACCACCGCACCGGCCAGCAGCGCGGCCCGCCCGCCCGCGGCACCTTGCAGCCAGGCACTGCCGAGGACGGCAAGGATACCGAAAAACATCAGGACGAAAACCTCGCCCAGGGCCGTATGCGAAATCGGTCGCGGTCCGCCGGAATAGGCCCAGCCCGCCAAAAGCGATGCCAGTCCGATGAGCAGGATCGGCCAGCCACCGACCTGGACCAGATAGGCACCGAGCAGAAGCGCGGCAAGAAAGCTGGCCACCGCGGCGCGGCGCACCACGGTGGCGCTGGCCCAGCCAGCGGCGGTAACGCGCAGCGGCCCGATGCGATCGTTCTGGTCGCTGCCGTTTTCGTGGTCGGCGGCGTCGTTGTGCAAGTTAGTGCCAACCTGAATCAGCAGCGCACAGCACAAGGCCGCGAGCAAGGGCATCCAGGCCAGCGTCGCCCCCTGCGCCAGCGCCAGGGCAGTGCCGACCAGCACCGGCGTGGCCGAGATCGACAGTGTACGCGGCCGGATCGCTGCCCACCAGACGGGAAGGCCGTGCGGCGGCAATCTTGTCAACTCGGCAGGCAGTTCGGGTTTCACGCGGTGCGCTCCGCCACATGCAGGGCCGCAATGCCGAACGACAGGTTCTTCCAACTCACGACCGGAAATCCCGCGGCACGGATCATGGCGGCGAACTCGCGTTGATCGGGAAAGCGCCGGATCGATTCGATCAGGTAGTGATAGGCCTCGGGTGCGCCGGCGACCGCGGCGCCCAAACGCGGGATCACCAGGCGCGAATACAGATCGTAGCCATGCGCCAGCCAGCGCTGCGGGCGGGAAAATTCGAGACAAACCATGCGCCCGCCCGGCTTCAACACGCGGCGGATCTCCACCAGCGCAGCATCGAGGCGAGTCGCGTTGCGCAAGCCGAAGGACACCGTGAGCAGGTCGATGCTGGCGTCGTCGAAGGGCAGGCGCTCGGCTTCGCCGGCGACCCAGCGCAGACTGCCATCGCCCGCTCGTCTGCCGGCACGCATCATGGGCAAGCTCGGATCGCATACCGTCACCGACCATCCGCGCCGCGCCAGCAGGCGGGCGACATCGCCGGTGCCGCCGGCAAGGTCGACCGCTATGCCCGTCGCCGGCGGGCAGCGGCGCGCCAGATCACGCTTCCACAGACGGTGGATGCCGAAGCTCATCAGGTCGTTCATCAGGTCGTATCGTGGCGCCACGACATCGAACACTTGGCGGATGCGCCGCAGCCTTACCTCGGGTGTCACCACCTCGTGGCCAAACGTGGACTCCAGAGTAACGGGCGCGCGCATGATCGAAGTATCGCCTACTCCGGTCAATTCAGCACGGCGGCGGCAGCGGCGGCGAGGTCCTCGGCCTTCATCACCCCGAGCTTGCGCGTCACGATCTCGCCCTTGCGATTGATGACGATGGTGAATGGCAAGCCGGCCTTGCTGTTGCCCAGGGCCTGCATCAGCGGAATGCCCTTCTCGGCGGCCAGCAGCACCGGATAGTTCATCTCATAGGCTTTCATGAAATCGCGCACGGATTCCGCCTTGTCCTCGAGACCGATACCCAGAACCACCAAGCCCTTTTTTTGGTACTTGTCGTGGGCCTTGACCAGTTCCGGAATCTCGACCCGGCAGGGCCCGCACCAGCGCGCCCAGAAATTCACGATCAGCGGCTTGCCGCGATAGGCCGCGAGGGCAAACGGCTTTTCGTCGGTGCCGGTCAGCGTCGCCGCAAACAGGGGATCGGACTCCGCCGCATGAAGCAGGCCGGAGGCCAGCAGCAGGATTGCGGCAACAATCGGCCGCCCGCCTGCCCAGCGTCGCCGGGCCGACTTCCCTGTTGCTTGCTTCACGGCAGGTCGCCGCGGCGGAACAGCTGATAGCCCAATGTTGCCGCAACAACGCCAAGCACGGTCGGATAGACCAGGGCGAATATCTTGTAGCCGGTGACGCCAAAATTGTCGAGGATCACGTAGGCCGACGGCCCGAGCACGATCAGTTGCGGATCGAACAACGCCAGAGCGGCGGTGCGGAAAACCTGCAACGGATTGGCCAACGCCATGCTGACCGCGACTTCCGGCGACACCTTGCCCTGGATCATGACCCCAAGCAGGATCAGGTCGAGGAAGAGCAGCAGCGTCAGCCAGACGACGAAGGCCGCGCCCTGCGCCATGTCGGTGCTGCGCGCCAGCGCCGAGATCAGCATGCCGATACCGAGGAAGCAGGCCGCCATCACCGCCAGCAAGGCGGTGTAGTAGCCGAACATGGACCACGGCACCTCGATTTCGCGTATCAGCGCGATCACCACGGCGAGCACCATCGCACCGAATACCGGCAGGAAAATCACGATGTAACGGCCGAGAATCTTGCCCCAGAACCATGCCGCCAGGGACACGGGCAAGGAAAGCAGGTATTCGTAAACACCGGCTTCACGGTCGCCGGCCACCGAACGCACGGTGGTGATGAGGACGAAGATCGGCAGGATCGCCATGGTCAGCTGGATATAGGTGACGAGCAGACGCGAAAGGCCGATGAAACCCAGCACGCGCGATTCGGTCAACCCGAACAGGAACAACAGGGCGACGATGCCGCCAAAAACCAGGGTATAGACCTGGAACCAGCGCGCGCGCAGCGATTCGACGATATCCAGTTTGGCGGTTAGCCAGAGTTGGTTCATGCTTGAGAAACCCCTTGGTGTTTCATGCTGTTACTTTCCCTTGGCCAGCACATGCTGACGCATTTCCTCGAAATCGGCAGCGCCGGCCTCCGCATAGGCGATAGCGCCATAGTTGTAACCCATCGGCGAGATCCGCCCACCGACGTATTTTGCCTTGCGCGCATCGAGCCACTTGTCGCCTTTTCCGGTGACGTCGGCCACCCAGAAGCGAGTCGCCGCTTCCGTCATCCAGGGAAAGACGCTTTGCTTGTCGCGCATCCAGATCACGGCGCAACCGACGTCGTCGAACTTGAGCGCGACATTCTTTTCGCCACCGCGCAATTGCGCCGCGAAGCGCCGGTCGGAAATCGCCATGCTGCAGCGCATGCAGGTATCGCGGTCCCACTTGATCTCGGCCATGCCATCGGGCCATTCACCAGCCTTGCCGCAGGCCGCCAGGGCCACGGCCAGCGGCGTCAGGCTGAACCCGGCAGCGATGAAGCGACGCCGGTCCATCATGTCGCCGTTGCCTGCCCGCGAAGCGGATTCCCAGGCACGCAGAGCGAGCCGGTGCCGTCCGCCAGGGATACCGTCTCCGGCCCTGCCGGAGGCATAACTTTCACCGCCTCTTCGAGAGAGTAGCTGTTGATCAGCGCGACATAGCGCGAGGTCATGCCCATGAAGCGAAGCCGATCCGGTCCCGGCACCTCGCCTTCCCATTCCAGTCCATTGCCCAGGTCGCGAAAGCTCCAGGCCTGCATCGCCTTGGCGAAGGCCGGTTCGCTGCGCTTGATGGCGATGCGGCAGGCAAAGCGGCCGGACAGGGAGACGTCATCGGCGACGCGGTCGTCCAGTACCACCTTGCCCATGTCCATCTCGATCACCCGATTCACCAGCGCCGACACTTCGTTCAGGCGATGGCTGGAAATCAGCATGGTGACGTCTTCCTGCCGTTCGGCGAGCAATTCGAAAAAAATCTTGCGCGCCTCGGGATCGAGATTGGCCGCCGGTTCGTCCATCACCAGTACTTTGGCGTCACGCCCCAGGGCGATCGCGATCAGCAGTTTTTGCTTCATGCCGCCGGAAAGCTTGACGAAAGGGCGCGCCAGAATCGGCGCCAGTTCCAGCCCGAGGCGTTGCGCCAGTTCGTGAATACGCGCCGGATCGGTCGCGCACAGCGCGGCGGAAAAATTGATCAACTGAGCCACCGGCATTTTCAGCGGCGGCGGCAACTGCGGCACGAAGCCGATCGTGCCGAGCACCTCGGTACGCTCCTTGCGCGGGTCGCGGCCGCCAATGCTGACCTCGCCGTCGAAAGTGTATTCGCCGAGCAGACAGCGGATCAGTGTGGTCTTGCCGGCACCGTTGGAGCCGATCAGCGCAACGCGTTCGGACAACCCGATCTCAAGACTGATGTCGTCGAGAACACGGATCTTGCGGAAGCTTTTTGCAACATTGGAAAAACGGATCATGGATTTATTCCGGCGAGGCCTGGAGTCAAAGCAGTCTGGAAATGCCCTTGATGTCGAAGCTCAACGAGCCCGTTGGGCAGGTATCGACGCACAAGCCGCAGCGAGTGCAATCGGGACCGATCGGTACTTCGGTATCCACCGCACGGCCCTTGATTACGGTGTCGAGCACATGGGGTACGAGACAGACCTTGCGGCAATCGCCCTCATGAAAACAGCTGTCGAGCTTGTACTTGATGCGCACCGGCGAGAAGATGCCGACCACCCCGTAAGTCAGGCCGATCGGACAGGCATAGCGGCACCAGGCGCGGCGCGAGAAGAAGACCTCGAACACCAGCAAGGCCAGGACCCAGAGCAAGGCCAGACCCGGGCCGTAGATCAGCGCGCGCGAGACGATGCCGGTCGGCGAAATGGCTTCGAACACGGTATAGCCAGTAGCTGCCGCAAGCACCGCAAAAACGATCCAGGAGAGGGTACGCAGGCGGCGGTCGATGTTCTGGTCGGTCACCAGCTTCTTCTTCACCAGAAAGAGGTGAATGTACTCCGCGAATTCCGCCAGCAAATGGTAGGGACAAACCCAGGAGCAAAAGCTGCGCCCGCCCAGCAGCAGCCAGAGAACCAAGACCGTTCCAGTGCCTATTACGAGATTGACGATGATGTGCTTGTGCGCCAGCATCACCTGCAGCGCCGAGTTGAGATCAATCAGGTGAAAGCCGATGAAGCGCGAGGCAGTCAGCGCGCCTTCGAGGATCTGGATGTCGAACCAAAACGAAAAGGTGAATAGCAGGTTGGCCGCGAGCAGCACCGCCCAGCGCCGGTTGCGCCAGGTGTGGACCCTCGCCGCGTTTTCGTGGGCGACAATCGCCGCTTGCAGTCTTTCCTTGTTGGTGGCCCGCTTGAGGACATGGATCTTCTGGGCGGGTTCCGAAATAGCCGACGGCTTTTTGGCTTCGCGACCGAACATCACCGCAATCTGGTCGAAGAAGCGTCGAGTGAGGAAGGCGTTCATGTGTTCCATACCTCCCGCGCCTCGATGACGATGCAGGTCGGCTCCACGGGACAAATCATCTCGCAGACACCGCAACCGACGCAGGGCTCATGTACCACCGGCGACTTGCGCTTCGAGCCATCCGGTGCGAACACTGTTTCGATGGAAATCGCCCCTTTGACCGGGCATTCACGCACGCACAGATCGCATTCAGCGAGGTCGTAAGGGTGGTCGCTGACACGAATCGGCTTCCAGCGGTCGACCTCCATGTAGCGCAGCAAACCTTTGAATGAAGCCCCGCGCACCTGTCCCTTGAAGCCCTTGCCCTGAATCGCCAGGCAGGCTTCGGGCCGTGTCAGGCGTGCGACACCGATGCGCTCGGTGAGGTTGAGCGTCGGTTCGGGGTCCTTCTCCTTGGCCTTGAGGATAGGCGCAGCGGCCAGCGGCGCCCCTTTGCGCACACCGAGGAAAGCCGGCTTCTTGTAGACCAGCGAACCGGTCGGGCAGGCCAGGATGCACTGCACGGCGTCGCAGGAGAAATCGCAGGCCTGCTCCCGAGCATCGATGTAGGGCGTGCCAACGCCGAAGCCATCGACCAGATCGGCCAGTTTGATCGCTTCCACGGGACAGACCTGAACGCATTGTCCGCACTTGATGCAGGAAGACAAAAAGTCCTTCTCATCGAGCGCCCCGGGTGGTCGCAACCGTTTTTTCTGCGCATAGACCAGCGGAAGATAGCCCGAGAGCGCGGCGCCCAGCACGCCACCGGTCAGCAAAGCCGTGCGCAGCCAGCGACGCCGCGACTGTTGCAGGCGCTCCCGCGATGGCGGCGGCTTCTTGCCGGTCGCCGGCTTTTGAGTTTCAGACTTGGTTTCGTTGTCGGGTTGTTCGGGCTCGCTCATCCTGTCACCTTGCTCTTGATCGACGTCGGCTTGACGAAACGCGGCTGTTCGTCCTTCAGGGTCATTTCGGGCGACGAAAAAGGCGCCAGCCGTTCGAGAAAATCCAGCAATTCCATCACCGGCGCGTTCTTGAAGAAGCGCGCCGGCGGCATCTCAATCCATATCCGGTCAGCATAGGCATAGAGTTCGAAGGGCGTGTCGCCAATACCGTTGCCGTCACGATCGAAACCCTGATAGTCATCCCAATAGTTTCCCTGCCATTGGTTGAGACCCGAGGTGCCGCGGCCGGCCTGCACCACATTGGTCAGGTTGCCTTCGAAGATATTGTCGTTGAAGACATTGCCACCCAACTCGCTGCTCAACTTGACCGCGATGCCGTTGTAGGCGAGCCGGTTGTTGCGCACCCATATTTTACTGTCCGGCTGGAAGGGAGACAAATCGGAGCCGATGCCGACCGCGCAGTAAATGATTTCGTTGCCCTCGATCACCGTATTGCTGGCCTCTTTGAGGCCGACGGCCATGCCGGCAGCGCCCGTGGCATGGGAGATCAGGTTGTTGCGCAGAATGCCGCCTTCGGTGTACATGAAGTAGACGCCGACGGAATTATCGTAGAAGCGATTGTCTTCGATGAGGTTGTTGTTGGCAAACATGAAGTGGATCGAATAGCGGCTGCGCATGCCGACATTGCCTCGATAGACGTTGTCGTTCGAATACCAGGCGACGCTGTCGCGCGAATCGACAATCTGGTTGCCTTCGATCAGATTGCGGTGGCTGTACCACAGCCGCAAACCATCGCCGCGTATCCCCAGGTCACGTTGTTTGGAACTGACCTTGTTGCCCTTCAGGATGTTGTCATTCGCCTGCTTCAGGTCGATGCCGAACAGGCAGTTGTCGATGACCACGTTTTCGATCCGATTGCGGCTGCCACGCACGTCGAGACAGGAGTCATCGGTATCGTGCGAGTCGCCAGAGCCGGTCAGACGGAGTCCGCGCAGTACCGCATCGCTGGTTTCCAGGGAGAACACCGTGCCGCGGTCACCGGCATCGATGGTCACCTTGCCGCCGCCATCGATGATCAGGGGTTTGGTCATCACCACCGGGCCCGAATAGCTGCCGGGGGGCGGCCGCAGGGTGGAGCCGGCCGGCGCCGCGTCGACCAGTTCCTGAAACGGTTGCAGTCCATGAACCCGCTTGTCGCGCTGATAAAGCGGGAAAGTTGGCTTGGGACGATCGACATCGACGCGCGGTGCCGTGCTCATGTCGGCCGTCGAGCCGAAGCCCGGCGGCTTGTCTTCCTCCGTGTTGCGATCAGTGGTACGCGCTATCAGCAGCGATGAAACACCGAGCAGCAAAGCCGGCAGCAAGGCCAGCCAGCGTTTCAGGTTCATGAGAGTATCAAGAAAGCGTGCGTATCTGCCGCCGGCGCAGCAGTACCGCCAGAGTCAGGCAGGCGGACGCCAGCAGCAAAACTGCATAGCCCCAGTAGGGATAGGAATACGTCGAGAATTGCGCCACCTTGCCTTCGCCAAACACCGTCGGCATGAAAGGCTTGACCGTGAAAGCGCCCCAGGGATGCATGTTGTGACCGAAAAACCAAAGCCAACCGGCGTAATCGAGGACAAAGAATACCGGCAGCAGTGCGGGAATGATTGCCAGCAGTAAGGAAAAACTGCGAATTTTCCAGACGCCGAGCAGGATGATCGCCATCGCCGCCACCATCCCCGCCATCGACACCTTGGTCGCCAGGATCAGGTTGGCTTTCCAGCGGTCGAGCACATCCGGCTGGTTGAAAAAGGTACTTGCCTCGTGGTAATAGTGCGCGGCAAAGGTTTCAAGCTGCCCCATGACGATTTGGTCGACCACCATCCATGCGGCCACGGCCGAGAAACCGACGCCCAGGATCAGCAATTGGGTCTTCCGCTGCGTCGCCATGAAGCCCAGCAGCATGACTCCGAACCAGCCGAAGATGAATTTCGACAGACGCAACTCGACCGGCGAGCCGGTATCGATCGGATACATCCCCACGTAGTGGTTGATGGTGTTCATTTCGTGGACGCAGTCGAGACTCTTGGCATCCTTGTTGACGTCCTTATCCTTGTCCAGAATTGGATTGTAGCGCTCTGAATCCTCACCCATGTCGGCCTGCATGGTCTCGTTGCCCATGCGGGTATGCTTGCCCACGGCCGTGCAGCCGTTGAACACACCGTTGAAGTGAAAATGGATGCGAATGCCATCGGGGAAGGCATCTTTGGGGTAATTGGGCGCAGTCAGCGACACCCACCAGATCGGCGCGAAATAGGCGACTACCACCGCCACCAGCGCCACCGACGTGAGGACGGTGATCAGCAGATTCTGTTTTTTATTGTCTAGCATACTGTTCTCTGTTTACCGGGGTACAAACTGCATGCCACGATGCTCCGGCAGCAGCCGGAGCATCTGGGCATTCGATCACCTGCGAATTACTTCTTGCCTGCTTTGGGCTTGCACATCGAGCCAGGCATCTTCAGGCTCGCCTGATAGGCGGAAATCGCCACCAGTTGCTTGTCGTCATATTTCTTGATGATCTTGACCATGTCCGGATTGGCGTTGCGGCGATGCCCGTCGCGGATTTCAGTCATCTGGCGCAGTAAATACTTGTAGTGCTGCCCGGCCAGCACGGGATAGAACTTGTCCTTGACGCCTTCGCCGTTGGCCTTGTGGCATTCGATGCATTCCTTCTCGTACATCACCTTGCCGTCAGCGACCTGCTTGGCCGCGTCAGGACCTTCGTACTTGCCGTGATCGACCGGGATGCACAATTTCTCGATATAAGCTGCGACGTTTGCCAGTTCCTGCGCGTCGGTCAATTCCTTGGCGAAGGGATACATGGTCGGGTTGTCACGCAGGCCGGCGCGGATGTCGGCCATCTGCTTGAGCAGAACCGTAGTGTGCTGACCGGCGAGCTGCGGGAAAGTCCCGTCAGGACGTCCGGCACCCGAGGGAAGGTGACAGGCGCCACAAACCTCATAGCCATCCCGGCCTTCTTTAGGGTCACCCTTGAGTTTCAGGGCGGCGCTCTGCTCTCCTCCTTCAGCGTTCCACTTGTAGTCTTTCGACTCGATGCCGGCCTTCTTTTCCGCTGGAGGAGCGGCCAGAGCATACGCAGGTATCAGCGCAATGGAGAGCGCCAGTGTCAGTGCCTTGTACATAATTGTTTCCTCGTCATCTGGGTATAGGGGTTGGCCAATGATGCCACACCACTACATTAGCAATCATTGATATACGTCAACCCGGAGGAAAGCCGGCTTGACTGCTATCTAAAGCGAACGCCTTGCTACTTTATCTCTGAAAGATACTTGGCCAGTTCCTTGATTTCGGCATCGGAAACCAGGTGCATGACCCCCTTCATCGCAGCCGCATTACCGTTGGCGCGCGCACCGCTCTTGATATCCTGCATCTGCTTCTCGGCATACTTGGCATTCTGCCCAGCCAGTTTCGGATAGTCCGGTGTCAGCGGCTTCTTTGCATCCTTGCCGTGACAAGCGATGCAGGTCTTTTCCATATACAAGGCCTTGCCGTCGGCCAGGACGGGAGTAGCAAGGGTTGCTGCGACAGCCGCTGCAAGAATCAGTGTGAGTTTCATGGGTATTCCCTCTTTAAAAGAAAATGGGGGGCAGAGTATATCTGCCCCCCGGGTCCTGCCTTGATCTAGTTCAAGTCTTACTTGACCTTCTTGGCACCATTCTGCTCAAGGTAGGTCTTGGCCCGCAAACCGAGGTCGGCAGTCTTGACCTGGTATTGCCAAATCTGCTCGGCCCAGAGGTTGGCATTTTCCCAATCCTTCTTGGCGGCAAAGCCCTCATGCTTCTCCTTCAGGCCCTTGGTCTTGCCAAGCTGGTCGAATGCATCCTCGACCATGGCGACCACATCCGGGAAGTCCTTGTAATTGACGCTGGTGATGTAGGCCACCACGGAGTCGATGATGACTTGAGTATCAACCACCTTCTTCACCGTCGCCTTGTAGTCGGCTTCCGTGTAATTGCCCTTGGCCAGCGTCATCTTGGTCGGCTTCCAGCCCTTCGGCTTGACCAGCAGATAACCCTGCATTTCCAGGTGCAATGCGGAACAGAACTCGGTGCAGTAGTAAGGATAGACGCCTTCCTTGTCGGCCTTGAACTTTACCGAGACGGTCTTGCCTGGCTCGACAGACGCATGCACGTTGTAGGTCGACACGGTGAAGCCGTGGGTCTCGTCCTGCGCACGCTCGAGGTTGGTCAGGTTGATCGTCACGTCGTCGCCGACATCGACTTCGATGGTTTCCGGCGTGATATGCGAACGAATCAGCGTGGCGAACACTTCAACCTTGTTGCCCTTCTTGACGGTCCGCTCCTCACCAGCGCGGGTCACGCCCGGGTGCTGCTTGTCGGTGCGGCTGTCGGTGCCGACCTTGTAGCGCACGGCAGGCTTCAGCTTCTTGGCGTCAATGGCGACAACGTAGTGCGGCTCGCCCAGAGGCAGAGGCATGTCGTAGAGCAACTGCATCTTGTCGCCGCTGATGTCGATCAACTGGTGGTTCTGCGGATGCAACGGGCCGACGGGAACAAAACGGTCGATCGCCAACTTGTTCAACGCGACCAGATACTTGCCCTTCGGCTTCATCGAGTCACCTTCCATCGTCATCAGGTGGCCGATGTTGTAATGCACGCTGAGCTTGTCGAGCACCTTGCCGTCGCAGTAGTTCCACTTGGCAACCTGGGAGTCAACATACAGCGAGGTGTAGGCAACGCAGGCCTTGCTGTCATACTGGGTATGCAAAGGGCCGAGACCCAGCGATACCTGCGTGTGCAGCGCGTCCTTCATGGCGATCACCGGAATGCCGTACGGGTCTTTGGATTCGAACTTGCCCGCCTGAATGGCAGCCATGATCTTCTCGACGCTATAGACCGATACGTGGGTGTCAAGCTTGCCGGCAACGACGATGAACTTGCCGTCCGGTGACACATCGACGCCGTGCGGCGACTTGGGTTCCGGAATCAGGAACAGGATGCCTTCCTTGACCGCGGTCTCCATCATGATGACGTCATGACCGTTGATCTTCTTGGCCTTGCCGGCGGCAACCAACTCAGCCGCCTTCTTCCAGTTGATCACGTGCATGTAGTCGGTGTCCTTGGCGGAACATCCGGCTTCATACGGTGGGCGACCCTTCTCGATGCCACCAACGTAACGCTCGGAGCAGAAGGAGTTGGTGAAGGACCAGCCTTCCGACGGCCCCTTGCCGGCATCAGAAAGATCCTGCGAATACGGCGGCAGTTCAAGCGAGAAGGACTTCTTGGGATCGATGCGACCTTCCTTGCGATCAAACTTCCAGTAGGTCACGCCGCCACGATACTTCTCGTTGAACTCTTCCAGCGGGTAGAACTTCTTGTTCTCCAGCGGAGACGCGTATTGGGCGGCCTCGATCACGTACTCGGTGTTGGTGGTGACGAAGGCACCGCCATGCTCGGACTTGAAAATCGGATTGACGACGATCTGCTTGGTCTCGAAGTCACGCAGGTCGATCACCGCCAGACGCGGATTAGCTTTGTCGTTGATGAAAAGAAACTGTCCGTCATACTCGCCGTTGGTCTCGGAGATGGCCGGATGGTGGGTATCGCCCCAGGTGATGTCCTTGCCGTCGATCCTGCCGCCGGCCAGCACTTTCTTCGAGCTTTCGTCGAAGCCATAGCCCTGCCAGGGTTCGGGAGTGAAAACGCCGATGTACTTGAGAATGCGCATCGAGGGGATGGCATAGACGATGACCTGGCCCGACTGGCCGCCCGAACTGAAGGCGACGAACTCGTCGCGCTTGCCGGTAGGTACATAGGTCTTCGCGGCGGCCAGCAAATCCTGCTGGCTCAGGCCACGTTCCTTCAGCACGTCCTGCAGGGTATCTGCCGACCAGGCTGCACTGGCTGCGAGCCCGATGCCCGCTGCCATCAGCAACGAGGTGGCTTGCTTGTTAAACTGTTTCATGTTGTCGCTCCCATTCCGGTTGATGCTTCCTTATCGATGCTTCCGATTCCAGCCTACTTCCTGCTTGCCACTGCGACAAATCGCCCCTGCGGCAATATGTCGCAGATTATAACGTCGACAGCCCTGGCCAAGACGTTGACATGGATCAAGTGTGATGGACTGGATGGATCAAACTGTCGTATGACGACATAAACCCAATGGGGGTATCCGTAGTGAATTTTGGTAGAAGCTGGCTGCTCAATCTGGCGATGATCATCGCCCTGGTGACAATCGCCTATGTCGGTCACCGGTACTCCCCGCTGCTGCTGCCCAAGGCGGACCTGCAGGGCAAGGCCGAAGCGGGCTGCGACCTGCAGCAACGCGCCTGCCCCGCGAGCCTGCCGCAAGGCGGACGCATCGAGCTTGCCATTACACCGCGACCGATCCCCTCGCTACAGACCCTGCGGGTTGAAGTCACAGCCAGCGGAATCAACGCGCGCAAGATCGAGGTCGATTTTGCCGGCGAAACCATGAACATGGGATACAACCGGACCGAGCTCACGGCAGACAGCGGCGGCCGCAATGACCTGTATGCCGCTCAATTCGCGCTGCCGGTCTGCGTTGCCGGCGGCATGGCCTGGGTGGCAACGGTGATTGTCGAAACCGATCGGCAACGCATCACGATTCCCTATCGCTTCGACACCCGGCACTGATTCGCTGATTCGCGGTCCCTGTGGCAAGGGCCGCGACGCTATTGCTTGGCTGGCCGTTTCAACAGCTTGCGCTGCAAGGTGCGGCGGTGCATGTTGAGCGCGCGCGCGGTCGAGGATATGTTGCCCTTGTGTTCCCGCAGCACGCGCTGGATGTGTTCCCATTCCATTCGATCGACCGACATCGGTAGCGGCGAAACTGCGGCCGCCGTGCTGGTTGCGGCAGTGTTTTCGTCCGCCTGGAGGGTATGACCAAAAGCCCTGAGCAGGGTATCAATATCCACCGGCTTGGCCAGATACTGCACGGCGCCCAGCTTGATCGCGTCGACCGCTGTGCTGATGCTGGCATAGCCGGTCAGCACCACGATCCGGCAGGCAGGATTGATTTCCAGCAGGCGAGGAATCAATCCGAGGCCCGATTCGCCGACAAGATTCAGATCGAGCACCACCCGCGACGGCACAGCCGATTGCGCCAGCTCAATTGCCTCTGCCACGGTCTTTGCCGCTTCCGCGACGTGGCCTCGCCGCTTCAAGGCACGCAGCAGGGTCGCGCTGAATGTGTCGTCGTCCTCAATGATCAGTATGCTTTGGTTCATGGCAGTTCCGCTGTTTGTCATGTTCCGATCCTGGGCAGGAGCGGAAGTTCAATGGTGGCCCGGCCGCCGCCTGCGGCCGGATTATCGAGCACGATTCGGCCGCCCAGGCGCTCGACAGCCGAGAATGCCAGAAGCAAGCCGATGCCTGCACCGCGTTTCGCCGGCAGCGGAGCGCGACCAGCCTGACGCAGCACCTCGGCGGGAAACCCACTGCCGCGATCCTCGATGACGATC
Source organism: Burkholderiaceae bacterium (assembly GCA_021738065.1). GTDB lineage: Bacteria > Pseudomonadota > Gammaproteobacteria > Burkholderiales > Rhodocyclaceae > Sulfuritalea. The sequence goes on from JAIPCT010000012.1 coordinate 56,912, forward strand.
CGCAGTTTTCCCGCTTCCGCCTGCAGCTTTATGTTGATTTCGGTCTCGGCCGCATCGGCGGCGTTGTTGAGCAGGTTGACCACGGCCTGCTCCAGCGTCGCCTCGGTCGCGATCGACGACGCTACGGCTCCGTCTTCTATGTTTAAACGACTGGTCGCACGCGGGCGCATGGTGTGCCAGCGTGCCCGAACGCCCTGCAGCCAGGCTGCGGCATCCTGCGCCTGAAGCTGTTCGGGACGCAGCGAACCGGCGCGCGCGGCGAGGCTGCTGATGATCTCCTTGCAGACGGCGATCTGCCTTTGCACCAAGGCGAGATCCTCGCGTGCCGCCGGGTCGAGCCCGGGCTCCCTTTCCAGTTCGCCAACCACCACGGCCATCGTCGCCAGCGGTGTGCCCAGCTCGTGTGCGGCACCGGCAGCCATCGCGCCGAGCGCGCCCACCCGCTGGGCGCGCAGCGCCTGTTCGCGCGCGGCCGCGAGCCGGCTGTCGCGCTCACGGATCGATGCCGTCATGCGCGCCACAAACCAAGCGATCATGGCCGCTGAAACCACGAAGGTCAGCCACATCCCGGCCAGATGCAGGCGCGCCGCGCGCCCGGCATCGGCGATCGGCAGGGGCAGGAACTGCCACATCAACAGCGAGTAAAGCGCCACCGCCAGGAAGGCAATGATGGCGGTCTGGGCACCGGGCAAGGACAGGGCGGCGACGGCCACCGGCACCAGCAGGAAGGAAATCAGCGGATTGGCGGCGCCGCCCGATAGGTACAGGAGTATCGCCATGGCCACCAGATCGACGCAGAGCTGGCCGAACAGTTCGCCGGCGCCGACCGGCTCCTCGCTTCGCGCTCGCCATTGCACCAGGGCATTGAAACCCGCCATCAGCGCAACGACGCCGAACATCGGCAATTGCGGCAAGGCGACGTCGAGAAAACTCGGCGCTGACGACACGGCGACGGCAACCGCCGCCAGCAGCCACCAGCGCAGGATCACGGCGCGACGCTGATTGAGTCGCAGGTTGGCGCCGTCGTCAGCCGGAGTAAAATGTTCCACCCGTCGATTATCCGATACAGATCAAGGAAAAGTGTGCCCCAGGACTGCGACAATGCGTCGCACCCTTTTGCCGCCAATCAATTGCAATGAAACTTCGCTTTCTGACCCTGCTGCTGGCGCTGACCTTCGCCAGCCCCGGATATGCCCGTGACCTGGAAAAGGGCAAGGAGATCAACGCCACCTGTGCCGGCTGCCACGGCGAGCTCGGCCAAGGCGGTTCGCGCGGCGAGTACCCGCGTCTCGCCGGCCAGCGCGAATCCTACCTCGTCAACCAGCTCAAGGCGTTTCGTGCGCGTACCCGGGTGAATATTCCGATGTATCCCTATACCCAGGAGCGCGAACTCCCCGATGAAGACATCAAGGATATCGCCGCCTATCTCGCATCTATCGAGCTACCCACCAAGTGGCCGGTATTCAAGGAAAGCGACGACGCCCTGACCCGCCTCACCCTGACCGAGCGCGTCATGATCATTCCGCGCGTGACAGGGGACCTGGCCAATGGCGAAGCGATTTATCAAAAGAAATGCGTCACCTGCCATGCCAAGAACGGCATGGGACGCGGCATGTTTCCAATGCTGGTCGGGCAGTACACCAATTACCTGAAGCGGCAGATGGACCTCTACGTAAAGGGCGAACGCCCGCACGATGAGGAAGCTGTCGGCGGCGTGCTCAATAGCTTCAAGGAAGCCGACCTGCAGGACATCCTCGCCTACATCACCACCTTGCAGGACCAGCAGTAACGATTGCTCAGGCGGTGATGCGCAAGCCGGTCTTCTTAAGGATCGCCGTGCTGTAGAGGATGTCATGCGCCAGGCAGGCTTTGCCCAGCAGAACCTCGATCTCGGCAACGCGAGCCGCCACCTCTGCGCGATTCTGGCTATGCACCATGGCAAACAGGTTGTACGGCCATTCCGGCAGACGGCGCGGACGGCGATAGCAGTGGGTGACGAATTCCAGGGCGCCGACTTTTTCGCCGAGTTCGTCAATGCGCGAATCATCGACATTCCACACCGACATGCCGTTCGCCGTATAGCCGATGGCGTAGTGGTTGGGTACCGCGCCGATACGTCGTATCACGCCGCAATCCAGCATGCGCTGTAGGCGCCGCAAAACATCATCGGCGCCCAGGCCGAGTTGTTCGCCCAGCGCCGCATAGGGACGGGAAACGCGCGGCAGGCCGGACTGGGTGGCAACGATCAGGCGCCGATCGGTGGCGTCGAGTTCGGCCGGAATTTTTGGTTCAGGCATGCAGCTTCATTTCCACAAAGTATTCACGTTCCTTGGGGAAGGCGAACACCGGCAACCCGGTAGCGGCTTCGATCGCCGCGATGGTTTCGGCTATGCCTTCTGGCGTGGCCGTGGCGAGCACGAACCACATGTTGAGCGCGTGTTCGCGGCGATAGTTGTGCGCCACTTCGGGAAAGGCATTGACCTGCGCCACGACTCGCTCGAAATCGTCCTCCGGCACGCGCATCGCCGCCAGGACGAAGGCGCCGCCGGCCCGCTCGATCTGGAACATGGGGCCGAAGCGCGTCAGCACGCGGCGCTCGAGCAGTGAATCCAAACGCTGTAGCAGCTCGACCTCGCTCAAGCCAAGCGTCTGCGCCACCTGTCTGTAGGGTTCATCGACCAGCGGAAAGTCGCCTTGCAACGCGTTGATCAGGTTTCGGTCGATCTCGTCCAGCGCGGCGCCGGATGTCGCCGGTTCAGGCATCGACCAGGCCTTGCGTGGCGCCAGTCGTGGCCGTCTGTGCAAAGTAGCGTGCGCCGCACTGCTTGAAGCGGCGCGTCGAAAACAGCGCCTGGGCCGGCAAGCCGGCGAGCCGACTCAAGTGCTCGATCACCGGCTGCACTTCCTCGCGCGAACGGCCGTGCACCATGCAGTACAAGTTGTATGGCCAGTGCGGCAGGCTGCGGCTGCGCCGGTAACACAAGGTGACGCCGGGCTCGGCCGCGAACTGGCCACCGATCCGATCGACTTCGCCATCGGGCACATCGAACACCACCATCGCATTGGCCCGGTAAC
>JAIPCT010000089.1 GCA_021738065.1 Burkholderiaceae bacterium
CGCACGGCGACCACCATGCCGCTCGGGCCGGAACCGGGCAACCCGTTCGGCCAGGGCAAGTTCGTTCCGGCGATAGCCATGGCGCACGAGATTCCCTATGTCGCCACTGCCACGGTGGCCGACTTGCGCGATCTCGAATACAAGGTGACCCGTGCCATGGGCATGCGCGGCGCGCGCTACATCCACATCCTGGTGCCCTGCCCTCTGGGCTGGGGCACCGCCTCGCACGACACCATCCGCATTGCCCGACTGGCGAAAGAGACCGGCATCTTTCCGGTCTTCGAAGCCGAGCACGGCGAAATAAAGTCGGCGCTGGCGATACGGCGACCGCTCCCGGTCGAGGAGTATCTGCGCCCGCAAAAACGCTTCGCCCACCTGTTCGGCAAGAGTCCTGCGGTGGAAACCATTGCGCGCATACAGGCGCAGGCGGACAAGAATATCCGCAGGTATGGTTTGCTTGCCAAGGAGGCTGTGTGATGGACAAGCCGTTCGCAATTACCCTGAATCCCGGCTCGTCGCTGGCCAACCACACCGGTTCCTGGCGCACCTCGCGCCCGGTCTATCTTGACCGCCTGCCGCCCTGCAACAACCAGTGCCCGGCCGGCGAGGACATTCAGGGCTGGCTGTTTCACGCCGAATCCGGCAACTATGAAAAGGCCTGGCAGCACCTGACCCGCGACAACCCTTTCCCGGCGATCATGGGCCGCGTCTGCTATCACAGTTGCGAAGACGTCTGCAATCGCGCCAAGCTGGATGCGCCGGTGGGCATCAATTCCGTGGAGCGCTTCCTCGGCGACGAAGCCATCAAGCAAGGCTGGAAGCTGGCGCCGGCTGCGGCCGAATCCGGCAAGCATGTGCTGATCGTCGGCGCCGGCCCTTCCGGCATGTCAGCGGCCTATCACCTGCGCCGCCTCGGCCATCGCGTCACCGTGCATGACGCCGGCCCCTTCATGGGCGGCATGATGCGCTTCGGCATTCCCAAGTACCGCCTGCCGCGCGAGGTGCTCGATGCGGAAATGCAGCGCGTGGTCGATCTCGGCGTCGAGGTCAGGCTGAATTCCAAGGTCGACAACATTCTCGCCAGCATGAAGGATGGCAAATTCGACGCGGCCTTTCTCGCCGTCGGCGCCCACATCGGCAAGCGCGCCATGATCCCGGCCGGCGACGCGGCGAAGATCGTCGACGCGATCTCGGTGCTGCGCAGCATGGAAGGCGAAGACAAACCCATGCTCGGCCGCCGCGTCGTGGTGTATGGCGGCGGCAACACCGCGATCGACGTCGCCCGCACCGCCAAGCGCATGGGCGCCGAGCCGATCATCGTCTATCGCCGCACGCGCGAAAAGGCGCCGGCACACGATTTCGAAATCGAGGAAGCCTTGCAGGAAGGCATCATGGTCAAGTGGCTGTCGACCATCAAGCAGGCCGGCGAGAGTTCCATCACCATCGAAAAAATGGCGCTCGACGACAAGGGCTTTCCGCAACCCACCGGCGAGTTCGAAACCATGGATGCCGACTCGGTGGTATTGGCGCTGGGACAGGACGTCGATCTGGGCCTGCTCAACGACGTCCCCGGCCTCGAGGTCAGCGACGGCGTGGTCAAGGTCGGGCCCAACATGATGACCGGCCACCCCGGCATCTTCGCCGGCGGCGACATGGTGCCGGCGCAGCGCAATGTCACCGTCGCCATCGGCCATGGCAAGAAGGCAGCGCGCCACATCGACGCCTGGCTCAAGTCAGCGGCCTATGACGCGCCGCCCAAGCATGAACTGGCTTTGTTCGAGCGGCTCAACACCTGGTACTACGCCGACGCGCCGAAAACCGTGCGACCGATGCTGGACATCATCCGTCGCCAATCCACGTTCGATGAAGTGCAGGGCGGCCTCGACGAAACCAATGCCCTGTTCGAAGCGCGGCGCTGCCTGTCCTGCGGCAACTGCTTCGAATGCGACAACTGCTACGGCGTCTGCCCCGACAATGCGGTGATCAAGCTCGGCCCCGGCAAGCGCTTCGAGTTCAACCTGGACTACTGCAAGGGCTGTGGCATGTGCGTCGCCGAATGTCCCTGCGGCGCGATCAAGATGGTGGAAGAAGAGATCTGAGCGCGGGACTGCCTGCTCCCCGCCGCACCGCCGGCACCGCCAGTCACTGACGCTTGTCGGCGGCGACGGTCTGCATGCAGCGCTCGCAAACCGGCGAGTTCGCGCGCAGCACATGGCCATACTTCTGGCATTGCCTCTCGGTGGCAAACAACGCCAGATCTGATCGTTTCGAGGCCAGCACAAAGATCAGAATGGTGGCGGCGATGAAGACCATGTCGCCGCCATTTTCCCCCAAGCGGCTCACGGCAAAAGTTTGCAGCATGGATGCGGCGAGCATCAGGACTCCGGCGCCGACCACGAAAACGGTGTTGGCAAAATGCTTTGCCTTGTCCTGCAGTTCTTCTTTCGATGGCGTCACGGCGGCTCCACGGGATTGAACGGTTCGATGGCCGCACAGTTTAACCAACTCCCGCGCTGGCAGTGCGGGCTGAGCCGACTGCATCTGGTGTTCCTGCGATGATCGCCCGCGAGAAGCGCGGCGGGTGCCGCAATCCTGAAAAGTCGGCGCTGGTGATACGGCGCCGGACATTTGAAAATTTCCGCGCAACGCCGCTGACGGGCCGGGCGGGGCCACGCATGAAAAGATGTTTCAGCGATCGTTGGACGGCCCGCCGCAGCCGTCCCGAGGTGCCGCGCAGGGCACTCGTCCCGCCGGTCAGGACCGGCGCATGGGCCTCAGCGCAAGGCGCGAATACACGGCATCGATAATTTCGGCTTCCCGCGGATTCAGGGAAAAGAAGCCGTAGCGCCGCCAGGCGCGAATCGCAGCGCGAAGTTCACGGATCGAGAATGAATTGCTCATTTTGTGTCTCCTGCCCAAATCAACCAAATCAGCCAGTTCGCGTTGAAGCGGCAATCAGTCTTTCACAGGACCGGAGTCGCCAATCCGGCGTTAAGGAAGAAAAAAACCTTCGATATCGACGCGCTGCCTGGCTTTCCGTCGGCTTGCTGCCAAAACCGGACGGTGGCAAACCGGCCCTAGACGCAGCCTGTCGGCTTCGGCATGCCGGCGTAGCGCGCGGCCTGTTTGGCCGGGCCGTAGGGGAACAGATCGAACAAGTATTTCTTGTCGCCGAACTGATCGCCAAGCGAGCCGCCGATCAGCTTGGACATGACGCGCAGGTTTGGCGCCGTGCCGTTCTCCGCGTAGTACTCGCGAATCCAGCGCACCACCTGCCAGTGCTCCTCGGCCAGGGCGAGCTGGTCGCGCTCGGCGAGGCACGACGCCACCTCTTCGCTCCAGTCGTCGAGCGAGGCCAGGTAGCCCTCGGCGTCGGTTTCAATTTCACGGCCATTGACGTTGATCATAGGTATCTCTCTGTATTCCGGGGTTGGGGGTATTACTTGACTATTTTTGTCGGATTATAGATTGAAATTTAAAGCTTTCCATCAAAGCTTTTTCCCGCGCTATCGCCAGGCTTTATCTGCCGGCAAACAAACCCAGCGTGAGGCGAGACGGCCGCACGGTTTCTCGACGGCGCTTCAACGCGACTGATCAAGCTGGAAAACGCTGTTGACCACGGGGAACACGGGGGGGCACGGGGAGAAGCCAAGGCTCACGGCGGGAAACATACAATCCGAACGGGTGGACACGAAGTTCGATGCAACTCACTGAATTTTCCCGTTGCTTGCCGCACAGCGGATTCCCACGTGCGCAAAGCGCCCCGTGTTCCCCGTGGTTGCACTTAAGCTTCAAGGATCGATCAAGACGGTGCGCGCCAACGGCCTGCGAACACGCGCCGACGCGGAGATCGGGGCAAACCCCGGCCAAACACCACTCTGGACGCAGGGCCTCCAAATCCGGATAATTCGTCTGGTTCCGATTGATGATGACCTGCCCAAGGCTACGCCGCGGTGCAGGTCAATTTTTTCCACTTTCCGAAAGAACACCATGGCCGCCGTCATGCCACTGATGACAAGAATTCCGGCACCGCCTCCCGCCGCCAGCCGCCTGCTGCTCTCGGGCAACGAAGCCGTTGCCCGCGCCGTCTGGGAATCGGGTGTGCGCGTTGCCGCCGCCTATCCCGGCACGCCGGCCACCGAGATCATCGAATCCCTGGCGCGCTATCCCGATCTGCACACCGAATGGTCGGTCAACGAAAAAGTCTCGATGGAAGTCGCGCTCGGCGCCTCCATCACCGGCGCGCGGGCTTTTTGCGCGATGAAACACGTCGGCCTCAATGTCGCCAGCGATTGCCTGATGACCATGACCATCACCGGCGCCAATGGTGGCCTGGTGATCGCCGTGGCCGACGACGTCGGCATGTCCTCCTCGCAAAACGAGCAGGATTCCCGCTACTGGGGCCGCTTCGCACACATTCCGGTGCTGGAACCGGCGGATTCTCAGGAAGCCTATGAGATGACGAAATTCGCCTTCGCGCTTTCCGAGCAATATGAAACGCCGGTGCTGTTGCGCCTCACCACGCGCATCTGTCACGTCAAGGCGCTGGTCACCGTCGGCGAGCGCGAAGCCCATGAGCCGGCCGGTTTCGTCAAAAACCCGCAGCGCTGGGTGATGGTGCCGGCGCACGCCAAGCAGCGCATTCCCAATCTGTTCAAGCGCGACGATACCCTGCGGGAAGTATCGGAAGCCTCGCCGTTCAACGTCCTCGAAGCGGGCAGCGATCGCCGCGTCGGTTTCGTCGCCTCGGGCCCGGCCTACATGCATGTCAAGGAAGCCTTCCCCGACGCACCGGTGCTCAAACTGGGCTTTTCCTACCCCTGGCCGCCGGAAAAAGTCCGCGCCCTGGCGGCAATGTGCGACACCCTGCTGGTGGTCGAGGAAACCGAGCAGTTGCTCGAAACCGAAATCAAGGCCGCCGGCATCGCCTGCCACGGCAAGGACGTGCTGCCGCGCATCGGCGAGCTTTCACCGCAGGTCCTGCTGCCGGCGGTGGATCAGCTGCTGGGCAAGGCCGTGCCGCCGCCGGCCGTGGCCGACGCGCCGCTGAAAGTCTTCCCGCGGCCGCCGACCTTGTGCGCCTCCTGCCCGCACATGGGCATCTACTACACGCTGTCGCAGATCAAGAACATCATCGTCTCCGGCGACATCGGCTGCTACACCCTCGGCGCCGGCCATCCCTGGAATGCGCTGGACACCACCATCTGCATGGGCGCCACAATGGGCGTCGCGCTGGGCATGGACAAGGGCCGCGGCGAGGTCGACAAGAACAAACGGATACTGGCCGTGATCGGCGATTCGACCTTCATGCACATGGGCATGCAGGGCCTGCTCAACATCACCTACAACCAGGGCAATGTCACCGTCCTGCTGCTGGACAACAACACCACCGGCATGACCGGCGGCCAGGCGACGCCGGCCTCGGGCAAGGACATCCACGGCAATGCGGCGCCGCGCGTGCATCTGGAAAAGATCGTCGAGGCACTGGGCGTGCCGCCCGAGCGCATCAAGGTGGTCGACCCCTACGAGTTGCCGGTGCTGTTCAAGGCAGTGCGGGATGAAATCAAGACCGAAGGCCCCTCGGTGATCATCGGCCGCCGTCCCTGCGTGCTGACCGAAGAGTTCAAACCCTTCCGGCCCTATCTGGTCATCGAGGACAAGTGCACCGGCTGCGGCAACTGCATCGACGTCGGCTGTCCGGCGATCCATGTCACGCGGCGTGATCGGGTGGTCAAGCCCTCCGGCCGCGAAGTCGATCTGGCCTTCGTCAATATCGACAACCAGGCCTGCACCGGCTGCGGCCTCTGCGTCCAGCCCTGTGCCCCGGACGCCATCCAGCACGTGGCGCGCCACGACATCCCGATCCATATCGTCAAATCATGAGCGCACTTCGCCGAGCCGCCCCAAGAAGCGCGCAGCCAACACACGAAGCCGCGCAGCGGCGCACCGTAATCACCCCCTCCCCGGGGGAGGGGGTCGGGGGGAGAGCCACACCATGAGCGCCGATCAAATCACCAACATCCTCGTCTGCGGCATCGGCGGCCAGGGGGTCATGACGGCCACCGAAATTCTCGCCGAAGCCGCGATTGCCGAAGGGCATGACGTCAAGAAAACCGAAGTGGCCGGCATGGCCCAGCGCGGCGGCGTCGTCACCTCGCACCTGCGTTTCGGTCCGAAGGTGCTCTCGCCGCAAATCGAGCCCGGCACGGTGCAGGTGTTGCTCGGCTTCGAAGGCGCCGAAGCCCTGCGCTGGTCGCACTACCTGCGGCCCGACGGTCTGGCGCTGGTGAACAATGCCAGGCTGGTACCGCCGGTGGTCGAGCTCGGACTGTTCGATTACCCCGAGGATCCGGCCGGACAGATGCGCGCCGCCGGCCGCCGCGTGGTGTCCTTCGACGCCCTGTCCATCGCCCGCGACCTGGGCGAAATCCGCCTCGGCAATACCGTCATGCTGGGCGCCATTGCCGACTACCTGCCGTTTGCGCCGGACGTGTTGCAAAACTGCATCGACCAACGCTTTGCGCGCAAGGGCGCGACCGTGGTCGAGGCCAATCGCCGCGCCTTCGCCGCCGGTCGCGAAGCCGTGGCGACACAGCTTGGCACCAGCGCGACACCCGCCTGACCAGACCACCGAGGACAGAACATGACAGCACGAATCATCGACGGCAACGCACTTTCGGCGCAGGTACGCGGCCAATTGGCCGAGCGCGCCGCAGCGCTGAGTAGCCGGGGCATCACGCCCTGTCTCGCCGTGCTCCTGGTCGGCGAAGATCCGGCCTCCGCCGTCTATGTGCGCAACAAGGTCGCCGCCTGCGAAAAAGCCGGCGTGCGTTCGCTCAAGGATGTCTATCCGCCCGATGTCGATCCGGCCGTTGTCTTCGCCCGCATCGCCGAACTCAACGCCGACCCGGCGGTGCATGGCATCCTGGTGCAGCTGCCGCTGCCAAAGCACTTTGACGCCGAAGCCGTGCTCGAGGCCATCGCGCCGGAAAAGGACGTCGATGGCTTCCATGCCGAAAACGTCGGCGCGCTGATGCAGGGCAACCCGCGCTTCATCCCCTGCACGCCCTACGGCGTGATGAAAATGCTGGAAAGCGTCGCTGCGCCGCTGAAGGGTGCAGAAGTCGTGGTGGTCGGCCGCAGCAACATCGTCGGCAAGCCGATGGCCATGTTGCTGCTGGCGCAAAGCTGCACCGTCACCATCTGCCATTCGCAAACCAGGGATCTGGCTTTCCATACCCGCCGTGCCGACATTCTGATCGCCGCGGTCGGCCGGGAACGGATGATCACCGGCGACATGATCAAGCCCGGCGCGACGGTGATCGACGTCGGCATGAACCGTTTCAGCAGCGGGCCGAACGCGGGCAAGCTGTGCGGCGACGTCGATTTCGACAGCGCCAAGGAAGTGGCCGGCGCCATCTCGCCGGTGCCCGGCGGCGTCGGCCCGATGACCATCACCATGCTGCTGGCCAACACCCTCGAAGCCGCCGAACGCAAAGCCTCCGGAGAGACAAAATGAACGCAACGGGCAGAGCACTTCCCCTGGTCGGCATTGTCATGGGCTCGGAATCCGACTGGCCGGTGATGCAGGCTGCCGCCGAGATGCTGAAGGAATTCGGCGTGCCGTATGAAACCAAGGTGGTCTCGGCGCACCGCACGCCGGACCTGCTGTTCGACTACGCCGCGGTCGCCCAGGAACGCGACCTGCGCGCCATCATCGCCGGCGCCGGCGGGGCCGCCCACCTGCCCGGCATGCTGGCGGCCAAGACCATCGTCCCGGTACTGGGCGTGCCGGTGCCGTCCAAGCACCTCAACGGCCTCGACTCGCTGCTCTCCATCGTGCAAATGCCCAAGGGCATTCCGGTCGCCACCTTCGCCATCGGCGAAGCCGGCGCGGCCAACGCGGCGCTCACCGCGATTGCCATCATCGCCACCGCCAACAACGATTACAGCCGCGAGCTGGCGAAGAAACTGCTGGAATTCCGCGCCCGCCAGAGCGAAAAAGTGCTGGCCATGAAGCTGCCCGAGCTTTGATGGACATCGCGCCGGTCCGCGCCTATTTCACCGGCCTCCAGGATCGCATCGTCGGCGAACTCGAAGCCATCGAAGGCGCACCCTTCCTGCGTGACGCCTGGGACCGGCCACAGGGTGGCGGCGGCATATCGCGCCTGATCGAAGACGGCCAACTGTTCGAACGCGGCGGCGTCAATTTCTCCCACGTCAAGGGCGAGGCCATGCCCGCCTCGGCCACCGCGCACCGCCCGGAACTCGCCGGCCGGCGTTGGGAAGCCATGGGCGTCTCGCTGGTGCTGCACCCGCGCAACCCCTACTGCCCCACCACGCACATGAACGTGCGCTTCTTTGTCGCCTACCCGAAAGAGGAAGCTGACAATCCGGGAGCGAGCCAGGGCGACGACGCGGGCGCAACCCCGGACAACCAGCCGATCTGGTGGTTCGGCGGCGGTATGGACCTGACGCCCTACTACGGCTTCGAAGACGACGCCCGGCATTTCCACCAAACCTGCAAGGACGCGCTGACGCCCTTCGGCCCGCAGCACCATGCGCGCTTCAAGCAATGGTGCGACGACTACTTCTATCTCAAGCACCGCAAGGAAGCGCGCGGCATCGGCGGCATTTTTTTCGACGACCTCAACCAGGACGGATTCGAGCGCTGCTTTGCCATGACGCAAAGCGTCGGCGACCACTTCACCGCCGCCTACCTGCCGCTCATCGCGCGCCGCCGCGACACGCCCTATACTGAGCACGAGCGCGACTTCCAGGCCTACCGGCGCGGCCGCTATGTCGAATTCAACCTGGTCTGGGATCGCGGCACCCTGTTCGGCCTGCAATCGGGCGGCCGCACCGAATCCATCCTGATGTCGCTGCCGCCCATCGTCAAATGGCGCTACGACTGGCAGCCCGAAACCGGCAGCGCGGAAGAAAAGCTCTACAGCGATTTCCTCCCCGCCCGCGACTGGATCTAGCCGCCGCATTTCCCCGCCGCCGTTCCCGATCGCCGTATCGCCATCCGCTACGGCGAGGAGAGCGTTTTCTGCTCGACCGCCCTGTAGCGCAGTTGTTTCATCAGCGCCGAGTTTTGCATCCCCTCGGGTACTTTTCCCGCCGGGACCGCCACCCAAAATCTGTCCATCCTTTGACGCATCGCGCGGTGCAGCCCGAAGGGGCTCACTTTTCGTGCATACAATAAACATTGACGCACGACTTCTTTGTACATACACTTAAACGCATGAAAGTCAGCTTTGACCCGATCAAGAACGAGAGAAACATCAAGCAGCGCCAGCTCTCGTTTGAACGTGCGGCAAAAGTCGATTTCAATACCGCGCTGGTGTTTCCGGACACCCGAAAGGCATACAGCGAAACACGTTACATCGCGCTGTGCTACCTGGACCGCCGGCTGCATGTGCTGTGCTTTACCGAGACAGAGACAGGCATTCGGGTAATCAGTTTTCGTAAAGCAAATACGAGAGAGGCAAATAGACATGGCAAACCGCAAACCATTGATTGACACTGACGGCGAGGTTCGCGAACTGACCGCTGAAGACATGGCGAAGTTCAAGCCAGCCGCTGAGGTATTGCCGTCATCCCTTAAAAGGAAGCTTGGCGTACGTGGCCCTCAGAAAACGCCGACCAAAGAACGCATCACCATCCGGTTGTCGCGTGATGTTCTTGAGCCATTTCGAGAAAGTGGCGAGGGCTGGCAAACCCGCGTAGACGCAGCCTTGCGCGAGTGGCTCAAAAATCATTCGCCGGCATAAGCCTTTGCTTCACATGCTCGGCGTGCGCAGTCGGACCCATGATTTCGCCGGACGCTGTTGCACATCGTCAAATGGCGCTACGACTGGCAGCCGGCAGCCGGCAGTGCGGAAGAAAAGCTCTACAGCGACTTCCTCCCCACCCGCGACTGGATCTAGCCGCCGCATTTCCCGCCGCCGTTCCCGATCGCCGTATCACCAGCGCCAGCGCTTTGCGTCCCTTCGGGAACTTTTTGCTGCGGCTTGCCGCTCGACTCTCACAGCCCGCGCCTATCTTGGTTTGCCGCGCCCATCAGCACCGCGCAACTGGACCCGGTATTTCGGCTTGCCATAATGCCGAATACATCGTTTAATCCAATCCGGATAGGCGAGCCACCCGAGGAAAGCGCAGAACGGGAAAGGCTCGGCAGCAGATCGATTCAAAGCCGCTTTTGTCACCGACGAACAGGGCCAAGGCATTGAATATTTACAGAAAGCACAAAACCCCGGCGATTTTATGCGGCCTAATTGACGGAATGCTTTCCGTCATTAGTGCGTCACACTTAATGTTAGGGCTTGTGTTGTGACTGACAAAGAAATTTACCGAGAGATTAAGCAAACCATTGCCTCCGGTGAAATTGCGTCCTTACCAAAAAAGAAGTTGATTCAGTTTCAGTCCGCATTAGCTCAGTCACATGCGCGACTGCATTTGGGTGCACCACAGCTCCCGCAAATTTGTAGCACCGTAGACATGCACCTTGCCGCAGCTCTAGCCAAAGAACCAAACCCTGCACCAAAACTTTCCACCAATAAGCCCAATCTCATACATAACATAGGGGTGGGCGTTTTCGTAGTTGTAATGGGTGCTGCGGCTATTTGGGCTATTTCCCATTATTTTGGTGTTCGTCTTGTTCCCTAACACGGCGACACGGACGCTCCGCCTGCGGCTTCGCGCCGGTTAGCTCATTCGTTGGGCATCAAAGGATAGCCATGCCGACCTTATCCGGTAAGCGAGTCACGAATGCCGCCGCTACCAATTTCTTGGCCGCAAGCAATCTGCTTAGGCTGGCTCGTTCCGTTGAGGAAGGAAGCTTCTACTGGTCGATGGCGTCGATTGTTTTCTCCGCCTTTGCATACGAAGCTTTCTTAAACATGATTGGACAGAAGGTGCTAACTACGGCCGAATGGAAAAAGATAGACCGCGCCTCGTGCAAAGAGAAGCATCAGTTGCTCCTCAAGAAATTGGAACTGACGAGCGATCTATCATCTGAGCCAGAAAGCACCTTGGTCGAGCTATTCGAATTTCGAAATCGAATTGCGCATGGGAGGGAAGAGGAAATCCAAATTGATGGCATATCAATTGCCGACGTTCGACCGCTTACGCTGCAAGAGGTTACATCGACGGAATGGGAAAAGCGTTGCACCCCAGAATACGCAGCGGCGGCGCTAGAGCACGTTCGCGCACTTGGAGTCATGGTATGCACCGCGGCTCACGAGCCGATCTATGGCTCCAACCCATTTGGCACCCCGTCTCGCGGCTCCTACGGTACAGTCGTTGATGCCCAACCCATCGATCAACCGGACGCTGCGCGCTGAAGCCGCGCAGGGCCGGTTTCCTCAAACGGTGGGCGTCGCAATGATTGTCCTTTTAAATGTGGCTGCCGATGGGATAGAACCGCGCACTGTTGGTTGGATCAGCCTTCAACCAGACGGTGCAATCTCAGTTGGGTTGAATGATCGCGCTTTTGTCTCCCCAACATTTCGCGCTCGCAATTTCGTGTGGAATCTGTACAACCGCGTAACGCTGGAATACTTGGTTCCCCATTCTCCGGACGCATTAGAGCCTGTTCCAAATCCACACCTAACTTTCCATCCGCCAATTTTCTTCCATCTTCGTGCCAACGGAAAAGATGAACTGTTTGCAGGAATCGCCGAGCCGAGACTGATGCTTCAGGCAGACGAAATTGTTCCCTGGTTGCGCTTCGTGTCAAAACCCATCAACGAACTTTCTAAGGCAAGCGCTCCTCGGTCGCCTGATAAGACAACCGTTGAAACCATTGCCTTTCCAGACACCAATTGTTCGGTTGGTCTTGGCGTCGATTTTGTACGATCACAGCATGCTGAGAATCCAGACCTTCTGTGGAGTCGCCACTTTGTTTGCGGCGAACATCGAATTCATGCTTTTGCTGAGTTGAGGCCGCCGCAGATTCCCACGCTCAATTGGTATCACCAATGCTGAAAAGCTGTCGACGCCCAACCCTGCAATGCACTGGACCTACACAAAAAGCCGCGCAGGCCGGCGATTTTGAACGCTGAGGTTTTAGATAAACCCCTTCCCTAGTCGCAAATCCCCCACCAAACGGCGCAGCTTCATCCGCACCGTTTGTCTTTTCCAACCTGATAATCTTCGAATCGCCGTATCGCCATCACCGACTTTTTGGCAATGACACGCGTTCTCGCTGGACGCGCCAGCGGAGAATTCCTGTGACTATTCGCGCCGCGTCCGTTATCATTTTCCATTAAGCGACTTCTCGCGGTTTGGAAAAACGGCACCGACGCTGTATTGCTCGACTCACCTGCATTTTTGCAAAGCCGAAATCTCCGACACGCTCTCGACATGACCAAGGACCAACCACATTCGACCGCCACCCCCGCGCCCGCGGATCAGGCCTCTGCCTTCGATCCGGAGTTTTTCCGCGGCCTGTGCGAGATGGAGGAAACCACTTTTCCCAAGCAGTGCCGGACCTGCGGGCAGGTGTACCAGGACTCCCGCGACTTTATCGCGCGCACTGTCGGCATCGGCCC
>JAIPCT010000090.1 GCA_021738065.1 Burkholderiaceae bacterium
CTTGGCAAGGTTGCGCTCTACCAACTGAGCTACTGCCGCAGAACAGGCGCGCATTATAACGGTCGAATTATTTGTGTCAACGACTGCGCGCCGAGATCTCAGGCCACGCCTTGCGCAGATAGTAGACCATCGACCACAATGTCAGCAGCGCCGCGATCCACAACGACCAGGTGCCGAGCAGATGAACGTCGATCGGGCCGATCGGGGAGTGCCAAAGCAGCAGCGGAATCGCAGTCATCTGCGCGATGGTTTTGAGTTTCCCGATCAGAGAAACCGCGACGCTCTTCGCCGCGCCGATGTTCGCCATCCATTCACGCAGGGCCGAAATCGCGATCTCGCGACCGATGATGATGAATGCCAGCATGGCGTCGACCCGGCTGAGCTCGACAAGCATGACCAGCGCGGCGGCCACCATCAGTTTGTCCGCCACCGGGTCGAGAAAAGCCCCGAAAGCCGATGTCTGATTCAACTTGCGCGCCAACCAGCCATCGACCCAGTCGGTGATCGCCGCTACAAGGAATGCGGCGGTTGCGATGATGTTCTGCTCCGCGGCGGTGAAGGGAAGATAGAACACACCCACCACCAAGGGAATGAGAAGAATGCGCGCCCAGGTCAACAAATTCGGAATATTCAGCGGCATGTCATCTCAATGATTTGTGTATTTCCTCTGCCAGACGTCGGGAAATCCCGTCGACACGACACAGGTCTTCAATGGTTGCGGCTCTCACCCCGTCGAGGCCGCCAAACTGGGCCAGCAGCTTTCGCCGCCGGGCCGGACCGACGCCGGCCACGTCCTCCAGTTTCGAGCGTCCGCGCGCCTTTGCCCGCCGCGCCCGATGCCCGACGATGGCGAAACGATGCGCTTCGTCGCGGATTTCTTGTATCAAGTGGAAGCCCGGATGTTCCATGCCCAATTGTAACGGCAGCGCATGTGGCCCAGTTGGCCCATGAACGAAGAGTGTTTCCAGTCCCGGCTTTCTGTCTTCGCCCTTGGCCACACCGATGCTCGCCAGGTGATCCAGCCCCAGTTCGGCAAAAACCTCGCGCGCCACCCGATGCTGACCTTTGCCGCCGTCGATCAGGATCAGGTCCGGCGCCGCCGTTTCGCCCGTGGCGACTTTTTCGTAGCGCCGCGTCAGCGCCTGGCGCATCGCCGCGTAGTCGTCACCCGGCGTAATGCCCTCGATGTTGAAGCGGCGGTAGTCACCTTTCTTCATTGCCCCATCGACACAGACCACGCAGGACGCCACCGTGCCCTCGCCCATGGTGTGACTGATATCGAAGCACTCGATGCGATGCGGCGGATCGGGCATCGCCAGGGCTTCCTGCAATGCAGTCAGGCGTCCGCTGCTACGAAGCTTGGCCTGCCTGCGTGCCAGTGCGGCGAGTCGGGCGTTGTTGCTTGCCATTTCAACCCAGGCGCGTTCCATCTCGTTCCGTGGCGGACCGGCATTGAGACCCTCGGGCAGATCATCAACGGGATAGGGACTCAGAATCACGCGCGTCGGAGCCGGCTGGGCGACATAGTGCTGGGCCACAAAGGCGGACAGTCCTTCGGTCGCTTCCGCATCGGCCGCCGCCTGTGGAAAGTAGGCGCGATCGCCCAGGTGCAAGCCGCCGCGAACCATGGCCAGGTTGACGCACAGGCTGCCGCGCTCGACCACGGCAGCGATGATGTCAACGTCGGCCTCCCGTGTCGAACTCACATACTGGCGATGCAGCACTGCCTGCAAGGCCTTGATCTGGTCGCGCAAGGTCGCCGCCTGCTCGAAATCCAGCGCCGTCGCAGCCGCTGCCATCAGCTGCGACAGATTCTCGATCACCTCCGAGTGCCTGCCGCGCAAGAACAACTCGGCCAGGCGAACATCGGCGGCGTAATCCGGTTTTGATATCAATCCGACGCAGGGCGCCTTGCAGCGCTTGATCTGATGCATCAGGCAAGGTCGCGAGCGATGGGCAAATACCGCCTCTTCGCAGGTGCGCAGCAGGAATGTCTTCTGGATCAGTTGAATGCTTTCGCGCACTGCCAGCCCGCTCGGGAAGGGGCCGAAGTAACGCGACTTCTTCTCGAATCCGCCGCGATGGTAAAACAGCCGCGGAAACTCGCCGCCGCCTTTGCCACCGATGCCAATATAGGGATAGGACTTGTCGTCACGAAACAGGATGTTGTACTTCGGCGCGAGTTTCTTGATCAGCGTGTTTTCCAGGATCAGCGCCTCGGCCTCGGAGCGGGTCGCCGTGACTTCCATCGCCGCCACCTGCTGCAGCATCAGTGCGATGCGCGGGCTGTGCCCGGTTTTCTGGAAGTACGACGAGACGCGCTTCTTGAGATTTTTTGCCTTGCCGACGTAGAGCACGCCGCCCTCGACGTCTAGCATGCGATACACACCCGGCGCCTCGGTCAGGGTAGCGAGGAACTCACGACTGTCAAAGGCATCGGCACTCGGTGCGCCGTCGCCCGGCTGGCTGGCGTCAGGCGGCATCGAGTTCGGCACGAACCTTGTGGAAGACATCCTGAAAGTCGGCGCTGGTGAGACGGCGAGTCTGGGTGTTGTAGCGGCTGCAATGGTAGCTGTCAATCAAAACGCGGCCATCGGGCAGGACATGCCGGGCCGCGTGGGCAAAACCAAGCGCGGATTGTTTGAGACCCAGCGCCATCAGCACCGCCTTGTGTGCGACCAGGCCCAGCGCAACAATCACTTTCACATCGGGCGAGACACCCAGTTCTTCGGCAAGATAATGGTTGCAGGCCTTGATCTCGGCCGGCTCCGGCTTGTTCGCCGGCGGCAGGCATTTCACCGCATTGGTGATGCGGCAATCCGTCAGCCGCAGACCATCGTTGGCAGCCAGCGACGCCGGCTGCGAGCCAAAACCAAACGCATGCAGTGTTTCGTAGAGCAGGATGCCGGCATAGTCGCCGGTAAACGGGCGTCCCGTGCGATTGGCGCCGTGCATGCCGGGCGCAAGGCCGACCACCAGCAGGCGAGCTCGCGGATCACCGAAAGGCAACACCGGACGGGCGTGGTAATCGGGCTGGCGCTCGCGAACCTCCGCGAGAAAGCCCGCCAGGCGCGGACAATCGGTACAAGCTAAAAGTGCGTTCATTCGGCTAGGATACCGCCTCGCCATGATGAACCAACCACCACGCTGCGACATTTTCTGCACTGTCGTCGATAACTACGGCGATGCCGGCGTCTGCTGGCGCCTCGCGCGCCAATTGGCAAAAGAACACGGCTGGCGGGTCAGGCTATGGATTGACGATATCCGTCCCTTGCGGCGATTGGCGCCGGATTTCGCCAACAGCCCGGTCGATGTCCGCATCTGGCCCAAGCCATTTGCCGCCACCTGGCTGCCCACTGACTGCGCCGAAGTTGTCATCGAAGCCTTCGCTTGCGAACTGCCGGCGGCCTATGTCGAGGCCATGGCGACTCCGTTCCGCCCTCCGGTCTGGCTCAATCTCGAGTACCTCTCGGCGGAAAACTGGGTTGCCGGCTGTCACCGCCTGAGTTCGCCTCATCCGCGCCTGCCGCTGGTCAAGCACTTCTTCTTTCCGGGTTTCGATGAAGCGACCGGCGGATTGTTGCGTGAAGCCGACTATGCACAGCGCCGATGCGCCTTCGACGAAGCTGCCTTCCGCACCGAGTTCGGCCTGCCGGCAAGAGCGCCCGGAGAACTGGCCATTTCCCTGTTCAGTTATCCCAACCCGGCCTGGCCGGAGCTCATGCAGGCATGGGCTGCCTGGGCGACACCGTCACGCCTATTGCGCGTGCTGTGTCCGGGCTTCGCCGAAGCCGCCCATTCCGCGGGTAATTTGAGCATCCACCCGCTGCCCTTTCTGCCCCAGGCCCGCTACGACGAACTGCTCTGGGCCTGCGATCTGAACTTCGTTCGCGGCGAGGACTCCTTTGTCCGCGCCCAGTGGGCGGCCAAACCCTTTGTCTGGCATATCTATCCGCAGGATGCGGGTAGCCATCTGACAAAACTCGAGGCATTTCTGGCGAAACACCCGGCCGGAACTCAACTGAGGCAGTTCTGGCACGCCTGGAACGGCGAAGGCCGGCTGAATTGGCCGGAATTCGCCGCCAGCCTGCCGGCCCTCGGCGACCCGATAAAGCAATGGGAAAAGACGCTGGCAGCCCGCGCTGACCTGACGAGCACGCTTGTGCAGTTCTGCCTTGAGCGGCTAAAATAAGCGGTTTATTTCCCGAGCAGGAAGCTCAATCATGAAAACCGCGCAGGAACTCCGTGCCGGCAACGTCGTCTTGGTCGGTAACGATCCTCTCGTCGTGCAAAAGGCCGAATACAACAAAGGTGGTCGCAGCGCCGCCGTCGTCAAATTCAAATTCAAGAACCTGCTCACCGGCGCGGCTTCGGAGTCTGTCTATCGGGCTGACGACAAGTTCGATCAGGTGGTTCCCGAGCGCAAGGAATGCACCTATTCCTACTTCGCCGACCCGATGTACGTGTTCATGGACACCGAGTACAACCAGTACGAAGTCGAAGGCGAAAACATGGTCGACGCGGTCAGCTACCTCGAAGACGGCATGCCGGTGGAAGTGGTTTTCTACGACGGCAAGGCCATCTCGGTCGAGATGCCCAACAGCGTTGTGCGCGAAGTCATCTACACCGAACCCGCGGTCAAAGGCGACACTTCCGGCAAGGTCATGAAGCCCGCCAAGATCAGCACCGGAATGGAAATCCCGGTGCCTCTGTTTGTCGAGATCGGCAACAAGATCGAAATCGATACGCGCACCGGCGAGTACCGCAACCGGGTCAAGTAAGCCAGGATCTGTCGAGTCGGGCAAGACAACGGGCAGCCTGGCTGCCCGTTGTTGTTTCCGACGTGAAATGACGCGTTCGCAGCGCCGGGCGAGCGTCGAGCGCAGTAAGCAAATGAGTCACCTCCTCCGTGCGGGTGAGGATGGAAGCGGGCAGGTCTTTGCGCCGCTTTTATCCTGTTGCAGCGTCGGGAGTGCCCTTTTCCGCTGCTTGAATCTTAGGCCAGCGCCCGCTGCGCCAGTCGCACCCAATAGCGGATCCCGGTGGCAATGATTTCGTCGTTGAAATCGTAGTGCGGACTGTGCAGCATGCAGCCCCCTTCTCCCGGACCATTTCCCAGCCAGACATAGCAGGCCGGCACTACCTGAGCCATATAGGCAAAATCCTCGGCGCCCATGCTGGGCGGTAGTTGCGTCATGACCTTGGCTTCCCCCGCCACTTCGCGCGCCGCTTCGCCGGCAATGCGCGTCGGACCCGGCGCATTGATGGTCGGCGGGTAGCCGCGCTGGTAGCGCAGATCGATACTGACCTGATAGGTGGCTTCGATGCCGCAACAGATTCGCCGCAAGCCGTCCTCGAGCGCATCCTGCAATCTGCCGTTGAGCGAACGCACCGTGCCGCCGAGCACGGCAGTCTTGGGCAGCACATTGTCGGCATGACCGGCATGAAAGCGGGTCACGCTGACCACCGCCGCATCCAGCGGATCGGTATTGCGCGACACCAGGGACTGCGCGGCCTGCACCAATGCACTCCCGGCCAACACCACATCCACCGCCTGATGAGGCATCGCGGCATGGCCGCCACGCCCGGTGATTTCGATTTCGACGCAATCCGTGCCCGCCATCACCGGACCTTCGGTCACACCGAAACTGCCTGCGGGCATGCCCGGCCAGTTGTGCAGGCCAAACACCATCTCCATCGGGAAACGCTCGAACAATCCCTCCTCGACCATCACCCGACCACCCCCTTCGTGTTCCTCGGCCGGCTGGAATATGAAATACACCGTGCCGTCGAAACCGCCGAGTTGCGACAAGGCATCCGCCGCGCCCAGCAGCATCGCGGTATGGCCGTCATGACCGCAGGCGTGCATCTTTCCTTCGTGAGTCGAGTGGTGGGAGAAGGTATTCAGCTCTGCCAGCGGCAGCGCATCCATGTCGGCGCGCAAGCCGATCGCCCGTGAACTGGTGCCGAGCGTGAGCTTCGCAACAACGCCGGTGCGGGCAATCCCCCGGTGCACTTCAAGGCCCAGGTGCTCAAGAAAGGCAGCGACCTTGCCCGCGGTACGATGCTCGTCAAATGCCAGTTCAGGATGGGCATGGATATCGCGTCGCAGCGCGGCAATCTTCGGTGTCAAGACCGGCAGGATGTCATTGATCATGGCTCAGTTCAGTTGTTGATTCAGGCTTTCCCCGATGCAGCAATCCTAGCCTAAACCGGAGTCTTTCTAGTTCGTCTTGAGTTTCCGGTATCTTCACTCTTCGATGGAACCAGCTATCCGCCGCATCGCACATCTCGACATGGACGCGTTCTATGCTTCCGTTGAATTGCTGCGCTACACCGAATTGCGCGGCCAGCCGGTGGTGATCGGGGGCCGGCGCATTCACCAGCCGGTACTGCTGGCCGACGGCAGCAGGCGTTTTGCCCGCCTGCGAGATTATGTCGGGCGCGGCGTCATCACCACCGCAACGTATGAAGCGCGGGCTTTGGGCGCCTTCTCCGGCATGGGGCTGATGAAAGCCGCGCAGCTTGCCCCCGATGCAATCCTGCTGCCGGTCGATTTCGATGCCTATCGCCACTACTCTCGGTTGTTCAAGGCCGCCGTCGCGGCCATTGCCCCCGACATCGAGGATCGCGGCATTGACGAAATCTTCATTGACCTGACCAATCTCCCTGGCGATACCCTTGCCATCGCCCGCCGCATCAAGCAGGCGGTGACGCAAGCCACCGGACTCGCCTGTTCAATCGGCATCGGCCCCAACAAGCTTCTGTCCAAAATCGGCTCCGACCTCGACAAGCCAGACGGCCTCACGTTGCTGGAGCCTGCTGACATACCGCTGCGCATCTGGCCGCTACCCGTGCGCAAGATCAACGGTATCGGACCCAAGGCTAACGAAAAACTGGCGGCACTCGGCGTGTACACCATCGCCGATCTGGCGCGCGCGGATCCTGCCTTGCTGCAAGAGCATTTTGGGCGCACTTTTGCCGAATGGCTGCAGCGGGTTGCCAACGGCATCGACGAACGGCCGGTGGTGACCCGTTCGGACCCAAAATCGATCAGCCGCGAAACCACCTTCGAGCGCGACCTCGACCACCGCCAGGACCGCGCCACGCTGACCCAGGTATTCACCGCGCTGTGTACGCAGGTCAGCGCCGACCTTCAGCGCAAGCACTTTCTGGCGCGTACCATCGGTATCAAACTGCGTTTCGAGGACTTTCGCACGGTGACCCGCGATCTCTCGCTTGCCAGCCCCACGGCAGACCCCGCGATCATCCGGCGCGCGGCGCGCGAATGTCTGCGCCGCGTACCGCTGGAGCTGAAACTGCGTTTGCTTGGCGTGCGCGCCAGCACGCTAGCGGCGAGCAGCGCGGCGCACGCGGGAGATGATTCATCTCAAGGCGAACTAGCTCTTTTCGCACCGCCACCCCAGCTCGACGACTGAAGCGCCGCCTGACATCGATGTCATTCGACCCGGCACAACATCAACCGCAAGAATCTTCCTCGGCTTCGTTGTTCGCATATATGAACAGCATCCACAAACATGAATCTTGTGTAATGATAGCCGCTGAAATGTTTAAATCTAAAGACGACGCGAGCATCTGAATGCTCAGCGGCCCGGAGGAGATAGCTTGCCCAAGGCGGTGGTTCCATCCGTATTGAAAGGTGCGCGCTTGCTCGACGTCGTCGCGGCATCCCGCAATCCGTTCACCCTGTCGGAATTGAGCAAGGCGGTTGCCCTGCCCAAGAGCAGCGTGCTGGGCCTGTGCACCAGCCTGACCCAGGCCGGTCTGCTCACGCGGTTCGACGACGGCAGCTACCATCTGGGCACGCACCTGGTCGATCTGGCTTACGCTTATTTGTCGCGCACCGACCTCACCCAGGAATTCGGTCGCGCCTGGGACTCGCTGCAAATGATGCCGGAGGAATCGGCGGTTCTGGCTGTCATGGACGGAACCGATGTTGTCTATGTTGCCTGCCGCAACGGCAGTCAGCCATTTGCCTTGACCTACCGGATCGGCATGCGCCTCCCGGCCCACTGCACCGCAACGGGAAAGGCGCTGCTCAGTACCATGACCAACGAACAAATTCGCCAACTCTATAAAAACAAGAAACTGACCCGACTGACGCCAAACAGCCTGACAACGATCAGGACCCTATTGGCCAGTCTTGACGTCGCCCGCAATCAGGGCTTTGCGCTGGATGACGAAGAGGCGCGCGAGGGAATGTGCTGTTATGGCGCGCCCATTTTTGATGCTAGCGGACGCCAGGCCGTGGCCGCTGTAGCGCTCAGCATGATGAAAACGGCGGGAACGCTGCGCGGGGCCGAACTCGCGGCCAGAACTGTCCACGAACTGGCCAAGTTGATGTCTCATCGTCTGGGCATGATCCCGGGAGGACGGTAGCGGAGCACTTTAGACAACACATTCTCAGGTTTTCGTGAACGAATCTGAAGCACAGGGCGGGGATCCCTGGCCTAACAACGGCAGCAAGCCCTATTGTTCAACCATCAGGAGGAGAATCGCCATGAAAGAAGAGTTAGAGCAAACCAAGCTGTTGGCCGCCGAAGACGGGGCAACCCGACGGAAATTTCTCATGACGGCTGGAGGCGTTGCGGCAGCAGCAACATTGGCAGCTTGCGGCAAAACCGAGGTCGCGGCTCCAGCGCCGGCGGCTCCTGCAATCGCCGTCAAACCGTCGACGATCGTTTTCAAGATGCAGGGCGCCTGGGGCGCCAAGGACATCTTCAATGAGATGGCCGAGGAGTATGTCAAACGCGTCAACGAGATGGCCGACGGCCGCCTGCGTATCGATTACCTGATCGCCGGATCGGTGGTCAAGCCCTTCGAAGTGATGGATGCGACCTCAAAGGGCGTGATCGATGGCGCCCACTCGGTAGCGGTGTACTGGTACGGCAAGAGCAAGGTGGCTTCGATGTTCGGCTCCGGACCGATTACCGGCTGCGATGCCAACCAGAATCTGGCCTGGATCCACAAAGAGGGCATGCCGTTCTACAACGAGCTGATGGAAAAACTTCAGCTCGACGTGGTCGGCTTCTTTGCCATGCCGATGCCGACCCAGCCGCTGGGCTGGTTCAAGAAGCCGATCAAGTCGGCCAAGGAACTCGAGGGCTTCAAATACCGCACTGTGGGACTCGCGGCCGACCTCATGCAGGAAATGGGCATGAAGGTGACGCAGTTGCCCGGCGGCGAAATCGTCCCCGCCATGGAGCGCGGCGTGATCGATGCCTTCGAGTTCAACAACCCGACCTCCGACCGTCGCTTTGGAGCGCAGGACGTGGCCAAGAACTACATGATGGGCAGTTATCACCAGGCCATGGAATTCTTCGAGATCATTTTCAACAAGAAGAAGTTCAACGCCTTGCCCAAGGACCTGCAAGCGATACTTGGCTATGCGGCGGAAGCGGCGTCCACCGCCAATTACGCCACGGCGATGGACAACTACTCGAAGGATTTGGCCGAACTGAAGAGCAAGGAAAAGGTCAATATCCTGCGTACACCGCAGAGTGTTTTCGACGCGCAGATCAAGGCCTGGGACAAGATCGTCGCAAAGCTCACGGAGGAAGATCCGTTCTTCAAAAAGGTGTGGGAATCGCAGTTGGCATGGGGCAAGCGGGTTGGCTACTACAACTTCTTCAACAACGCCGACTACAAGGCAGCGTATGAGCATATTCACGGCAAGCTCGGCTTCTGAGCGTTTGCCACTGATAATGCTTGGCACTGCATAAGCCACGGCGGGGATGCTCAGGCATTCCCGCCGGATCTCCAAAGAGCGAATTCCTATGTCGATTCAATCACTGCTGCACGGCATCGATCAGATGTCAAAATCGGTCGGGCATGCCTTCGCCTGGTGCATCGTCGTGCTGACACTGGGTACCTCTTATGAAGTGTTCGTGCGCTATGTGCTGAACGACCCCACCAGTTGGGCCTTCGACATGAGCTACATTCTCTATGGCGGCCTGTTCCTGATGTCCGGCGCCTACGCGCTATCACGCGGCGCCCATGTGCGCGGCGACATCTTCTACCGTCTGATGCCGCCGCGGGTTCAGGGCGGAGTAGAACTGGTGCTCTACATCATATTTTTCTTCCCTGGCGTCATCGCCCTGATGTACGCCGGCTGGAGTTACGGCATCGAATCGATGCGCATCGGCGAGGTCAGCGTGAATAGCCCGGTCGGCGTGCCGATCTGGCAACTCAAGCTGATCATTCCCGCAGCAGGCGCCCTGCTGGCCCTGCAAGGCGTCGCGGAAATCCTGCGCTGCATTGTTTGTATCCGCAGCGGTGAATGGCCGGAACGGCTGCACGATGTCGAAGAACTGGAATCGGCAATAGTAAAACAGCTCGAAAAAGAGAATCAAATGGGCCACGACGCAGCCTTGCCCGGAGAAGCCAAATGACGGATCCGCAAATCGCCCTGATGATGCTGGGCTCGTTCATATTCGTCATCCTGCTCGGCTTCCCGATCGCCTTCACGCTGATGGCCATGGGCGTTGGCTTCGGCTACTACGCGTATTTCACGCCCGACCAAGCCTTTTTCGACAGCCGGGTGTTCTATCTGCTGACGCAGAACACCTTCAGCGTCATGAACAACGATGTGCTGACAGCCATTCCGCTGTTCCTCTTCATGGGCTATATCGTCGAACGGGCGAATATTCTTGATCGCCTGTTTCTAAGCCTGCAACTTGCGTTCCGCGCCGTTCCCGGCGCCATGGCCATTGCCGCGTTGGTCACCTGCGCGATGTTCGCCACGGCGACGGGTATCGTCGGCGCCGTGGTGACGCTGATGGGCCTGCTGGCACTTCCCGCCATGATCAAGGCCGGCTACGACCACAAGCTCTCAACCGGAGTGATTGCCGCCGGCGGCACGCTGGGCATTTTGATTCCACCCTCGATCATGCTCATTGTCTATGGCGCGACTTCGGCGATTTCCGTGGTCAAGCTCTATGCTGCTGCATTGCTTCCGGGTTTTCTGCTGGCCAGTCTGTACATGATTTATGTGGTGACCCGCGTGGTCCTCAATCCATCCCTGGCGCCCAAGCTGCCCAAGGAGGCCTACGAGGGTGTCAGCTGGTTCAAGGTTTTCGTGTTGCTGGCCAAGGCCTTCCTGCCGCTGGCGGTGCTGATTCTGTCGGTACTCGGCGCCATACTGTTCGGCCTGGCAACGCCGAGTGAGGCGGCGGCAATTGGCGCCATGGGCGGCGTGATTCTGGCGGCTGCCTATCGCTCGCTGACCTGGGAGCGACTCAAGGAAGCGGTATTCCTCACCGCGCGCACCACCGCCATGGTCTGCTGGCTGTTCGTCGGCTCCTGGACCTTCTCCTCGGTATTCTCCTACCTCGGCGGCGAAGGCCTGATCAAGGATTTTGTGCTCAGCATGGATCTGAATACCATCACCTTCCTGTTGCTGTCGCAGTTGATCATCTTCCTGCTGGGATGGCCGCTGGAATGGAGCGAGATCATTATCATCTTCGTGCCGATCTTCCTGCCGCTGCTGCCACATTTCGGTGTTGACCCGATGTTCTTCGGCATCCTGATCGCGCTGAACCTGCAGACCTCCTTCCTGACTCCGCCGATGGCGATGTCGGCCTACTACCTGAAGGGCGTGGCACCAAAACATATTCAGCTGGTGACCATCTTCAAGGGCTGCCTGCCCTTCCTGAGCATGGTGTTTGTCGCCATGGCCGCCGTTTATATCTTCCCGCAGATCGTGTTCTGGTTGCCCGACCTGCTTTATGGCAACTGATGAATATTCACAAGAGGGTTTCATGAAACAACTGAACTTGCTGAGCGCCTGTCAGGCGGCCCAGGGAATTCGCGACGGACTGTTCAGTTCCACGGATCTGGTGCAAGCCTGCATCGAGCAAATTCAGGCGCGTGAGCCGGAGATACAGGCTTGGGCCTATTTCGACCCGCAGCATGCCCTGGCACAGGCCCAACGTGCCGACCAGTTGCGAGCCGCGGGCAAACCGCTCGGACTGTTGCACGGGATACCGGTCGGCATCAAGGACATCATCGATACCGGCGACATGCCGACCGAAGACGGCACTCCCTTGCATGCGGGGCGTGCGCCCTGGCATGACGCCAAGGTAGTCGATCTCCTGCGCGCCGCCGGAGCGATCATCATGGGCAAGACGGTGACCACCGAAATGGCCACCTATTTTCCTGGGAAGACACGAAACCCGCACAACCTCGAGCACACGCCAGGCGGGGCGTCGAGCGGCTCGGCGCCCGCCGTCGCCGCCGGCATGGTACCGCTGGCACTGGGTACGCAAACCAATGGCTCACTGATTCGGCCCGCCGCCTATTGCGGCGTATTCGGCTTCAAACCCAGTCGCGGCCTGATTTCGCGTCAGGGCATTCTGCGCCAGTCGGAGAAACTGGATCAGCCGGGAGGATTCGCGCGCAGC
>JAIPCT010000091.1 GCA_021738065.1 Burkholderiaceae bacterium
GATCGAGCCGGGCCAGCGGCTGGCCGGCCTTCACCGCCGCGCCGACATCGACCTCGCGCGCGACGATCTTGCCGCCGACGCGAAAGGCCAGCACGGTTTCGATCCGGGCGCGCACTTCGCCGCTGTAGCTGCGGATCGTCGCCGTATTGACGGCCCCCGAAGGGGAATTCCCGTCATGCAAAGCCCCAGCGCCGACTTTTAGCGTGCGTACCACCTTGGGCGGGGCGGCGGGCGGTTCCGCCACGCTGCAGGCCGCAAGCAAAGCGATGACAGGAACGAACAGGAATGCTGATTTCATGACGTGACTCCGGCAGGCGCAGCAGGACGATGCCCGCGTCGCATGAACATCCAATAAAGAAGCGGCATGACGAACAGCGTCAGCACGGTTGAAAAACCCAGGCCCCAGACGATGGATGCCGCCACCGGCCCCCACAGCAGGGAGTAACCGCCGAGACCGAAGGCCAGCGAAAACAGGCCGCCGATGGTGGTCACGGAGGTAATGATGATGGGCACCACGCGCCGCCGCGCCGCATACACGGCGGCATGCAGCACGCCCATACCGGACTCCAGGCGCTCGTTTGCGGCGGAGATCAGCACGATCGCCGAATTCACCGCGATACCGGTCAGCGCGATGACGCCATAGAGCGTGTACAAGGACAAGGGAATGCGCGCCACCACCAGGCCCAGCACCACGCCGGTGAAAGCCAGCGGCACCGTTACCAGGATCAGCATGGGCTGGAAATAGCTCCTGAATTGCGTGGCAAGAATCAGATAGATCAGGCCCAGCCCCATCAGAAACAACAGCGCCATGGCGTCAAGGCTTTCCTGGATGTCGTCGAGCTCGCCGGAGAAATCGATGTCGGTGCTGGGAAATTGGGCGGCGAGCTTGTTCCATTCCGCCGCGATGATCTTGTTGGCCGCCACGGTATCGATCAATTTCTTGTCGAGATCGGCCTCCACCGTGATCGCGCGGCGCAGGTTGTAGTGCTTGATCACCCCCTTGCCGATCCGCGTTTCTTCCGTGACCAGGGTGCGCAACGTGGTGGCGCTTCCCGAGGGCAACGCCACGGGATCATCGAGCAGGCGAGTGATGTCGGCGCCGACAGTGCCATCGTCCCGATGCCGGGCGCGCACCAGCAGCTCGACCTTTTCGCCTTTGTCGCGCATGGTGGCGACGATCTCGCCGTCGGCATGCAGCCGTACCAGGCGCGCCACGGTCGCCGCGTCGAGACCGGCGGCGCGCAGGGCGACGCGGTCCAGCGCCAGCACCAGTTCGGGCCGTCCCGGCACGTCGTCATCGGCCACGTCTTTTGCCCCCGGCACCGCGCGCACGATCTTCAGCAGCGCATCGGCGGCGGCGCGCAGCTCTTCGGGCTCATCACCGCGCACCCGCGCCTTGATCGGTTTGGCCAGCGGCGGGCCGCCGGAAATCATGGTGAAGGTCACCTTGCCCGGCGTCGGCAAAGCCTCGATCTCGGCGCGCATACTCTCGACGATGTCTTCCACGCCGCGGCCGTCACCCTTGGGATTCAGGGACACCGTGACCTGGCCGTAGGATTCGCCATACAGGGGCTCGGTATCCGAGAACTTGACACCAGCATAGGAGGCTACATTGCGCGCCTCGCCCGGCCGCAAATGCTTGCTTACCGCCGCTTCGAGTCGTTGTGCGTTGGCCAGGGTCTGCTCGATCGGCGCCCCGGCCGGCATATCGACGTTGACGTAGAACAGGCGCAAGGGATCGAAGGCGAAAAACTGAATCCGCACCAAACCGACATTGACCGCCGCCACGGCGCCCAGCATCAGGCCCACCGCAACGATCAGCGAGCGCTTGGGCCGGCGCATGACCCACAACAGGCGGCGCGAATACTTGACCCGCAACCAGTGATTGAAGCGGTCGCGCCAGGTGTTCAGATGGCCGTCGCCGGCCTTGGGCGAGAGCAGGATCATGTGCGCCGGCATCATCCAGTAGGCTTCGAGCAGGCTGATGGTCAGCGCCAGCGTGACCACGAAGGGAATCACAAACATGAACTTGCCGACAATGCCTGGCAGCAGCATCAGGGGCAGAAAGGCCGCCAGCGTGGTCGCTACCGAGGCCGTCACCGGCGCGAAGACTTCGCGCACGCCATTGATCGCGGCGGCCAGCACCGGCTCGCCGCGCTGCATCCGGTAGTAGATGGTCTCGACCACCACCACGGCGTCGTCCACCAACATGCCCAGCGCGATCACCACGCCGAGCAGCACCGAAATGTTCATGGTGTAGCCCATCGCCTGCAGCACGGCGAAGGTGCCGGCCAGGGAAAATGGAATGCCCAGACCGACCAGCACCGAGATTCGTGTGCCGAGGAAAAGCCAGCACATGGCCAACACCACCAGCAGGCCTTGCAGGGCATTGCGCTCCATGGTGCCGATGGCTTCGCGCGTCGGCACCGTCTGGTCGTCGAGCAACTGCAGCTTGACGCCCTCGGCGAGGAATCTCGGGTTCTGTTGGCCAATGAAGGCATCGAGGCGCTCGACCAGATCAAGGGTATTGGTGTTGCTCTTTTTGGTGACCGCCAGAATCACCGCCGGGTTGCCGCCATAGCTCGCCAGGCTGCCGGCCTTGGCCCGCCCGCGCGACACTTCGGCGACGCTGCCCAGCGGCGTCGGCTCGCGCCGCGCGGGGCTGATCAGCGGAATTTGCGCGATCTCTTCCGGGTCGGCAGTCTGCCCGATCATCCGCACCAGCCAGGCCGTGCGCTCTTCGTCGCCCGCCGTTTCCACTTTGCCGGCGAAGGTGTCGCGAAACCAGGCCGAGATGCTGTTCGCCGCATCCGCCGCGGTCAGGCCGCGATTGGCCAGGGCCACGGGATCGAGTTCGACTTGCAGTTCGGGACCGCGCAAGCCCGTGGCGAAGACCTGATCAACCCCCGGCATGCGCTCGATTTCGTCCTTGGTCAGGCGCGCCCGGTTGCGCAGAATCTCGTCCGCCGCCTGCCCGGTAACCAGCACCATCGCCGTCGGGAAGCCGTTGGAGGTGGTGATTTCGAGAATGTTCGGATCCTTGGCTTCGGGCGGCAGCTCACTGTTGGCCTTGTTCTGGATATCGCGCCGCAGGTCGTTGATGCGCTTGTCGAAGGTGCGTTCGTCGATGTCGCGAAAGCGCACCAGAATCGACACCACGTTTTCGCGCGACGACGACATCACGAAGCGCACATCGGAAATGCCCTTGATCGCGTCTTCCAGCGGCTTGGTCACCCGCGTTTCAACGTCCTCGGCCGACGCGCCGGGAAGCACCGTCGTCACCATCACCCAGTTGAAGTTGATCTCCGGGTCTTGCTCACGGGGCATGGTCACATAGGCGATCGCACCCATGATCAAGACCACCAGAAAGGCGATGTTGGCCAGCGGATGATTGCGCAGCAGTGCGGCGTAGAACTTCATGACGGGCTGGCTTTCATGCAGTGATCCGGTACCTCTGATGATGAAACACGCGAAAGGCGAATTGAAGGCCCCCCACCCCATCCCCGCCCCGGGGCGAGGCTACTGGCATGCTCGCTTCGCTCGACTATCACCGTCGCTCCGAATCCGTTGGCTCGTTGCGTCAACGAGACTGCACCACAACACTCATGCCATCCTGCAACGCCTGCCGGCCCTGCTGCGCCACGCGGGTATCGGGCGGCAGGTCGAGCGCGGCCGGCCGGCCCTCCTGGGCGCCGTCGATGGCGACGAAGCGGACTTTGTCGGCTTCGACCACAAACACGCCGTAGCGGCCCGAGCGGCGCACCATCATGTCGGGCAGAATGTGCGCCTGCGCATCACGCCACACCAGGCGCCCCTCGCTGCCCGGTGGCAGCGGCGCCGAGGCAAACGAGAATCGCGCTTCGATGGTGCGGGCTTCGCGGCTGATGGCGCCGGAAATCTGCAAGGGTTTCAGCGCGTGCCGAATTCCGCCGGCGACAAATTCGGGTGCCGCCGCCTGCGCCAGACTTTCCGCATCGCGCGCCTGCACTTGCGCGACCAGCTGCAAGTCGCTGGTATCGGCCAAGGTCAGCAGCGGCGCGCCGGGCGCGGTGATTTCACCGACCTGGCCGCTGCGCGCACGGACGATGGCATCGAAGGGCGCGCGCAAGGTGGATTTTTCCACGCCGCGCGCGGCGGTGGCGCGCGCGGCCTGTGCCGCACGGGTATCTGCCTCGGCCAGCACCAGCTCGGTTTCCCTCAATGTCAGCGCCTCGGCGGAGAGAAAGTTCTTTTCGCGCAGACTGCGCGCGCGTTGCGTTTGCGCCAGCACCTGCGCCGCTCGCGCATGCGCCTGCGCCAGCGCGGCGTCGGCGCGCGCCAGAGCCAGTTCGGCATCGCGCGCATCGAGTCGGGCAACAATCTGACCTTTGCGCACGCGGTCGCCGGCATCCACCGGCAGTGTCAGAATCCGGGCCGAGACCTCGGCCGCGAGCCGGGTCTCGTTCTTGCCCAGAACACTGGCCGGCGCCTCGCGTTGCGGATAGCTGCGCAGCGATTCGTAGCTCACGGCGCTGATTGCCGGCGCCACAGGTGCCGGCTTGGGCACCTCAGCACTTTTGTCGCCGCAGGCGGAAAGCAGTAGAGGCAAAAGCAGAAATGGCAGGAAGGTGGGCTTCACTTGGGCTTTCTCCTCTGGCGCGGCGCGACCGGTGCGGCCAGTCCTCCCAATGCCAGGTCGAGGTGGGTATTCAGGTAGGTTTCCGGATCATGCGCATTGCCGCAACACGGGCCGAGCGAATAACGCCAGATCATCATCATCAGCACCGGCGCAAAAATGACGTCGATCACGATCTCGACGTTAACTGCGCGAAACTCGCCCGCGTCGATACCGCGTTGCAGGGTGCGCCGCATCAGATTGCGACCGCGCACGATCACCGCCTCGTTGTAATAGGCCGCCAGTTCGGGAAAGTTGCCGGCCTCGCTGATGATCAGTTTGGGTATGCCGCCCAGATGCGTATTGCCGATGTGCTGCCACCACACGCGCAGCATTTCCCGCAGCAGGTCGGCGCTGCTGCCTTTGAAGCTATCGACCAATCCTGCGCCCGCCTCGAGCACCGGCACTATGCCTTCCTGCACCACGGCCTTGAACAAGGCCTCCTTGCTGTCGAAGTAGAGATACAGCGTGCCCTTCGACACGCTGGCCCGCGCCGCCACGTCCTCCAGCCGCGTGCCGGCAAAACCCTTTTCGACAAACAATTCCAGCGCCGCCGCCATGAGTTCGGCGGGACGCGCTTCCTTGCGGCGTTGACGGGTAGGTGCAACAGGTTCCAAAACGTGTCCACTAATAACTGACCAGTCAGTCATTATATTTAAACTAATACAGACGTCAAGGAAATTGACGGCGGCCATCACGGCAAAGCGAATACGCCGGCAAAGCGCGACATGGCGCTCAAACCGGACGCCCGCGATCGGTTTGAGCGCAGCGGGCAGCCAGGGCATCGGCCGATCTGGCGCCTGGCGCCAGACCGCTTCTCCGGTTTCGCGGTAAGCTCGTCTTGAAGCCGGCGGCAGGCGACCCATCCGGCGACAACCGCTTCGCCCGCCCTATCCTTCCTTCAAGCCGCTCCTGGAAAGGAAACTGCCATGCGCATCGAAGAAGAGCTCAAGCTCGACTTTCAGGACGTACTGATACGGCCCAAACGCTCGACGCTGACTTCGCGCTCGGACGTCGATATTTCGCGCGAGTTCGTCTTCCGCCACTCCGGCCGCAAGTACCAAGGCGTACCCATCATCGCCGCCAACATGGACACCGTCGGCACTTTCGAGATGGCGCAGGCGCTGAACAGCCACCGGTTGGCGACGGCGCTGCACAAGCATTACGACGTGGCAGCGCTGGCAAGCTTCTTCCAGAGCCTGCCGGGCGAGGCTACGGTGTTCTACTCGATGGGCATCACCACCGAGGACTACGACAAGTTCTGCCGCGTCAAGGAGCTCGTCGGCGACGCCATCGCCTATGTCTGTGTCGATGTCGCCAACGGCTACACAAGTTCCTTCGTCGAGTTCCTGCGCAATCTGCGTGAAGCCTATCCGCAGATCACCATCATGGCCGGCAACGTGGTGACCGGCGAAATGGCCGAGGAGCTGATTCTCGACGGCGCCGACATCGTCAAGGTCGGCATCGGCCCCGGCTCGGTATGCACCACGCGCAAGATGACCGGCATCGGCTACCCGCAACTCTCGGCCATCATCGAATGCGCCGACGCTGCCCACGGCCTGGGCGGGCTGATCTGCGCCGACGGCGGCTGCACCTCGCCGGGCGACCTGGCCAAGGCTTTCGGCGGCGGCGCCGATTTCGTCATGCTCGGCGGCATGCTCGCCGGCCACGACGAATGCATGGGCGAAGTGGTCGAACAGGATGGCGCGCGCAAGCTGCGCTTTTACGGCATGAGCTCGCGCACCGCGATGGACAAGCACGCCGGCGGTGTCGCCAACTACCGCGCCTCGGAAGGCAAGGAAGTGCTGCTCGACCACCGCGGGCCGGTGGATGCCACGGTGCAGGAAATCCTCGGCGGCGTGCGCTCCGCCTGCACCTATGTCGGCGCCCACAAGCTGCGCGAACTTTCCAAGCGCACCACCTTCATCCGCGTCGCGCGCCAGCTCAATGAAGTCTTCGGCCAGTCGTAAGGGCGCATGAACAAGGCATTCTCTTTGGCGCGCCTGCTGCTCTCGCTACTGGCCCTGCTGCTGGCTACGGCCTGCAGCGAACCGAAGCTCGACGCGCTGCCGTCCGGCACCCGGGTGCTGGCCCTGGGCGACAGCCTGACCGCACCGCACGGCGTCCAGCCCGGCGAAGACTGGCCGACGCTGCTCGGCCAGAAAACCGGCTGGAGCGTGATCAACGCCGGCATCAGCGGCAACACCAGCGCCCAGGCCCTCGACCGCTTGCCCGCGCTGCTCGAACAGCACGACCCGCAACTGGTGCTGGTGACGCTGGGCGGCAACGACATGCTGCGCCGCCAGGCGCAAGGTCAGACGGTGGCCAACCTCGGGCGCATGCTCGATCTGGCCAAGGCCCAAGGCGCCAAGGCGGTGCTGCTCGCCACCCCGAAACCCAGCCTCGCCGGCGCCGTCTTCAACAACCTGTCGCCACCCGATTTCTACGCCGAAGTCGCCAAGGACCGCAAGGTGCCGCTGATTGCCGACGCCCTGCCGGAAGTGCTGTCCGACACCAATCTCAAAGGCGATCAACTGCACCCGAATGCCGCGGGGCATGCGTTGTTGGCGACGAAGATTTTTGAGGCACTGAAGGAAATCGGCTACGCGAAGTAGGTGTGCCTAGCCGTATCGCCAGCGCCGACTTATTCGCCGCGCCCTCAACCACATGCCGGGACTCGCCCCGGCGGGCGAGGAACTTTCTTGCTGCGCGGCAAGAAAGTACCCAAAGAAACGCGCCCCGCCGCCCCGGCCCTGCGGGCTGCCCTCACTGCGAAAGGCCCGCCGGGCCGGTCGCTAAACTAGCCGGCCAAAACCCTGCCGTCGTCGGACAACGCGACCGGACTACCCCCGACGAACCTTCCTCGCTCGGCGGGTCAGAGGGGATTGAAAACCTCCGTACGAGAGGCATCTATGGCGAAAACAAAATCGTTGCCGACCCGTTTAGCTGAACTGGCTTTGAGTCTTGAGGAGAAACAGGGGGCGGAACACGGTTCCCTGCAGTTTTGCAGTTGGGCTACCCATTTACCTGCCTGCCTTTGCCTGACGAAACTAAGCGATTTCAATAACTGGAACGCCGCTCTCAAGCCCCGCGCGGAGTTCTGGAAGCACGGCTGAAAACGATTGCAGCAAGGCGAGTTTACGGACGTTGCCGAGCCGCACCCAGACCACTTGCGGCGGCGTGCCGTAACGTGCGGCGAGGTGCTGAAAATCTTCGTCCATGGTTACGAGGTGAAACCCTTCGGCCTTGGCAAAACTCCAGATTTCGGCGTCCGAGACCGCACCAAGGTCGAACTGCCGCACGTGGCGGGATTCGATCCCGTTCGCCGACAGGTAAGCAGCGAGAGCCTCAGGTAACTGGTTGTCGACCAGGAGTTTCAAGCGGCACGCAGGATCAGATGGTCGCTTTGTTCGGCTGCGTAACTCAGCGCGGCGAGAATATCTGCTTCTTCAAGGTCGGGATGGTCTTCGAGGATTTCCTGATGACTCGCGCCCGCCGCCAGAAGGCCGAGCACATCCTTGACCCGTATGCGCATGCCTCGAATACAAGGCTTTCCACCACATTTCCCCGGCTCGATCGTGATTCGATTCAGCAGACTGGCGTTCATTTCGCATACTCCTTGGAGTGTCGGTCGATAATACCATCTTCATCCTGACACGGTCGTCGTGGGCGGTGAGGCGGAGCAGGTGAAATACGACCTCAAGGGAAAATCGGAGGGGGAAGCAATGGGTGGGAAGACGACGGTTTCCGACATTGCAATCCAAAAAGTCGGCGTTGGCGGGACGGCGATGATCGGCCAATGAATGGGCTGGCTCGACCCAACTCCCTACGCGGTGTGAGCCATCGGATGAACCTCTTTTTCGATCCTGGGGCCCACCGTGCTTTCCGTCTGCTTCAGATCGAAAGAGCTCTGCAGGTTGAGCCAATACTGCGCGGTCGTGTCGAAGTAGCGCGCCAGCCTCAATGCGGTGTCGGGCGTAACGGCGCGCCGCTCAAGCACGATGTCGTTGATTCGCGGCGCCGGGACATGCAGCGCCATCGCCAGGGCGTGGGCGCTCATGTCGAGCGGAACCAGAAATTCTTCGCGAAGAATTTCCCCGGGATGAACAGGTCGAATTTTGTTGGTGGCCATGCTGTACCTCTCAGTGGTAATCAACGATTTCAACATTCTCGGGCCCGGCAGCGGTCCATGCGAAGCAGACGCGCCATTGCACATTGATGCGGATGCTGTGCTGGCCGACGCGATTGCCGCTCAGCGCCTCCAGCCGGTTGCCGGGAGGCGACTTCAAGTCCCGCAATTCCATGGCATCGTCCAGCATTTGCAGCTTTCGTTGCGCGACGTTTTCAATATTCCGAAACCGCCGGGGGCTCTTCCCCTCATAGATTGCCTCGGTGTCCGGGCAGCGGAATGAACGAATCGTCATGGGTAAATGTATAACGCGCTGCGTTAAACGTCAAGCAGGGGCGGCATTCTCGCGGATGCCGAAAATACAAGTAGCCGGAGTCGCATTTAATTCATCGCGGCAAGCGTCGCCGTCCCTCCAGCGCCGACTTTCGCTAACTGGATTTGAATGCTCTACAGCAATGCTTCCAGCCGAGCTTTCAGCGCTGGCAGCTCGACAGTGACGGTCTTCCATACGACATCGATATCCACATCGAAATAGGCATGAACCAGTCGGTTGCGCATGCCTACGATGGCTACCCACGGAATCTCAGGTGCCGATGAGCGCGTTGCCTCGGATATCTTGGCGGCAGCTTCGCCGATGATTTCCACGCAACGGATCACGGCAAACAGTGTTTTACGATCCTGCTCCAGTTCGAAACGCGTGCTGTCGGCGACAAAACCTATCGCCTCGTTGGCTGCCTCGATCATGTGCAACAGGCGTACGCGATCTTCAGGCGGCATACTGAACTTGAGCATTGCGCATGACCTCGTCGCGGAAATGACGGCTCAGTTCCCGCGGAGTACGCAAATCGACCTTGCGCCCCCCAAGCAAACCGGACAACTCGGCTTCCATGGATGCCAGACCAATCAAGCCGGGTTCCATCCCGGCGTCGAATTCAGCGAGCAAGTCGATATCACTTTCAGGATGGGCGTTCCCCCTCGCCCGCGAGCCGAACAGTGACAGCCGGCGGATGTGATGGTCGCGGCAATATTCGGACAGGCGCTCGCGCGTGGGAGTGTCGATAACAGTCATGGCGGACATGATGATAATCGATCAATACACCAGCGGAGAGATATCGGTTTCGCCGTCCCGCCA
Source organism: Burkholderiaceae bacterium (assembly GCA_021738065.1). Taxonomy (GTDB): domain Bacteria; phylum Pseudomonadota; class Gammaproteobacteria; order Burkholderiales; family Rhodocyclaceae; genus Sulfuritalea. Next base: position 9,916 of record JAIPCT010000091.1, read on the forward strand.
GGGCGAGTCCCGGCATGTCTGTTGAGAGCACAGCCTGAAAACTCGGCACTGGTGATACGGCGGAAGCTTCAATGGAGCACTGGATTCCCGTGTTAGCAGGAATGACAGGCATGGCGCGCGGCAGGCAAAGTCACTGGAATGACGCCGCCCAAAAGTCGGCGATGGCGATACGGCGCTTCAATGCGATTCCTTGATCAGTCGCCCGTTCAGCGGCTGCAGCGGCCGCGCATTCTTGCGATAGAAGCGTTTGAAGACGTCGAACTGCTCGCTCGAAATCTGCAGCGGCTGTTTCATCACCAGCCACACCACGTCTTCCGTGCAGGGCGGCGTGGTCAGCGAGCCCATGTAGGTCCAGTAGCCGAGTGTCTCGGGCAGCAGTTGCATGGGGTCGATCGGGTCGGTCGGCGCGACTTCCATGCCCCATTCCAGCGGCAGGTTGTTGAGCAGGGTCTGGATCAGCGGGTGCTCGCGGCCCTTTTCGATCATCACGGCGATGATCGCCATCTGTCCGTCTTCGCTCTGATGCAGCAGCTGCAGCTCCATGTCGGAGGACTTGCCCTCGATCTGCGTTTCTGCCGGGCGATGAAAATGGAACTCCGTCAGCTCGTAACGCTTGCCCATGACGCTGATGCCAAGCCCCTTGGCGACCTTGAACTCCGCGGTATAGCCGCTGTCGACGATGCGGACCTGGCTTGGCAGGTAGGCGAATTCGATGGGGTCGAGGCTGAGCTTGATACCGTTGCGGATGTCGATCGGCGATTGATTGGGACCAGCGGCGCAGGCCCGGTAGGCGCTGCGCAGATTGCCCCAATTGGCCGGCTCACCCTCACCTTCGTAGGCCCAGTGCACGCGCTTGGGCGCCAGCGGTTTTTCTTCGGGCTTGGGCGGACAATTGGCTTTTTTGGCGGCGCGGCGGGCAGCGCCCAACTTGCCGTCTGCCGCGTCGGGGGCTTCCGCGCAAACGTCTTCCTCGATGGGGGCGAACTCGGGCTCAACTTCTTCGATGATCTTGGGCACCACCGGCTTCGGCCGTGGCGGCGGCACCGCCAGCTTGATGGGCGCCAGCGGGATGTGCTGGGGTCGCTCTCCGGAGGGCGTCGGAATCGCCTGTGCCAGCAGCACGGGCGCCGCCGCTGCCGAGACGTCGCGGGCAAACACCGTCCCCGCCTGACTTCCGGCCGTCACTGCCAAGGCCGCAAGAAAAATCTGCAGCAGGCGGAACACTTGCATTGCTCTCCCTTTTTCCCCGCTCGGGCTTTGCTCACATGGCGCCCGGCATCGCGCTACTTTAGCGCCAATCGAAAGCGGTACCTATGCCGAATTGGGGTCGATTGCCCTTTCAGCCTCGCGGGTTGCATTCGCCCGGCCTTTCCAGTAGCTTCAAACTTTGCCCTAGCCTGCCGGAACGCCCCATGAACGCCACCGATAAATTCATCGCCGCCGACGCCCACGTGGACGCCGCCGCCATCGCCCCCCTGCCCAATTCGCGCAAGATTTACGTTGCCGGCAGCCGCCCCGACATTCGCGTACCGATGCGCGAGATTGCCCAGAGCCCGACCGGCGACGAGCCCAACCCGCCGATCGCCGTGTATGACTGCTCGGGTCTTTACACCGACCCGGCGGCAAAAATCGACATCCGCAAGGGTTTGCCGGGCTTGCGCGCGCAATGGATTGCCGAACGCAACGACACTGAGGAACTGCCCGGCCTGTCGTCCAGCTATGGCCAGCAGCGGGCGTCGGATGCCGAGCTGGCCGAACTGCGCTTCGACCTCGCCCGCCGCCCGCGCCGCGCCAAGGCCGGCGCCAACGTGACGCAGATGCATTACGCCCGCAAGGGCATCATCACCCCCGAGATGGAATTCGTCGCCATCCGCGAGAACCAGAAACTCGAAGGCCTCGATGAACTTCTGCGCAGTCAGCATCCGGGCGAGAGCTTTGGCGCCTCGATTCCAAAAGTCATCACCGCCGAGTTCGTCCGCGACGAAATTGCCCGCGGCCGCGCCATCATCCCCAACAACATCAACCACCCCGAATCCGAGCCGATGATCATCGGCCGCAACTTCCTCACCAAGATCAACTGCAACATCGGCAACTCGCCGCTGGCCTCGACCATCCAGGACGAAGTCG
>JAIPCT010000092.1 GCA_021738065.1 Burkholderiaceae bacterium
CGTTAGCCTTCACTGAAAGCTGTTCCTTTTAGTTCCGGCCAACGCTGATGAAGCCAGCGTTAGCCTTCACTGAAAGCTGTTCCTTTTAGTTCCGGCCAACGCTGATGAAGCCAGCGTTAGCCTTCACTGAAAGCTGTTCCTTTTAGTTCCGGCCAACGCTGATGAAGCCAGCGTTAGCCTTCACTGAAAGCACGCTTTTCCAGGCGGATCAGGCGAAACCAGCCGGAGGCCAGGGACGCTTCATCGGCGGTGACATCGATGCCGCCGACCGCTTCCAGCACGTCTTCAAAAACGACGTCAAGGCGCGTTGCGACATGACGCGTCAGCGGATTGAGCAGGCGTTTCCAGCCTGCCTCGCCGCGTCGCAGGAACTTGTCGAATATCAGCAACTGCCCGCCGGGCTTGAGAACGCGCACGACTTCGGCCAGGCACAAAGTCGGCGCTGGCACCACGGCGAGTATCAGATGCAATACCGCCACGTCGAAGCTGGAGTCGTGGAAAGGCAGGCGCTGCGCATCGCCGCGCAAGGGTGCGAACTGCAGGCCGGCCATCCGCGGTCGCGCCCGGGTCAGCATGGCGGCGGTGAGATCGAGGCCGACGTAACGATGCTGCTTCGGCAAATGCGGCAGGTCGAGTCCGGTACCCACACCCAGCAACAGCACATCGCGCGGCGGGTCATCGGCGATTGCCGCCAGGCTGCGCCGACGCGGGGCACGCGTGGCAGCGGTCAGGAAAGCGTCGTAGAACGGGGCAACCAGCGTGTAGCTGTGTTTAAGGCTCAATGCAATACACGCGGCATGGACAAAACGAATTCGTCGATCGGCGCCTCGAACTGTATGCCGTCATCGGCCGTCATCTGGTAGCTGCCCTTCATCGTTCCAACCGGCGTAGCGAGCTGACAACCGCTGGTGTACTCGAAGCTTTCACCCGGTGCCAGCAAGGGCTGGTTGCCGACGACACCCAGACCGCGAACTTCCTGCAGTTCGCCTTCGGCATCCGTAATGATCCAATGCCGGGATATCAGTTGTGCTGCCACCGTACCCGTATTGCGGATTGTCACGGTGTAGGCAAAAACATGCCGATTGATCGCGGGATCGGATTGCTCCGATATATATTGGGTCGCCACGGCAACCTCGATTTGGTATCTCTTTGCCTCAGCCATGGGGGAGCATTCAACACCAATTCACGCTGCCTAGCAAGAAACCGCGTCAGGACAAGGCCATTGATCATGAATCTTGACCATTGCAGCCTATTCCGCGACACTTCAACTATGCAAAGGAAATGGCCGTTCCTCACTCCGCTCAAACCTGGTTCATGACCGCACCCAAATCCACTCCACCGCTGACCAGTTTCCTCGACAGGTTGCAGCACGCCGGCATCGAACCCGGCGACAGCGACGACCGGCGCCTGAGCAAATCCTTGCTGATGCTCGCGACCGGGCTGATCAGTGTCGCGATCATTCTTTGGGTCCTGCTGTATTCGTTTCTTGGCCCGAGTTTTTCGAGCACCTTGCCCTTCACCTTCCAGATCCTGCTGGCGGGGAACATGCTCTTCTACATCAAGTCGCGGAACTACGATTTTTTCCGCGTCAGCCAGCTGGGGCTGTTCCTCTTCCTGCCCTTTATCGCGCAGTGGAATGGCAACATCATTTCCACCAGCGGTGTCTTGCTTTGGGCTTTGCTGGCCCCGGTTGGCGCCATCCTGTGTGTCGGCGTACGCAAGTCGATCGGCTGGTTCATCGCCTGGGTAGTTCTTACCGCCCTCTCGGGCGCCACAGACTACTATCTCGCCGACGTCGCCTCGATGGCGCGACTGTCCGCCGTACCGACGCAAACCACCCTGGTCTTTTTTGCACTCAATTTCATTTCGGTGTCGACCATCATCTACACCTTGCTGGCGCTCTCGATCGCGGAACGGCGCAAGGCGCAAAGCAGCCTCAAGAAAGCCCACGCCCAGATACTGCTCGAACAGGAACGCTCTGAAAAGCTGCTGCTGAACATTCTTCCCGGCCCCATTGCGGACCGGCTGAAGGCATCCGACAAAACCATTGCCGACGGCTTTGCCGACGTCACGGTGATGTTCGCCGACATCGTGAACTTCACTCAGGTAGCAGCCAATATGTCGCCGTCGCAGGTGTTCGCCATGTTGAATCGCATCTTCTCCGCTTTCGACGGTTTGGCGGAACAGTATGGATTGGAAAAGATCAAGACCATCGGCGACGCCTATATGATCGCCGGCGGACTCAACGATGATGTTCCCGACTATACGGCTGCCGTCGCCGACATCGCCCTGGCGATGCGGAATCTGCTGCGCCGCGACTTTTCCATCAACGCGTCCCAGCTCGAAGTTCGCATCGGTATCGGCACGGGACCGATAGTCGCCGGCGTGCTCGGCAAGAAAAAGTTCATTTACGATTTGTGGGGCGACACCGTCAATATCGCCAGCCGAATCACGTCCGAAGGCGTACCCGGCATGATCCAGTGTGACGTCAGGACCTACCATCGCCTGGTGTCACGCTTCGACTTTCACGAACCGCAAACCCTTTACCTCAAAGGCAAGGGCGACATGACCGTGTATCGCCTGATCGGCCGCAAAGGCGCGGCAATCGACGGCGACAGCTAGGCCGCCGCCGGCGCCAGCCGGAAGCACACCCGGCCCGGGCGATTCTCCACCAGTTCCAGCACATACCCTCCCGCCTGCGCGGTGCGCGCTGCCTGATACAGCCCGATGCCGAAGCCCCTCTCGGACGGCACGGGGCCCCTGAACAATTTCGCAGCGATGTCCTCGGTCATGGCCGCGCCGGTGTCGCATGATTTCAGTTCGAAACCGGCGCCACCAAGCGACAGTTCAAGCTGCATGCGAAGCGCGGGTTCGCGCAAGTGCTTTTCTTCCGCGTTGCGAATCAGGTTGTCGACGACACCCGAGAACATTTCAACCGACAACTCGCCATCGATTGTTGGCGAGGCCTTGAAATCCACCCAGTCCATATCCGACATGCGCTGCCGAGTATCACTCCACCACTGGGACGCCGGACCCCGGCGTTGGTGATTCACATTCGTTGGCGCGTTGAGTTTTTCGAGTGTCTCGGCGAGGCGATCGGATATCGCCGGCAACTGGCGCCGCAGCAGCGATTGATACGCTGGCGAGGATTCGGCGCCCGGCTCGATGCCTGCGGAACACAAGGCATTCAATGACTGCAGCAGGTTCTTCACATCGTGGGTGAGGCGCGCTCCAGTCTCGTGAATTGCCTGCATGTAGGACAATTGCTTCAAGGTCAGGGCGCGCTGCTTGTCGGCATGAAACTGCGCCAGCAACTGGGCGAGCAAATTGCAGTGCCAAAGCAGTGTCGGCGAAAGCGTGTTCAACGTGTACAGAACCAGCACCAGGTCGCCATGACGAAACTCCCAGCGGTGACTTGCCGTAACGCCAAAGTGTCCATGACTGTTAGCGGCGATCCATTCACCGCCACGGACCCAGGACAATCGCTGCACGAATTCGCCGCAAGCTTCCTTGAGAAAGACTTCCGGATTTTCTTCGCGAGCGGCAAGGCTGGTCAGCGCCTGCAGCCACTGCTCAATCGGCAAACCGATCGACAAGAGATAGCGTGAAAACAAGCCGCTGATGCCGGCAAAACCCGAAGACGGGTTCCATGCCAGGCCGAGTAGCAGCAGCGTCACTCCCATCAACATGATGGTTTCCAACAACGCCTCAGCGTAATCGCTGCCAAAGATCTGCATCGCCGCCATGCTGCCCAGCAGCAACACCGCCAGCATCAGGAAAATCAGCAAGCTGTATACAAAATCGACGACTTCACGTCTTTTTCCGAGATCCCCGCTTTGTGGCAGCAATATCATCACCACCAGGGTCAAGGGCAGCGCGAAATAGGCGAGCGTGAGCAGTATTTGCGGCGGCGAAGCCATCGGCACCGCCAGGGGAATCGCCATCAGCAGCATCGCCACCACCAGAAAACCCAGCGCCAGCAGATAGAACACGCGCAAGCTACGCGCACCGAACAGCAATACCTTGCCGCCCACCAGACCCGCCAGCATCATGACCCAAAGCAGCAGCATCCAGCCCTTCATGAAGATCGTGCCGACCAGAACCACGCCTGCCAAACCGAACAAGGTGACGAGCGACAAGCGTCGCTCGGCATGGACAAAAGGTTGCCAGAGGATGAACAATCCCAGATGAACGACAATCATGGTCCGACCCAGCGGGCTGCCCGGCCCGATCCAAAGCACCAGATACAGGGCCGCCAGCATTCCTGGCAGCAAGCTGCGCTGCAGGAGATTCAGGCGCTGCATCAGCGCGGGAGTGGGAAAGGTATTCAGCACGAATCGGGTTCGAGAATCAGCCATGCGGCAGGCAGGATGGGCGATTGTAGCGAGAGGCGCGCAGACGTATCTGCCAATTAACTGACAAACCTGTCCAATATTCGACAGATGCTAAGGGTTCGGATTTAGAATAGTATCGCAACCGACTGAAACATATGCAAAACATTAATTGGCACGAATTGTGCGTATTTCTGAGCATTCAGTAACCACCCCATAGGGGAATAGTCATGAGAAACAAACAATCCGGTTTCACCCTGGTCGAAATCGCCATCGTACTGGTCATCATCGGCCTGCTGCTGGGCGGCGTGCTGAAGGGTCAGGAACTGATCAACAGCGCCAAAGTGAAGAACATGATCAACGACTTCCGCGCCACGTCGACCTTCGTATTCGCCTATCAGGATCGCTTCCGCGCCCTGCCGGGGGATGACACCCGCGCCGTGGCCAACGTCGCAGCTGCAGCTGCAGCTACAACTCCTGCTGCCACACTTGGCAACGCCCGTATCAACGGCGCTTGGAACAGCCTGACAGCAACGGACGAGAGCTACCTTTTCTGGGAACAGGTGCGCCGTGCCGGCCTGGCGACGGGTGACCCCACCCCTGTCGCCGCTCCGGCCGCGGGTGACCTCTACAATCCACGCAATGCCGATGGCGGGCGGATGGGCATCACTGGTGATCCGGTGCTTACGACAACAGTGTGGGCTGCGAACTTTTTCATCTGCTCTGCCGGCATTCAAGGGCGTTTTGCCCGTCAAATCGATACCACCATCGATGACGGAAACACCATTACCGGTACCGTTCGCGTAATAGGAACGGTGGCCGAAAACGTGGCGGCACCAGGCGGCTTGGCAACTGCAGCGACTTCAGGTGTGACGCTGACTCCTGCTGAAGATGCGACACAGTTCACCGTGTGCGTGGCGTACTAAGAAAAATCGACATGCTGGCAAGATAACGGCCCTTCGGGGCCGTTTTCATTTGCCACGCAGCAACACATCTTCCCCCGCCGTCACCGCTGCGGCCGTTCCGATCAGGACCACCACATCACCCTCGATCAAGGCCAGTTCCGGCGTCAGCTTGAGCCCGCGCTGCGAGCGGCGGCGGATCGCCGTCACGCCAGCGCCGACTTTTGCCAGATCGATCTCGCCCACACAGCGTCCGATGGCCCAGCTTGCCGGCGCCAGCGTCACCGCATGCAGGCGCGGCTGGTCGGCATCGGCCAGATGGGCGCCGGCATCGGTGGCGCCATGGAAAAAGCCGCGCAGCAGGGCGTAGTGCTGCTCGCGCATTTCGCGCAGGCGCTTGATCACCTTGTGCATCGGTATGCCGGACAGCGCCAGCGCATGGGTGGCCAGCATCACGCTCGATTCCAGCGCTTCGGGCACCACTTCGGCAGCGCCGGCGGCGTAGAGTTTTTCAACATCGTCCTGCTCCCGTGCGCGCGAGACGATGGCGAGATCGGGGCGCAGTTCCCGCACGCGGTGTATCACCCGCAGGGCAGCGGCGATGTCGGCAAAGCTGATGATCACCACGCTGGCGCGCATGAGACCCGCCGCCAGCAGCGTTTCCTTCTTCGATGAATCGCCGTAGGAGACTGATTCGGCGGCGATGCTGGCCTCGCGCACGCGTTCGGGATCGAGATCGAGGGCCATGAAGGACACCCCCTCGGCTTCAAGAAAGCGCGCCAGATGCTGGCCGGTGCGCCCGTAGCCGCAGATGATCGCATGCTTGTCGGCGGAGAGCGTCTGCGCTGCCAATTGCGTCAATTGCATCGAGCGCATCAGCCACTCCGAGGCGACGAAGCGAAACACCAGGCGGTCGGAAAAATGCACGATCAGCGGCGCCAGCATGAGCGAGAGCACCATCGCCGCCAGTACCGGTTGCAGGATCGCGGCGCCAAATAACTGGACATCATCGCCCAGCGCAAGAATCACAAAGCCGAACTCGCCGCCGGCGCACAGCCACAATGCGCTGCGCAGGGCGGTGCCCGGCGAACTACCCATCCTCCGCGAGACCGTGCCGACGATGGCCAGCTTGATCGCCAGCAAGGCCAGCAGAATTCCCAGAACCTGCGGCCAGTCGCCGACAATCTGCGGCACATTGAGACGCATGCCGATGGCAATGAAAAACAGGCCAAGCAAGACATCGCGGAATGGCTTGATATCTTCTTCCACCTGATAGCGGTATTCGGTTTCGCCAATCAGCATGCCGGCGGTAAACGCACCCAGCGCCAGCGACAGGCCCGCAAGTTCGGTGAGCCAGGCGAGTCCGAGCGTGATCAGCAAGACGTTGAGCATGAAGAGTTCGGCGGACTTCTGCCGCGCCACCATATAGAACCAGGCCGAGAGCAGGCGCTGTCCGATGAACAGCACCAGCGTGAGCAAGATCGCCGCCTTGAAGGCTGCCAGCAGTAGCGCCTCGGCCATCACCTCCAGTGGCTGCGTCAACGCCGGAATCAGCACTAGCAATGGCACCACGGCGATGTCCTGGAACAGCAGCACGCCGATCACCTCGCGACCATGCGGCGCATCGAGTTCGCCGCGCTCGGTGAGCAACTTGGAGAGCATCGCGGTAGACGACATCGCCAGCGCTCCGCCCAGCGCGATGCCGGCCAGCCATGGAATGCCGATGAATCCGGCCAGCAGCGTGGCCACCAAGGCTGTCACCGTCACCTGCAACAAGCCCAGGCCAAACACGATGCGCTTCATGCTGTAGAGCCGCGCCAGGGAAAACTCAAGGCCGATGCTGAACATCAGGAAGACCACGCCGAACTCGGCCAGATGGCGGGTTTCCTCGGTATCCGGGACCCAGCCCGCGGCGTGCGGCCCGAGGCTCGCGCCGACCATCAGATAGCCCATGATCGGCGGCAGGCCCAGCATGCGAAAAACCACGACCACGACGACAGCCGCGGCGAGCAGCAACAGGATCAGAGGCAAAGTATCGGACATGGGGCTATCGTAAACGCAAGACGCTGCCGATGCGGAAGGTGGAGGAAATATACGCGGAAGCGGTTGCTATAATTTGGCTCCATCATAATTGCCCCTCCCCCGATGAACCAAGCCACCAAGTCACCCGGGCATGCGTCTGCGGCACGCGCCGATGATGCCGACCGTGCGGCGGCCATGGGTCGCCAGGTACTGGAGATCGAAGCCGCCGCCGTGGCCGATCTGGCGCGTCGTCTGGGCTGGGAATTCAGCGCTGCCGTGGCGCTGATTCTCGAAAGTCGTGGCCGCGTCGTGGTTAGCGGCATCGGCAAATCCGGCCATATCGGACGCAAACTTGCCGCCACTTTCGCCAGCACCGGCACACCGGCGTATTTCGTCCATGCTGCCGAGGCCGTGCATGGCGACCTGGGCATGATCACCCGTGACGACGTGCTGATCGCCATATCGAATTCCGGCGAGAACGACGAGTTGCTGACCATCGTGCCTTTGGTCAAGCGACTGGGCGGCAAACTGATTGCCATCACCGGCAATGAAACCTCGTCCCTGGCGCAGGAAGCCGACATTCATCTCGATGCCCGCGTCGATCAGGAAGCCTGCCCGCTGAATCTGGCGCCGACCGCCAGCACCACCGCGGCCCTGGCCCTGGGCGATGCGCTGGCGGTGGCCCTGCTCGACGCGCGCGGCTTCGGCGCCGAGGACTTCGCGCGCTCCCATCCCGGCGGAGCACTGGGGCGCAAGCTGCTCACCCATGTCGGCGATGTCATGCGCGTCGATGTCCCCGCCCTGGCCGAGGACAGCGCCATCCCCGTCGCGCTGGCGGCGATGACCCGTGGCGGCATGGGCATGGCAGTGGTGCTCGATGCGGCTGCAAAAATCACCGGCATCATTACCGACGGCGATTTGCGCCGCGCCATGGAGCTCCACGGCGATTTGCGCGCGATGGCGGTCAGCGCCGTCATGACGCGCGATCCGCACAGCATCGGCTCACGACGGCTTGCGGTCGAAGCCGTGGAAATGATGGAAGCTAAGCGCATCAACCAGCTGCTGGTAACCGATGACGACGGCGCGCTGTGCGGTGCGCTGAACATGCACGACCTGTTCCGGGCAAAAGTCGTCTGATGAACCGCGCTATGGTTAAGGCGAGCCGAATTGCCTTGATGGGTTTCGACGTTGACGGCGTCCTTACCGACGGCACGCTCTATTTCAGCTCCCAGGGCGACGAGATCAAGGCCTTTTCCAGCCTGGATGGCCACGGACTGAAGATGTTGCAGGGCGCCGGCATCGAAGTCGCCATCATCAGCGGGCGCAGTTCGCGCGCGCTTGAACTGCGCACCGCCAATCTCGGCGTTCGCGAACTGCACATGGGCGTCGAGAACAAGCGCGAGCTTCTGCTCGAACTTGCGCGCAAGCGCGGCATCGATCTGGCGCAATGCGGCTACATGGGCGACGACGTGGTCGATCTGCCGATCCTGCTCGCCAGCGGCTTTTCCGCCACGGTCGCGGACGCACATGGCGAAGTGCTCGCCCGCGTGGACTACGTGGCAAGCCGGGGCGGCGGGCGCGGCGCGGTGCGCGAGGTCTGCGATCTGATGCTGCGCGCCCAGGGCAAATGGCAAGCCGCGATGGCGGAGTATCTGGCATGAGGGATCGCAGCGCCTCCCTGCTGCCGATAGCCATGATGATTCTGCTGGCTGCGCTGACCTTCTGGCTCAACCAAATCATCCAGGGCGACAATCCGCGCGGTCCCTTGCGCCATGATCCGGACTACTGGGTTGAGCGATTCGAGGTCCGCCGCTTCGATACCGAAGGCAAGCTGCAACATACCTTGCATGCGGACAAGCTGTTGCATTATCCCGACGACGACACCACCATCGTCACCACGCCGCACTTCACTTATCATCAACTGCCGCAATCGGAAGTCTTCGGCCGCATGGCCTACATGGGCCCGGATGGCAAAGTGGTCGATCTGGTCGACGACGTGAAGGTGATTCGCTATCCCGATCTGGACAAATCGGCGCCCACCGTGATGGAAACCCGCACATTGAGAATCTACCCCGACGACGAGAAGGCGCACACTGACGATCCGGTACGCATTACGCGGGGCCTGAGCATCGTCAATGGCGTCGGTCTTGACGTCGACAACAAATCGGGCTTGTCGGTCCTGCGCGGCCGCGTGACCGGCATCATTCATCGCAACGATAACGAGACGCCATGAAACCTTATCTTCAGCTTGTTGTAATCGCCGGCATCCTGCTGGTGCCGATCGCGTCCAGGGCGGAGCTTGCCGATCGCGACAAACCGGTTCATATCGAAGCCGACAAGGTTACGGTTGATGACGTCAAGAAGGTCCAGACCTTCGACGGCAACGTGCAAATGGTCAAGGGCACACTGATCATTCGCGCTCCGCGCATCGTCGTCACCCAGGATGAGAACGGCTATCAGCGCGGCGTCGCGACCGGCACCCCCAGCGTGCTGCCGCGTTTCCGCCAGAAACGTGAAGGGGTGGATGAATATATCGAAGGCGAAGCCGAGCGCATCGAGCACGATGCCAAGCTCGAAAAGACCGAGTTCTTCAACCGCGCCTGGGTCAAGAGCGGCCTCGACGAGGTTCGCGGCCAGTTCATCTCCTATGACGCCAAGTCCGAAAATTATTTCGTCACCAGCGGCCCCGACGGCACCCGCGCCAAGCCCGGCAGCGGCGATCGGGTGCGCGCCGTGATCCAGCCCAAGAACAAGGACGCCGCCGCAGCGGCGCCGACGCCCGCCACCGCCCCCATGCTCAAGGGCGCACAGAACATCACCCCCCGCCAGGAGACTACCCAGTGAGCTATACAAACATCATCGTCGAAACCCGCGGCAAAGTCGGGCTCATCACGCTCAACCGTCCGGCGGCGCTCAACGCCCTCAACGACACGCTGATCGACGAAGTCGGCGCGGCTCTCGGCCTTTTCGACGCCGACGCGGCGATCGGTTGCATGGTGATCACGGGATCCGAAAAAGCCTTCGCGGCCGGTGCCGACATTGGCGCCATGGCCGGCTGGAACTTCATGGACGTCTATAAGGCGAACTACATCAGCCGCAACTGGGATGGCATCGCCCGTTGCCGCAAACCGGTCATTGCCGCTGTCGCCGGCTTCGCTCTGGGCGGCGGCTGCGAACTGGCCATGATGTGCGACATGATCTACGCGGCGGACACGGCGAAATTCGGGCAACCCGAGATCAAGCTCGGGATTCTGCCGGGTGCCGGCGGCACGCAGCGCCTGCCGCGCGCCGTGAGCAAGGCCAAAGCCATGGACATGTGCCTCACGGGACGCTTCATCGACGCGGTGGAAGCCGAGCGAGGCGGCCTCGTGGCGCGCATCATCGCCGCCGACAAGTTGCTTGAAGAAACCCTGGCCGCCGCCGAGACGATCGCGGGGTTTTCCTTGCCCGTGGTGATGATGATCAAGGAATCGGTCAATCGCGCCTACGAGTCCAGCCTGCAAGAAGGTCTGCTGTTCGAGCGCCGCAGCTTCCATTCAGCCTTTGCCCTGGCCGACCAGAAGGAGGGCATGGCCGCCTTTGTCGAGAAGCGCAAGCCTGTATTCCGCAACGACTAGAACCCCGATTGCAGCGCAACAAAAAGGGCCCACTCGGGCCCTTTTTTGCTTATAGAACTCACTGTTTATATGCACTTAGTTATAGCGGCCAAATAATTGTTGCATTGCACCAAATAATTCTTGACATGGCGAAATTCACCCCTATAATACGAACCATGATGCACTGCAACATCCCTCCGGCAAGCCGGGGTGAAGCGACAAAACACGAAACACGCCGATTGCTTAGAAATTATTTCAGGAGATCACCATGAACGCCACCACCGAACAATTCGCCAGCGCCAACAAGGCCAACGTAGAAACCATGCTGACCATTGCCAATACGGCTTTCGCCAGCGCCGAGCGCCTTGCCGCTCTCAACCTCAACACCGCCCGTGCCATGCTGGAAGACAGCGTCGCCAGCGCCAAGGCCCTGCTCGGCGTCAAGGACGTGCAGCAACTGGTTGCCATGCAGACCACGCTGGCCCAGCCCGCCGTCGAAAAAGCCGTCGCCTACTCGCGCAGCGTGTATGAGATCGCCACCCAGACCCAGGAAGAACTGGCGAAGGTTGTCGAAGGCCAGTTTTCCGAAATGAACAAGAACGTGTCGTCCGCTCTCGACAAGGCTGCCAAGAACGCCCCGGCCGGTTCCGATGTTGCCGTGGCTGCCGTCAAGTCGGCGATCGCCGCCGCCAACTCGGCCTACGACAGCATGACCAAGGCTGCCAAGCAAGTCGCCGAAATCGCTGAAGCCAATGTCGCCGCGGCCACCACCGCCACCGTCAAGGCTGTCGGCACCGGCGCAACTGCGTCGAAGGCCAAGAAAGCCGCTTAAGCGACTTTAGTATCGTCTCCTCCTCCAGCCCTGACTAAGGGTTGGTTTCAAACCCGATGCCCAAAAGGCATCGGGTTTTTTTATGGGAAAAGCTATTGACCACGGCGCGCACGGCGGCACGGCGAAAAGTTGCGAAGAGCAATTCTTCGCCGATTCAGTGCCACGCC
>JAIPCT010000093.1 GCA_021738065.1 Burkholderiaceae bacterium
ACCCGTGCCAGATAGCTGTCACGGCTGTCCCTGGTGCCTTCCGGCAGGCCGAAGATGCGACAGGCTTCAGCGGACAAGCGCATGGTGTCGGCGGCGAGGTCGAACACCCAACTGCCGACTTTGGCAACCGCCTGGGCCCGATGCAGGTCAGCTTTGCTCACTTCGAGTTCAGCGCTGTGCCGGGCGAGGTCCTTGCCCAGCGCGTCCATATCTCGAAGTCGATTCTGATAGGAGCGGGCGAGGACGACAACCAGAGTTGTTGACAGAATGAGGACGATAACTTGTACGATTCCATGCAATACGGGCAGATCAGGCGGCGCGCCTGGCAAACTCCCGCGCGCGTCGGCAACGACGAATGAGCTGATGACCAGCGCCGTCATCACGGACGTGATCAGCGCGGCACGTGATCCGATGACCCAGCCGATCATGATGATGAGTACCGGGAAGGCGATGATCACCGGCGCGCGCACCCCGCCGGTCAACATGGAAATTCCCGCAATGGCCAGCCAGGTTCCGATCGCCAGGACCTTGACCGTGACCTGGATTAGTCCTCGCGCCAGGAAAAACCATCCGGCGAGCGCGACCAGCGAGATCAGGATGGGCCCGACCAATCGTATCGTCTGATGCGGGGCAAGCACTCGCAGGGCGATCAGGGTGGCAGCCGCGCCGACCAGCAACGCGGCGATCGCAAACTTGAGAAAAGCCAGCGAAGGCTCCCAGGAAATCGGCTGGTTGACTGCGGCATCGTCGAGCTTGGGCGATTCCTCGGCAGGTTTCACTGTTTGCCGCTCGTTTCTGGCGTTGTGCGCCTGGGCGGAGACGATTCGCTCACCGCGTCCCGGCCGGCAAACAGGCGCTCGGCATTGCGAAAGGCGATTTTCTCGGCGACATCCCTCGGCAGTTGCGCCAGCCACGAACGGTAGTCGCTCAGGGTGCTGCCGTAGTTGTCCCAGCGTTCATTGACCCAGGTGTCCGAGCCAAGCAGAAAGCGATCGGGGTAGCGCTCGAACAAGGCCTTCCATTCCGCCGTCAGTTTGCCGCCGATGGCGATGCCCTGACGATAGGACAGCTCGCACCACAATGCCCGATGGCGCTCGAGGTAGGCAGCGACTTTTTCCGGCGCCGTGGAAAAACCGGTATGGGCCCAGATGATCCTGGCATCGGAATTGTGGGCGAACAGGATTTCGAGCGCTTCATCGTCGGCATGGGCATGCAGGTAGAGATTTTTCTCGACCGCGAAATTCACGGTGCGCCTGACCCACTGGCTGGCGGCGGCTTTGCCGGAGAGATGGAACTCGCCGATGCCGACGTAGTAGCCGCGCTTGTATTCGGTTTCGATCAATTCCTGAATCGAGGGGTCGTCCATCCAGGTCTGGATATCGGCACGGACGCGGTAAGGCCGGATGAAAGGCACTACCTTGAGGCCTTTGGGTTTGGCTTCATAGAGGGCGCGCGTGCCGTCGTTGGGGCGACTGGTGGCCAGGATGCCGGTGACATTCTGCTGGCGGAACAGGGCCAGCACCTTCTCCAGCGAGTAGTAGGGAACGGGCTCCCAGTTGTAGTGCAGGTGCGCGTCGAAGATCGGCAGTGGCGCCGGATCGGCGGCCAGCGTCTTGAGCGGCAGCGCGCCCGCGCACAGCGCCGCAATCAGCGTGGGCAGGTAGTGCCATCCAGTCGGCGTGCCGCGAATCATCATTCTGTCCCGGGCGTGCAAGAAAGCGACGGCCAGCTTACTTGTCTTTCCTTCAGGGCGGAAGTGCGGGTTTCCGCAGTGAGGTTTCTGTCTTCGGGCGCGTCAGCTGCGCCCCTGGCGCAACTCGTGTTCCATCCACAAGGCGCGGGCAAAGCTTTTCCAAACCGCACCGCCGTGGGTCAGCAAGCTATCGTTGGCGCTTTCCTTCATCACGGTCAGCATCAGCTGCGCGAGCCCGAAGAGTTCAACTCGGGTGCGATCCTGCAACTTCTCCAGTTCGCAATGCTCCTGGCCCAGCTTGCAGTCGAGCGCCTGCTTCGCCAGTTCGCGAACCTGTGCTTCATCCGTCCAGTTGATGCCGAGGATGGCGCCCTTGCGCTCGAGTTCGTGCTCGATATCGTGCGCCTCGCGAGAATAGTTCTCAAATGCGCTCATGGCCGGGACTTTCGTGGCTTGCTCGCGGCTTTGGCTTTGACAGATGCTTTCGCTGGTGCTTTTGCATCCACTCGCGCCGCCAGGTAGCGCGCGAGATAGCGCCCGGTATGGCTGCCCTTGACCTGCGCCACCTCTTCCGGTGTCCCTGTCGCAATGATGCGGCCGCCGCCGTCGCCGCCTTCCGGGCCGAGATCGATCACCCAGTCGGCGGTCTTGATCACATCAAGATTGTGCTCGATCACCACCACCGTATTGCCGTGGTCGCGCAAGCGGTGCAGCACCGTCAGCAGCATCTCGATGTCCTGAAAATGCAGGCCCGTGGTCGGTTCGTCGAGGATGTAAAGCGTGCGACCGGTGTCGCGTTTGGACAGTTCAAGCGCCAGCTTGACGCGCTGCGCCTCGCCGCCCGACAGCGTGGTGGCCGACTGGCCAAGCTGGATGTAGGAGAGGCCGACATCCACCAGGGTTTGCAACTTGCGCGCGACGACCGGCACCGGGTCGAAAAAATCGCGCGCCGTTTCAACCGTCATCTGCAGCACTTCGTGGATGGTCTTGCCCTTGTAACGCACCTCCAGCGTCTCGCGGTTGTAGCGCTTGCCGTGACAGACGTCGCAGGGGACGAAGATGTCGGGCAGGAAGTGCATTTCGACCTTGATCATGCCGTCGCCCTGGCAGGCCTCGCAGCGCCCGCCCTTGACGTTGAAGCTGAAGCGCCCCGGGGCATAGCCGCGTTCACGCGAGGCGGGCACGCCGGCAAACAGTTCGCGGATCGGCGTCAGCAGGCCGGTGTAGGTGGCCGGATTGGAACGCGGCGTGCGGCCGATCGGCGACTGGTCGACATTGATCACCTTGTCGAAGAATTCCAGGCCTTCGATTTCCCGGTGCGGCGCCGGTTCCAGCGTCGAGCCATAGAGATGGCGCGCGGCGGCGGCATACAGGGTGTCGTTGATCAAGGTGCTCTTGCCCGAACCGGACACGCCGGTGATGCAGCTCAGCAAGCCGACGGGAATCTGCAGATCGACATGCTTCAGGTTGTTGCCGCTGGCTTCCCGAATTTTCAGTTCGCGCAGGGCATTGGGTGGCGTGCGCTTTTTCGGCGTGGCGATCTCGCGCCGACCGGACAAGAAGGCGCCGGTCATCGACGCGCTGTTGGCGGCCACCTGCGCCGGCGTGCCCTCCGCCACCACGCGGCCGCCGTGCTCGCCGGCGCCGGGGCCCATGTCGACAACGTAGTCGGCGGCTTCTATGGCTTCGAGGTCGTGCTCGACCACGATCACCGTGTTGCCCTGGTCGCGCAAGTGGGTCAGGGTTTGCAGCAGGCGCGCGTTGTCGCGCTGGTGCAGGCCGATCGAGGGCTCGTCGAGCACGTACATGACGCCGGTCAGGCCCGAGCCGATTTGCGAGGCGAGGCGGATGCGCTGCGCCTCGCCGCCGGACAGCGTTTCGGCGGAGCGATCGAGCGACAGGTAGTCGAGCCCGACATTGATCAGGAAGGACAGCCTTGCGGTGATTTCCTTGAGGATCTTTTCGCCGACCTGGGCCTTCTGCCCGGCAAGCGTCAGCAGGTTGAAGAAGTCGCGGCTGTTGATCAGCGAGAGGCGGCTGATGTCGGAAATGGTCTTGCCGCCGACAAACACGTGGCGCGCTTCGCGCCGCAGGCGCAGGCCGTGGCATTCGGGGCAGGGCTTGTTGTTGAGGTACTTCGCCAACTCCTCCCTCACCATCGCCGATTCGGTTTCGCGGTAGCGGCGTTCGAGGCTGGGAATGATGCCTTCGAAGGCATGCGTGCGGTCGAAGCGCGTGCCTTTCTCGTTGAGGTATTTGAATTTGATCTGTTCCTTGCCCGAGCCGTAGAGCACGATGTTGGCGGTCGCTGTCGGCAGTTTTTCGAAGGCCAGGGCGGTGTCGATAGCGTAGTGCGCGGCAAGCGATTCGAGCATCTGGAAATAGAACTGGTTGCGTTTGTCCCAGCCCTTGATTGCGCCGGCCGCCAGCGAGAGATGCGGATAGGCGACCACCCGCGCTGGATCGAAAAACTGGATCTGGCCGAGGCCGTCGCACTCCTGGCAGGCGCCCATCGGATTGTTGAAGGAGAACAGGCGCGGCTCCAGTTCCTGCAGCGCATAGCTGCATACCGGACAGGCGAATTTCGAAGAGAACAGGTGCTCGCGGCCAGAGTCCATTTCCACCGCCAGGGCGCGACCTTCGGCATGGGTCAGCGCGGTCTCGAAACTTTCCGCCAGGCGCTGGCGCACGTCGGGGCGCAGCTTGAGCCGGTCGACCACGATGTCGATCGTGTGCTTCTGGGTCTTGGCCAGCTTGGGCAGGGCGTCGATGTCATGCACCGTGCCGTCCACCCGCAGGCGCACGAAGCCCTGGGCACGCAGTTCGGCAAACAGATCGAGCTGCTCGCCCTTGCGGTTGGCCACCACGGGGGCGAGGATCATCAGTTTCGTTTCTTCCGGCAGGGCGAGCACGTGATCGACCATCTGCGAGACGCTGTTGGCTTCCAGCGGCAGGTCGTGGTCGGGGCAGTGCGGCGTGCCGGCGCGGGCATACAGCAGACGCAGGTAATCGTGGATTTCAGTGACGGTGCCGACGGTGGAACGCGGGTTGTGGCTGGTGGCCTTCTGCTCGATGGAAATCGCGGGACTCAGCCCTTCTATCAGGTCTACGTCGGGTTTTTCCATCAACTGCAGAAACTGCCGCGCATAGGCCGAGAGCGATTCAACGTAACGTCGCTGCCCCTCGGCATAGAGCGTGTCGAAGGCCAGCGAGGACTTGCCCGAGCCGGAGAGACCGGTAATCACCGTCAGGCGGTTGCGCGGCAAATCGAGGTTGATGTTTTTGAGATTGTGCGTGCGTGCGCCGCGAATCTTGATGAAGTCCATGGGGTCGAGGGCGTATCGGGAGCAACCGAAGAATATACCCCGACCGGGAGTCGATAGCCACCGCGCAAAATCCCTGGTTGGGATGGGGGGAAGGCCCGAGTTCGCCGTGTTGCCGGCGCCGACTTTTCGAGCGGAAGCTGAATGTATTGGGAATCTACTTGCAATTCCCGTTCTGGGAACTTACACTTACCGTTACCACTTCACGTTTCCTCATGCGAATTCTCGGCCTACCACTTCTTCAGCGGTTCAAGCAATCCCATGCCGACGCCCGGGGCCCGCTGGATGCTTGGCGAAATGAAGTCGAGGATAGCCTGTGGAAGGCATCCCGGGACATAAAGCAGCGTTACAGCAGCGCAGATTTTCTGGCCGACAACCGGGTGATATTCAATATCAAGGGCAACCGTTATCGACTGGTGGTCCAAGTGCGCTATCTGGGTGGTTTGGTTGTTGTGGAATGGATCGGCACCCATGCCGAGTACGACAAGAAGAAGTTTTAAGTACATCCCGCGCCTCGGGGCAAACCAGGGGCAGGAGAGAAGAATGAAGCTGAAGCTCATCAAGAACGAGTCTGACTACAACGAGGCAATGGCGCGCCTGTCGGCATTGATGGCGGCCAATCCTGGCGCGGGAAGCGCGGACGAAAACGAGCTCGATATCCTTGCTCTGGTCGTCGAAGACTACGAGCGCAAGATCGTGCCGCCTGTCGCCCCTGATCCGGTGGAGGCCATCTTGTTTCGCTTGGACCAGGCGGGCCTGACGCGCAAGAACTTGATTCCGTATATCGGCTCCGCACCCAAGGTGTCGGAGGTGCTGGCACGCAAGCGTCCTCTCTCGCTGACCATGATTCGTCGCTTGCATCACGGCTTGGGCATTCCGGCCGAAGTATTGATCGGCGGTGCCGAAGCAAGCGAAGGCGTGCTCGAAGCGCCAGAAATCGACTACACACGCTTCCCGCTCAAGGAAATGCTCGACCGTGGCTGCTTCGGCAGCTTCAGCGGTAATGCGGCCAGGCTCAAGGACTATGCCGAGGACCTGATGCGCGAGTTTCTTCGCGGGCTGTCGCCCAATCCGGCGGAACCCGTATTGATGCGCGCCCCGCTGCACCAGCGCGGCGACAGGCGTATTAATGAGGAAGCGCTGCTTGCCTGGAGGCTGTGCGTGCTCAAGAAAGCCCGCGCCATCGATTTCTCGCGGGACTACAAGAAAGGTGTGATCACGGCCCGCTGGCTGCGCGAACTCGCGCGCCTGTCCTCATTTCAGGAAGGTCCGAAGCTGGCGCGCGAATACCTGGCGCGCGCAGGCATTGCACTGGTGGTCGAAATGCATTTCAAGGGCACCTACCTCGATGGCGCCGCCATGCTCGATCAGGGGCGCCCCATCGTTGCCCTAACGCTGCGCCATGACCGGCTGGACAACTTCTGGTTTGTAGTGCTGCACGAGCTTGCCCACGTCGCCCGCCATCTGAACGAGAGCCACCCCTTCTTTGCCGATGATCTGGACAGCCTGGACAAGGCCGACCGACAGGAAGCCGAAGCCGACGAGATGGCACAGGAAGCGCTGCTGCCACAGTCTGAGTGGGCGACATTCGCGACTGAGACCAACCCAACGGCATCAACAGCCCAGGCCTTTGCTGACCGGCTGGGCATCGACCCTGCCATCGTCGCCGGGCGGGCGCGCCACGAGCAGCAGAACTTTCGGCTGCTCACACGTCTTTTAGGCCAGGGCCAGCCCAGCCGCCAACTCGTCGACCAGCAAGGTAACCCATGATCACCAAGCAGCAGCTTGGCAACACCCTGTGTGGGGCATAACCGAAATCCTCCATGACAAGGTGGAGGACTACAAGACCTACATCCTCTCGCTGCTGTTCTTCAAGCGCCTGTCCGATAAAACTGGGCCTGGGAGATAGACAACAAGGTGCGCCAGTTCGTCGCCGACCACGGCAAGCGGCCCAACGCCAAGCAGCTGGCCCGCATCGCCGTCGATGCCCACGACTTCGCGATCCCCGACGGCTGCTTCTGGTCCGATGCTCGACCTTGCGATAGCCACCGGCGGCATATCCCTGCCGTGAGCGTGGCGATGCTGAGCGGACGGCGTATCCCGCAAGGGGACTTCCTTCGGGGCGTCGCCAGCACTATCCAGCCGCTGCGCCGGGAGCAACCGAAGAACGAATCCTGATCGCAAGTCGATGCCCATCGCCGGCAAAGCCCCGTCCAGGGGAGTGGAATGGATCGCGGTCGACTGTGGCGAGGAGGGCGCTTTGTTGCCCGATCGGGCTTGCCGTGCGAGATTCACCAGCGGCGATCGGAAGCCATTGAAGCCGGCTGCCTGGCCCTCAAACGCTGAGACTGGCGATCTTGGGTCGAGTGAGTGCCCGCTCGAATTCTGGTCAATCCCGGATTTGAGGCGGTAAAGGTGAGTCACCTGGGAGTTTCCCCATCTGTTCAGGCGATGGTGGTCGCGAATCCAGTCGGATGATCAACAAGTAGAAAGGCAAATGCCGTCCTGCCCGGAAAGACGGGCCGGTTGCCTGTCCGGGTCGGGTGCTCTTTGCGACGCACTCTCGCCAGAGTGTCTTCACATACAAATTGTGGATTTTCCAATGCGTGTCATGCTCCTCGATATCGCCGCGATTCATCCCGGGAGTTCCGCTACTCAGCCTGCGGAAGAACGCTTCGTGCGTCTCGGGTCGGGGCGGGGTGTCGATCAGCTACGGCCGTGCTCCGCCGGATCGCCGCAGGGTTTTTTGCTATCGGCGAAGCTGTTGCGCGTCGGGCGCAAGCTTTCTGGAGTGTCAGCCCGGATGATCGCGATCGGATGCGGTCTGGCGCTTGTCCAGCCACTGGCCTGGGCGGGTGACGCACAGTCACCGGCGCGCTCCGCGGTGTCAATTCACTCTGTCGCGCCGCCACTCGACCAAGGCTCTGCGGCGGCAGCCCGGACCGGCGATTCGCGGGATGCGGCAGTGCGCTTGCGGGAGATCCAGTCCACCGCGCGACCGGCGCGCTTGATTGCCTTGTGCGAGGAGTACGAGCGCGATTTTCCCGGCAGCCGGTTCGTGCGGCAGGTTGCCGACATAGCCGCGCGCGCCCGCACTGCGCAGGATATTCAGCGCAGCGTCGGACTTTCCAGTGAAAGTTTTGACGACGCCGCCGGTGATAGCGATTATCGGGAAGACCTGCTCAAGGCCGTGAATGGCGACAAGGATGCAGCCTACCGAATTGCCTTGACCTACCACAGCGGTTTGTCGGGCCTTGCGGCCAGCGCCCGACGCACGGAGCAGTGGCTGCGTTTTTCCGCCGAATTGGGCAACGGCCAGGCCAGTTGGGCCTTGGCGGAGAAGTTCAACAACAATGGATTCGTCGCCGACGCGGCGCGATTCGAGAAACTCGCATTGGCCCTGGGCTATCGCCCCCCGGTACGCCTGCCAAGCCGGGGCTACTGAGCGAATCGATTCGTCCGGCCGATGCGATTGCAGGGGCGAGGCCAATGCCGCCGTATCCCGCAAGGGGACTTCCTTCGGGGCGTCACCATCGCCGACTTTCCAGCCGGACATATATCCGTATATAGCGTTTTGTAGCTCGATCATTCGATCGGGTGTTCCTGCATGCGATGTCGCCGGGGAGAGCGGCGTCGCCACAGTGCCAGGGTGGTCCGGGCATACCGCCTCGCGCTGGCCTGGACACGGCTTGCGCTTTGAAACAAGCGCCCTGTGTCCGTGCAGGGTTGTGCGAAGAATTCGATCGATCATCAAGACCAGAAAATGCAGACCGAGCCGCAGGGCTTGCCGGGATGGCGGCAAGAACTTAATCTGTCGCAAATAATCCGAACAGCCGGTATCCGGCGATAGGCTTGAAGCAGGCAGTTGCGCCATGAATGGGGGGGGGGGAGCGATGGGGCAGGAAATTGGCAGCGACACGTTCACCGCCGATGATTTTGCGCGTTTCAGTCAGCAGCTTGAGCTGGAGACACAGCATGCGCGTGAAACATTTGCCGACGGACGATTTTCGAACGAAGCTTGGGTCGCCGGCTTCGAACTCGAGGCCTGGCTGGTCGACGAGCACTTCTTTCCAGTGCCGCGCAACGTGGCGTTTCTCGAGCAGTTGGGCAACCCACTGGTGGTTGAGGAATTATCGCGCTTCAACATCGAGATCAATGGAACAGAACAGCATTTAAGCGGTACGGCACTTTCGCAGCTTGAAAATGAACTTGTTTCAACCTGGCGGCAGTGCATGGGCGTCGCGCGGGATCAGGGTGCATCCCTGATCGCCATCGGTACGCTGCCCACGGTGCGCGAACGCGACCTTTCCCTGGCCAGCATGTCACCGCGAAAACGCTATGCAGCGCTGAACCGGGAAATTCTCAAACTCCGTTGTGGCCGACCGGTGACACTGGAGATTTCCGGCATCGACAGATTGTCCACCACGCACGACGACATCATGCTTGAGGCCGCGACCACGTCCTTCCAGGTTCATTTGCAGATGCCGGCAAGCGAGGCAGTCCGTACTCACAACGCGGCGCAGATTCTCGCCGCGCCCCTGGTTGCAGTGGCCGCCAATTCGCCCTTCCTCTTCGAGCACGCACTGTGGCACGAGACGCGGATTCCATTGTTCGAGCAAGCCGTGGATTGCTGCGATCCGGCGCATTTGGAACAGCGCCGCGTCACGTTCGGCTCGGACTATCTGAGTGCCGATCCGACGGAATACTTTGCCGAGAATTTGTCCTTGTATCCGGTTCTGCTGCCCTACGACGAGTGCAAGCCGGTTGATCGGTATGCCCATCTGAGCATGCACAACGGCACCATCTGGCGCTGGAATCGAATGCTGATCGGCTTCGACAAAAACAAGCTGCCGCATCTGCGGGTCGAGCAGCGCATCTTGCCCGCCGGTCCCAGCATCATCGACATGGTCGCCAATGCCGCGCTTTATTATGGGCTGGTGCGCGTTTTTGCCGGGCAGACTGTCGCACCTGAATCGCGACTGGCCTTCGCGACGGCGCGCGACAATTTCTATCTTTGCGCGCGCTACGGTCTGGAAGCGCAGGTGGTCTGGCTTGACGGACGTCACTGGCGCGTCGCCGATCTGCTGTTGCATGAGTTGTTGCCGCTGGCGGGTGAAGGACTGGCCGGGTTCGGACTGCCCGCCGCCGATATCGAGCGCTATCTTGATGTGCTTGAAGGGCGCTTGCGTTCGGGACAGAACGGGGCCGTCTGGCAATTGGCCCACCACGCGAAATACCGCGATTACCAGCGGCTGACCGCCGATTATCTTGAACTGCAACGCCAATTCATTCCAGTCCATGAGTGGCCTATCTGAGATCAATCACCGCATGCTTACCGTACTCGAAAATCTTCCTGATGGCTTTCTCGACACCCACGCTCGCGAACTGCACCGTCTACTGCATGGCCCGACACTGATTCACTTGCCGGGGCGACGCGATGACCCGCTGTTTGTTTCCGTGCTTCAACACGGCAATGAAGACAGCGGCGTTGCCGCGTTGCAGACTGTCCTGCGTCAGTACGCCGATCGCACGCTACCGCGTTCGTTGTCGATTCTGGTCGGCAATGTTGCGGCTGCGCGCCAGGGCTTGCGCCGGCTCGACAATCAACCGGACTACAACCGTGTCTGGCCCGGAACCGATCTGCACGCGAGCTCCCTTGAACACGCCGCGATGAGCCAGGTGCATGACATCATGAAAGCGCGAGGGGTGTTTGCCAGTGTCGATATCCACAACAACACCGGCATTAATCCGCTCTATTCCGTGGTCAATCGGCTGGACCATGAGCTTCTGCATCTGGCATTGCTTTTCTCGCGCACCGTCGTCTGGTTCCGTGGCATGGCCGGGTCGCAAACCACGGCCTTCTCATCATTTTGCCCGTCACTGGCGATTGAATGCGGCAAGCCGGGAATCCCGGCGCACGAGGCGCAAGCGGCGAGCTTTGTCGACGCCTGCCTTCATCTGGCGCAGTTTCCGGCACATGACGTGCATGAGCACGACATCGATCTCTACCACACGGTGGCCACAGTGCGGGTTCCCCCCGAGGTGTCGTTCGGCTTTGGCGACGTATTGGCGGATATCGACTTCGACCCGCGACTCGATCATTTGAATTTCCGGCAGCTCGATCCCGGCACGGCCTTCGGACGTTGCCGGAAGTCGCTGTCGCTGGACGTGCGCGACGAAGCGCAGCGTGATGTGCTGAACGAATTCTTTGACTGCAAGGAAGGCACGATCAGCCTGAAACGTGAAACCACGCCGGCGATGCTGACGCTCGACGTCCGCGCGGTGCGGCAGGACTGCCTTTGTTATCTGATGGAGCGATTGCCCATCCCGCGCCAGGCAGTTCCCTGAAGCCGTGACCACGCGCCCTTGTCCTTGGCGGGAAACCGCAAGGGCGCGTTATCCCGCAAGCGGACTTCCTTTGCCGTATCACCATCGCCGACATTTCCCGCACCCCGCCAAACGGCTTTGCGCCGCGCTACAGCCAGGCCTTCAGAGCGGTCGTGCCGCCGCGTTCGGCTTGCTGCGCGAGAAACAGTTCGGCCGCCGAGAGCGCATCGCTCAGCGCGTTGTGCGCCGGGTAGCGCGGCAGATTGTAGTGGTGGCGCAGCGCATGCAGGCGCAGCGCGCCGCGCCGGGTCGTGCGCTGGCGGCGTTCTTCGATGCGGATGGCGGTCTTCAGGGTGTCGACGGCGGGAATCAGAATCCGGCCGCCGTAAATCCGCTCGCAGGCGCGGCCGACAAAACCGAGTTCGGTTTCGGCGCGGTGCGCGATCAGGACGCGCCCGGCCAGTGCCTGCAGCAATTCGCCCAGTGCCGCTTCGAGGCTG
>JAIPCT010000094.1 GCA_021738065.1 Burkholderiaceae bacterium
GTACTGTTGTTTCTGACCACAGGTCTAGGCGACTTTCCCCGTTTCATCAGCTCTAGCTTTGCCGTCGCCGCTTGATCGGTATATCCATCGTGCAGTTCGATATTGACCGTCATGGAACCGGGAACATCGAACTTTTCCGAAATTCTGAAGTGCTCACTGTATTGGGATTTGAACGCCCCGCCAGCAATTTGCCGAAATGCAAGCACCTCGTCACTAGCGTAATCCTTTTCGAAACTAAAGATTTGTGCGGCAATACCAAGAATGGATGACTTGGATGTACCGTTCTTCCCGCATACGACGGTGATGTGGTCGCCAAATTCGACCTCCACATTATTCAACGCACGGAATTTTTCAATTACTAGCTTCTTCAGTTGAGTCTTGGACATTACAGCCAGCCTTATTTTTCAATTCCCTCGAATTCGAGGGAATCGGAATCCGGATTGTTAGAAAAGGTCGTTGCTCTGAGCGGCATGAAGCTGATGCAGACTAAAGTCGACTGGGCATCGACCAATTCGTCGGCGAACTTCTCGATCCTGTCTGGATGGCAGCAGTGCGTCGCTGCTTGGGCAAAGCGATTGATTTCGTGGGCGAAGTCCGCTGTCTTTGAATCTATTGGCATTTCTGCAATTGTCCTGCAATGGAAAGAAAAAACCAAGAAAATTTCAAAACATATCTGCTACGCCTGAAAATGACGCTATACGTAGAAAGCACTTGGCCCGCGATCGCTTCCGCAAGACGCTGAATGCCATGCGCGCTCGTCATTTCGTCACTGACCGAGTCAGAGCGTATGTCAGCTTAGAAACTCATAACAGCCCAATCCAGTCTGAAGTATCACCGGCAGCTATGGCCGAACAACCGCCGTATCGCCAGCGCCGACTTTTGGTTGTGGACTAAACCGAACGTTGCGGCCGGCACGTCCCCCCGTAAACGAATCGAGGCGGGCAAAAGCCCGCCTCGGTGGTGGATCCTGCAAACTGCAGTCGGCGGCCCCCCGGATCTTCCCTTGGCGGCCCGTCGTCCACAAACTACATGCGCTCGAAAATCCCCGCCGCACCCATGCCGGTGCCGACGCACATGGTCACCATGCCGTATTTCAGGTTACGCCGGCGCAAGCCGTGAATCGTAGTAGCGGCACGGATGGCGCCGGTGGCGCCGAGCGGATGGCCGAGCGCGATGGCGCCGCCCAGCGGATTGACCTTGGCCGGATCGAGGCCGAGATCGCCGATCACCGCCAGCGCCTGCGCGGCGAAGGCTTCGTTGAGTTCGATCCAGTCGAGTTGATCCTGGGTGATGCCGGCGGCCTTGCAGGCCAGCGGTATCGCCTCCTTGGGGCCGATGCCCATGATCTCCGGCGGCACGCCGCGTACGGCGAAGGACATGAAGCGCGCCAGCGGCGTCAGGTTGAACTGCTTGAGGATTTTCTCGCTGACCAGAATCAGCGCACCCGCGCCGTCGGAGGTCTGCGAGCTGTTGCCGGCGGTGACCGAGCCCTTGGCGGCGAACACGGGCTTCAACTTGGCCAGTGCCGCCAGTGTTGATTCGGCGCGCGCGCCTTCGTCGCGATTGACGGTGCGGGTTTTCAGTTCAATTTCGCCGCTGGCCAGATTCGGCACACGCTCGACGATGTCGACTGGCGTCGTCTCGTCGTTGAACTCGCCCGCTGTTTGCCCGGCAATGGCCCGCCGGTGCGATTCCAGCGCGAACTCGTCCTGCATCTCGCGCGTGACCTTCCACTGCGTCGCCACTTTCTCGGCGGTGAGGCCCATGCCGTAGGCCATGCCGACGTTCTCGTCGGCGAACACACCCATGTTGACCGAGGGATGGAAACCGCCCATCGGCACCATGGACATCGACTCGGCGCCGCCGGCGATCATCACATCGGCCTGGCCGACGCGGATGCGGTCGGCGGCCATCGCGATGGCGGTGATCCCCGAGGCGCAAAAGCGATTGACGGTGACGCCGCCCACGGTATTGGGCAGGCCGGCCAGCAGCACGGCGTTGCGCGCCATGTTGAGGCCGGATTCGCCTTCGGGAAAGGAGCAGCCGATGATGGCGTCCTCGATCAGTTTCGGATCGAGGCCGGGCACCTGGCTCATGGCGGACTGGATCGCGCGCACCAGCAGGTCATCGGGGCGCACGTTGCGGAACATGCCGCGCGGCGCCTTGCCGATCGGGGTGCGGGTGGCGGCGACGATGTAGGCGTCTTGAAGTTGTTTGCTCATTTCGATATTCCTCACTTGACGTGAAACGTGAAACGGCTGCCTGAACCATCGCCGTTCGTGGTGAGCCTGTCGAACCATGAACGGCCCTTCGACAAGCTCAGGGCGAACGGTTCGTGACTATGGGTGGCGGAAACTGTCATGTTCGTCAATTCCGTACGGGCTTGCCGGTCTGCATCATGCCCATGATGCGTTCCTGGGTCTTGGGATGATTCAGCAGTTCCATGAAACCCTTGCGCTCCAGATCGAGCAGCCATTGCTCGCTGACCAGGCTGCCGGGATCGACGTCGCCGCCCGCCATCACGGTGGCGATCATCTGCGCCAGCTTGAAGTCGTGGGCCGAGATGAAGCCGCCGTCGCGCATGTTGACCAGCTGCATCATGATGGTGCCGATGGCGTAGCGACCGGTCACCGGCACCAGCTTCGGCAAGGGCGGGCGGTAGCCGGCGTCGAACATGGCGCGCGCCTCGACCTTGGCCACATGCAGCAACTCGTAGGGGTTGAAGACGATGACGTCGTCGGCCTTCAGATAACCCATTTGCCGTGCCTCCAGCGCCGACTTTGACACGGACGCCATGGCGGCATTGGTGAAATAGGTCTTGAGGAACTGCAGGATGTCGTTGCCCTTGGCATCGGCCGCCGCGCGCAGCGCCGCTTCCTTGAGGCCGCCGCCGGCCGGGATCAGGCCGACGCCGACCTCGACCAGGCCGATGTAGGACTCGATCGAGGCGACCCGCTTCGCCGCATGCAGCGCGAGTTCGCAGCCGCCGCCCAGGGCCAGGCCGGCGACTGCCGCCACTACCGGCACATTGGCGTACTTCATGGCCTGGAAGGCCTGCTGCAACTTGGCCACTTCCGGCTCGATGGCCTTGACGCCGCCCGACATGAACAGCGGCAGCATGGATTGCAGATCGGCCCCGGCGGAAAATGCACCGCCCTCGGCCGCGTCCGCGCCCCAGATCACCAGGCCCTTGTGCCTGGCCTCGGCCTCGGCGATGGCCTTGGACAATCCGGCGATGACGCCGGCGCCGATGACATGCAGCTTGGTCTTCAGCGACAGGATCAGGACCTCGTCGTCCTGGTGCCAGATGCGCACCGACTCATCTTCGAATACCGTGGTTCCGGCCTTGCTGCCGTCGGCCGCGCCCTCACCCAGTACCGGCGCGCGGAAAACCTGGCGCTGATACACGGGCAGGTCGGCACGCGGCACGTTGGCCTTGCGCGCCGGCGACCATGATCCGTCGGCGGCGTGGACTCCCGCATTTGCCACCACGGGGCCATCGAATACCCAGGCCGGCAGCGGTGCAGCACACAGCGCCTTGCCGGCGGCAATGTCTTCCTTGACCCAGCCGGCGACCTGCTGCCAGCCGGCGGCCTGCCAGGTTTCGAAGGGGCCGAGCTTCTGGCCGAAGCCCCAGCGCATGGCGAAATCGATGTCGCGCGCGTTGTCGGCAATGGCTTCCAGATGCACGGCGATGTAATGGAAGGCATCGCGGAAAATCGCCCAGAGGAATTGCGCCTGCGGGTTGCTCGATTCGCGCAGCGCCTTCATGCGCTTGCCCGGGTCCTTTTCCTTGAGGATGCGCACCACCAGGTCGTCGGCCTTGCCGCCGCCGGCGACATACTGGCCGCTGGCGAAATCGAGGCGCTGCACCTCCCTGCCGACTTTCTTGTAGAAGCCGGCGCCGGTCTTCTGGCCCAGCGCGCCGGCAGCAACCAGCTTGATCAGCACCTCCGGCGTCTTGTAGGTCGCCGCGAAAGGATCGTCGGGCAGGGTGTCCTGCATGGTCTTGATGACGTGGCCCAGGGTATCGAGGCCGACCACGTCGGCGGTGCGGAAGGTGCCGGATTTGGCGCGGCCCAGTTTGGCGCCGGTGAGGTCGTCCACGACATCGCAGGAGAGGCCGAATTTCTCCGCCTCGTGGATGGTCGCCATCATGCTGAAGACGCCGACGCGATTGGCGATGAAGTTGGGCGTGTCCTTGGCGCGCACCACGCCCTTGCCCAGCGTGGTGACGAGAAAGCCTTCGAGCTGGTCGAGGATTTCCGGACGCGTCGCGGCGGTGGGGATCAGTTCGACCAGATGCATGTAGCGCGGCGGATTGAAGAAATGCACGCCGCAGAAACGCTCTTTCAAGCCGGCGTCGAAACCCTCGGACAGCGAAGTGATCGACAGGCCGGAGGTGTTCGAGGCGAAGATCGCGTTCGGCGCGATGAAAGGCGCGACCTTCTTGTACAGGTCGTGCTTCCAGTCCATGCGTTCGGCGATGGCCTCGATGATCAGGTCGCAACCCTTGAGCAGTTCGAGGTTGTCATCGTAGTTGGCGACTTCGATGCAGACCGCGTCGTCCTTGTTGCCCAGCGGCGCCGGACTGAGTTTCTTGAGACCTTCGATGGCCTTCAGCACGATGCCGTTCTTCGGGCCTTCCTTGGCCGGCAGATCGAACAGCACCACGGGGACTTTGGCATTGACGCAATGCGCGGCGATCTGCGCGCCCATGACGCCGGCGCCGAGCACGGCGACTTTCCTGACGATGAAATTGCTCATAGTGAGTACCTTTTCAAGAAGTAAGACCTTTCACCACAGAGACACAGAGGCACAGAGAAAACCAAAAAGATTGATTCTTTGAATTGGACGTCCTCTGTGCCTCTGTGTCTCTGTGGTTAAGGGTTTGCTTTAAAACAATTCGGCTTCGAGATCGAGCAGCGGCTTGGCGCCGGAGCGGGCCTGGCGAATCAGCATGGCCGTTTCCGGCAGCAGGCGGGCAAAGTAAAAGCGCGCCGTGGCCAGCTTGGCCTTGTAGAAACTGTCGCCGGAATCGAGCTTGGCCAGCGCGATCTTGGCCATGCGGGCGAAGAAGTAGCTGTACACCAGATGGCCGACCACGCGCAGGTAAGGCACCGCCGCGGCACCGACCTCGTCCTGGTTCTGCATCGCCTTCATGCCGATCTCCATGGTCAGCTTGGTAACTTTCTCACCGAGGTCGGCCAGCGGCGTGACGAATTCGCTCATGGCTTCGTCGGTGCCGTTTTCCTCGACGAAGGCCTGCACCAGTGCGCCGAACTTTTTCAGTTTGGCGCCGTTGTCCATCAGGATCTTGCGGCCGAGCAGGTCAAGCGACTGGATGGTGTTGGTGCCCTCGTAGATCATGTTGATGCGGGCATCGCGCACATACTGCTCGACGCCTGTGTCGGTGATGAAGCCGGAACCACCATGCACCTGCATGGCCTCGGAGGCGGCGATAAAGCCGTTGTCGGTCATGAAGGCCTTGATGATGGGTGTCAGCAGGGTCACCAGCTCGGCCGCGTCCTGGCGCACGGTTTCGTCCGGATGGCTGAGTTCGCGGTCGATCAGCAAAGCAACGAACGTGGAAAAGGCGCGGCCGCCTTCGGCGTAGGCCTTGGCTGTCAGCAGCATGCGCCGCACATCGGGATGCACGATGATCGGATCGGCCTCCTTGTCCGGCGCCTTGATGCCCGACAGGCTGCGCATCTGCAGACGCTCCCTGGCATAGGCCAGCGCATTCTGGAAGGCGACCTCGGTCAGCCCCAGGCCTTGCATGCCGACGCCGAGGCGCGCCGCGTTCATCATCACGAACATGGCATTGAGGCCCTTGTGCGGTGAGCCGATCAGCCAGCCGCTGGCTTCTTCGAGGTTCATCTCGCAGGTGGCATTGCCGTGGATACCCATCTTTTCCTCAAGCGCGCCGCAAGTAATTCCATTGCGCGCGCCCAGCGTGCCATCGGCATTGGGGAGGTACTTGGGTACGATGAACAGCGAGATGCCCTTGGTGCCCTTCGGTGCATCGGGCAGGCGGGCGAGCACCAGATGCACGATGTTCTCCGCCATGTCGTGCTCGCCGGCGGAAATGAATATCTTGGTGCCGGTGATCTTGCAGGAGCCGTCGGCCTGGGGTACAGCCCTGGAGCGCAGCAGGCCCAGGTCGGTACCGCAATGCGGCTCGGTCAGGCACATGGTTCCGGTCCATTGGCCGGAAACCAGCTTCGGCAGGTAGAGCGCCTTCAGTTCCGGCGTACCGTGCTCGTGCAGGCATTCGTAGGCACCGTGCGACAGGCCGGGATACATGTACCAGGCCTGGTTGGACGAATTGAGCATTTCCGAAAAGCAGTTGTAGATCACGATCGGCAGGCCCTGTCCGCCAAACTCCGGATCGCAGGTCAGCGCCGGCCAGCCGGCCTCGACAAACTGACGGTAGGCTTCCTTGAAGCCGGCCGGCGTCGTCACTTCGTGTGTCGTCGAATCGAGCGTGCAGCCTTCGCGGTCGCCGACCTGATTCAGCGGAAACAGAACTTTTGAAGTGAACTTGCCGCCTTCTTCCAGCAAGTGATTGATGATCTCGGCGTCGACCTCGGCGTGTGCCGGCATGGCCTTGAGTTCGCTGCTGACGTCGAGCAATTCGTGCAGGACAAATTGCATGTCGCGCAGAGGGGCGATGTATTGGCCCATGGTGTCCTCCTGATTTGTATTGGCTACCATCGGCCGCACACGGGTGAACGGCCGTTTCAAACAACCGTTTAAATAATAGCGCAGTTTGCGAGTCGGATGTAGTCGGACGGCTCTAATTCTGCAATGCGGCGGCGAGCCGCAGGCCGGGGCTATCGCCAGGCCTGAGGCTCAGCGCAGGAAGTTCTTGCTGACTTCGCGGAACACCTCGGAATCAGCCCGCCGCAGCCATTCGAAGGCCACCATCTCGCGGCTGACGATGCCGGCCCCGGCATCGCGCATGCGTGCCAGGGCGAGCGCCTTGTCCGAGTCGCGACGCGAGCCGACGCCTTCCTCGACGACGAACACCTGTTTGCCGGTCGCCAGCAGTTCCATGACCGTCTGCAACACGCAGACATGGGTCTCCATGCCGCAAACCACGTATTGCGCATGGCCGCCTGGCTGATCCAGGCCATGACAGGCACCGGCTACCGCCGAGAAATGCAGCTTGCTGGCAACGCAGCCGGCGGGCAGTTCCGCCGCCACCGCCGGATGCGTCGGCCCCAGACCCTGCGGGTACTGTTCGCAGGCCAATACCGGAATCTCCAGCCGGCGTGCGACGCGGATCAGCCAGATGACATGATCCAGCAAAGCTTGCCAGCCGGAAACTGCCGGCACCAGCTTGCCTTGGATATCCACCACCAGCAAGGCGGAGTTGCTTGCATCAATCAGCATGAGGCCTCCCAGGCGGCGATGAATTCTTTCCAGTGCGGCTGATCGGTCGCCGCCAGCGTGCTTTTTACCAAGGCCAGCTCGGCAGCATGCTCATCGGCCGTCAGCAGGCCGCGCATCAACTGAAAGCGCAGGAACACCAGCCAGGTATTGACCACATCGGTTTCACAGTAGTCGCGAATCTCGTCGATGCGCCCTTCCAGCCAGGCGCCCCAGACGGCCGAGCCGTCCATGCCGAGCTTGCCGGGCAGGCCCATGAGCCGCGCCAATTGATCGAGCGGCGCGCTGCCGCGCGGCTGATACATCGCCAGCAGGTCCATCAGGTCGAGATGGCGCGAATGATAGCGGCTGATGTAATTGTTCCATTTGAAGTCGCGCGAATCGCGATAGTCGCCCTCGCCCATGTCCCAGTAGCGCGGTGCGGTAACACCATGAATCAGGCCGCGATAGTGCAATACCGGCAGATCGAAACCGCCGCCGTTCCAGGACACGATCTGCGGCGTAAACTTCTCGACGCCATCGAAAAAGCGCTGAATGATTTCGCCCTCGGCCGATTTTGGCTCGGCCAGCGACCAGACGCGAAAGCCGTCATCGCCGCGCAAGGCGCAGGAAATCACCACCACGCGTTGCAGATGCAGCGGCAGAAAGTCGCTGCCGTTCTTCGCCCGCTGCCGCTGAAAGGCAAACTCGGCCACCTCGGCGTCGGGCAGCGATTCAGGCAGTTCGTGAAGAACACGCAGGCCGGCAATATCCGGAATGGTTTCGATATCGAAGACGAGAATGGGTGTCATGAGCTGGATTATGCCGAGAAACGCAATATGTCCGCGGAAAGTCGGCGCTGGCGATACGGCGATTCTATAATCCTGACCCATGTTAGGCGAAGAAAAAGACGAACACAGCCGTCAGGGCATTCAGTCCATCGAAGTCGGTGTGCCGCTGCTGCGCGTGCTTGCGGATCACGGCGCGCCGATGATGCTGCGCGACCTGGCCAAGGCCGCCGGCATGCCCGCCGCCAAGGCCCATCGCTACCTGGTCAGCTTCATGCGTACCGAACTGGTTACGCAGGACCCAGTGTCGGGCCGCTACGACCTGGGC
Organism: Burkholderiaceae bacterium; assembly: GCA_021738065.1. Classification (GTDB taxonomy): domain Bacteria; phylum Pseudomonadota; class Gammaproteobacteria; order Burkholderiales; family Rhodocyclaceae; genus Sulfuritalea. The sequence continues at coordinate 8,491 of JAIPCT010000094.1, forward strand.
TATTTTGCCCTCGACCTCGGCCTCGCCAGCCTTGCCCGCCTCGATGCCGTGCGGGTGGCAACGCCCGCGCTCGACGCACTGGGCGAAGAAATCGGCGAAACCGTCGCACTGGCGGTATGGGGCAACATGGGCCCGACGATAGTGCGCTGGGTCGAATCGCGGCGGCCGGTCACGGTCAATTTGCGCACCGGCGCGGTCATGCCATTGTTGCACTCCGCCATCGGCCTCTGCTTTGTCAGTTTCTTCGACTCGCCCCTCCTCCAGCGCAAAGTCGAGGAAGAGCTTCAGATCAACGCGCGCGGCGAGGATACCCGCGCCCCGATCACGCGCAGCCAGCTCGACGCGCTGACCGCCGAGGCTCGCGAACACGGCATGTCGCGCGCCATTGGCTCGGTGATTCCGGGCATCAACGCCTTCTCCGCTCCGGTGTTCAATCACGATGGCCAGATGGCGGCAGCGATCACCGGTTTGGGGCCCGCCGGGCTCTTGCCGCCGAACTGGAATGGTCCGGCGCCGAAAGCGATTCGTGCCGCCGCGCAAAACATCTCGCGCCAGCTGGGTTGGCGCGCGACCGCTGCCCGTCAGAAAAAATGATGTCGCGATGAAGGCGCGCCTGTCGCGTCGAAGCACGGCCCGGCGAGCCGGATAGCCTCTCCCACCGGCATGGCCTCCGCTCACACTCCACGGAAAACCGTGAAACTCGGCGCTGACAGGACGGTGGTATTCTTTTTGTCATGACACCGCCGCGCGCAACTTTGATTTTCCAGCCCCCGATCGCCCATGGCTAATTTCCTCCGCCGGCTGCTGGGCAAAAACGGGCCCGCGAATACTTCATCAAGGGACGCTGCAGGCGACACCGTGCAGCACGGGCGAGCATCGTCGCCAAAGCAGCAGCCGACCACGAACAAGCAGCCGTCCGATTCAGCCGGGAGCGAAGCAGCCCCGACATTCGTTTGCCGCGAGCCCGTGCTCGGCCGCGACAAGCGGATTTCCGGCTACCAGTTCAGCCTGCCCGAAGTGATCGAGCTGCGCCTGCAAAACGACTACGAGTTCCTGCCGCGGATTTATGACGATGCGGTTCTGCGCAACCTGACGACACTCGACGATAACGCGCTGCTGGGGCCCAGGCTGACTTTCGTCAGATTGTCGCCGGATTCCCTGGACAACCCGCGCCTGCACGATCTGCCGCGGGAAAATACCGTACTGATGCTGGCGCCGGTGCATCGGACATTTGATGCCGGGCGAATCCAGCAACAACTGGATGCCCTGCGACAAGCCGGCGTCATGTACGGATGGGTGCTTCGCCAGACCCAGGTGGCGCAGTTTCCCGCGCTGTCAGGCCTGGCCGCCGGTGCCGACTTCGTGCAGGTCGACGTGGCGGACTTTGACGCCATGGAGGTAAAGCTGCTGCTCAAATCCCTCGCCGCGATGCGCCCTGCGGAGCTGCCGAAACCCGGATTGATCGCGGGTGGGCTGAACGCGGTTGACGAGTTCCACTCCTGCGTTCACGCGGGCTTCGACTTTTTCCCCGGACAGTTCCTCAACCGCAGGGAGAACTGGTTGCCGCCCAAAAGCAACCTCAATCGCGTGCATATCATCAAGCTCCCCAACTTGCTGCGCAGTGATGCCGAGGTCCCGATCATTGCGCAAGATCTCAAGCTCGACCCGGTCCTGGCTTTCAAGCTGTTGCGCTACATCAATTCGCCGCTCATGGGATTGCTCAGTCCGGTGGTCAGCCTCGACAAGGCGCTGATTCTGCTGGGGCGGGAGAAGATCTACCGCTGGCTGTCGCTGTTGCTGTTCATCTTCAAGGCGCCCGGCTTTGAAGAAAGAATCCTCACCGAACAAGCCTTGTCGCGCGCCCACTTCCTCGAGCACCTGGCTGACCAGGGCGACATACCGTCGCAGGCTGACCCTTTGTTCATACTCGGACTGTTCTCCGTCCTCGATCAACTCATGGGCCAGTCGATGGCGGAATTGCTGCTGCAGGCCAAACTGCCCGAAGCGGTGCATGACGCCTTGCTTGGCAAGTCCGGTCCCTATCGCAATGCGCTGCAGCTGGCGATTGCCGCCGAAGGCCAGTCGCCCCAGGAGCTGGAACAGCAGGCGACGCTTTGCGGGCTGGAGGCGCAGCAAGTGTCGCAATGCGCCCTTCGATCCCTGGCCTGGGCGCATCAAGTTTCGACACTGGAAAACAGCTAGCCGCGCCGCCCCGGTTGTCGCCGGGCAGCGCCCTGGAAATGGCGCCGCCGAACGGATCAGCGGCCGAAAATGCCTTTCAGCAACTCAAGCGGTTGTTGCAATTGCGGCACCGGCTGCTCGGCTTCCGGCCGACCGGGTTCCCGACGGGCTTCACCGGCATCGCTTGCCGTTTCCGGCCGCTCGTCTTCGGACATCCCGAGAAAAGCGTTGCTCACGGCCTTGACGCGCAGCTTCACCGCCCATATCGGCTCCCATTTCACCTTCGGGTCCTTGGGTCGCGGCGGATGTGCCAGATTCAGTTCGTCGCCGTAGGCGATCAGGCGCAGCATCGCCCCGCTCTCGCCGAATACCCCCTTGGGAACGATGCAAGCGGTGGTCTTCGGCGTCAGCAGGACTTTTTCCTTCAACCAGCGATCCACCGCTGCATTGGTCTGGTAGTCGATCAGCCCGAAACCGGTATCGGCCAGTTCGCTGGAGGTCCACATCACCATATCCTCCTTGTCGTTACTGCCCATCGCCGAGACGAAGTAGGCGCGCGCCGTACCAATCGCATTCCAGCTCAGCTCCGTGGCGCCGTCCTTGGCAAGCTGGCCGATTTTCAGGGGTGGCATCAGGTCCTGCGCCGCAGGTATCTGGAAGCGGAACCCGGCGGGAATGCCCTTGCCGGAAAACGCATGCTCGCCGAGCAAGGACGCATTGGCCGGAACCATGCGTTTGTCTTCCGGGTTGGGCCACACCGGGCGGCCGGCCGCGCTATGGGCGCCGCGCTGCGTCGCGCTGCGTCCGACAAAAAACTTCGCGAAATCCGCGGCACTCGCTGTCGCCATGTCGAGGACCCGCGGCTGACCGGCCCGGATCGCAGGACCGCAACCCCAATACAGCACGATTCGCCCCTTGGGCTTTTCCGGCTCCTGGCGGATCTCGTCGTCGTCGCGCGCCGGCGCCGGTGGCGCGTTTTGTGGTGCTTTCAGTTCCAGGGCCGGGCTCAGAAACCCCGCCGGCACGGCTTGCTGCGCCGCTTCCAGATTCGTGTTGGAGCGGCTGCGAACGGTGACATCCACCCAGCGGCCGG
>JAIPCT010000095.1 GCA_021738065.1 Burkholderiaceae bacterium
CGGATCGCATCGGAGACCAGGCGCACGGCCTCGTCCTGACCGACCACGCGGCCATGCAGTTTGTCTTCCATCGTCAGCAGCTTGTCGCGCTCGCCCTGCATCATCTTGCTGACGGGAATGCCGGTCGCGCGCGAAACCACCTCGGCGATCTCTTCGGCGCCGACCTGGGTGCGCAGCAGGCGATTCTTCGCCGTCTCGCCAGCGCCGATTTTTTCGTTCACCAGATCGGCCGCCTTCAGCTGTTCCTCCAGCTTGGGCAGCGTGCCGTATTGCAGCTCGGCGAGTTTGTCGAAGGCGCCCTTGCGCTGCAGCTCGGCCATCTCGATGCGCAGCTTTTCGATCTCTTCCTTGATGTGGGTCGAGCCCTGCAGCTGGGCCTTTTCGGCGCGCCAGATCTCGTCGAGGTTGGCGTATTCGCGCTCCAGCTTGTCGATCTCGTCCTTGATCAGCAGCAGGCGCTTTTTCGAGGCTTCGTCCTTTTCCTTTTTCACTGCCTCGGCCTCGATCTTCAGCTGGATCAGGCGACGCTCGAGCTTGTCCATCACCTCCGGTTTGGAGTCGATTTCCATCTTGATCTTCGCCGCCGCCTCGTCGATCAGGTCGATCGCCTTGTCCGGCAGGAAGCGGTCGGTGATGTAGCGGTGGGAGAGTTCCGCCGCGGCGACGATGGCCGGGTCGGTGATGTCCACGCCGTGGTGCACTTCGTATTTCTCCTGCAGGCCGCGCAGGATGGCGATGGTCGCCTCGACCGAGGGCTCATCCACCTGCACCTTCTGGAAGCGGCGTTCCAGCGCGGCATCCTTTTCGACGTACTTGCGGTACTCGTCGAGCGTGGTGGCGCCGATGCAGTGCAGCTCGCCGCGCGCCAGGGCCGGCTTCAGCATGTTGCCGGCGTCGATCGCGCCCTCGGCCTTGCCGGCGCCGACCATGGTGTGCAGCTCGTCGATGAAGAGAATGATGCGGCCTTCGTCCTGCGCCACTTCCTTGAGCACGGCCTTCAGCCGCTCCTCGAACTCGCCGCGGTACTTGGCACCGGCCAAGAGGCCCGCCATGTCGAGCACCAGCACGCGCTTGTTCTTCAATGTCTCAGGCACCTCGCCATTGACGATGCGCTGGGCCAGGCCTTCGACGATGGCCGTCTTGCCGACGCCGGGCTCGCCGATCAGCACCGGATTGTTCTTGGTGCGGCGCTGCAGGATCTGGATGGCGCGGCGGATCTCGTCGTCGCGGCCGATCACCGGGTCGAGCTTGCCCAGACGGGCGCGCTCGGTCAGGTCGAGGCAATACTTGTTGAGCGCCTCACGCTGGCCCTCGGCGTCCTGCGAATCGACATTCTCGCCGCCGCGTACCGCCTTCAGCGCCTCTTCCAGCGCCTTGCGATTGAGCCCGGCGTCCTTCAGCAACCGGCCGCAATCGCCCTTGTCCTGGGTCAGGGCGAGGAGGAACATCTCCGAGGCGATGAACTGGTCGCCGGCCTTTTGCGCTTCCTTGTCGGTGATGTTGAGCAGATTGGCCAGATCGCGGCCGATGCTGACCTCGCCGCCATGGCCTTCGACCTTGGGCAGGCGTTCGAGCGCCTTGGCCAGCTGGACCTTCAGCCCGCCGGCATTGACCCCGGCGCGAGCCAGCAGCGAGGTGGTGCTGCCGTCATCCTGATTGAGCAGCGCCAGCAGCAGGTGCTGCGGCTCGATGAACTGCTGATCGTTGCCGACGGCCAGACTCTGGGCGTCGGAAATCGCCTGCTGGAACTTGGTAGTGAATTTGTCGAAGCGCATGGCCTGGGCCCCAAAGAATTATCAATGAACTAAACATGGGGATTGCCAAATGGATTTCAATCCACGGCGAGTTTTGAGGCGATTGACTAGCGCCGCCCGGCCTGGCTCTGGAAATACACCAACTTGCGCGCGCGCATGACCTCGCCCAGCGGACGGTGAGCCATCAGCGCGCTCCAGGGATCGAAGGCCGCCGACTCGATGCTGAGCGCCAGGGAATGGCCCTCGGCCGTCTGCGGGTCCTGCATCGGCAAGCTCAGCACCGCCACGGTGTGGTAAGGCGCCACGGATTGAAGCCAATCCACCGAGGCATCCTCGATCGGTGTTTGCTCCTCGTCGACAAAGAACTGCAACTGCAGTTCGAAGCGCAGCGGCGCGTTCAGCAGCCGACTTCTGAAATCCTCGGCCCAATTCGCCGCCGCTCCCTTCCTTACGTCCTTGCTGGCGGCCTGCAGGCGCACCCGCGCCGCATACGGCCCGCAGGCAATCGGCGCGGCGGAATAGAAACGCTCGGTGGCAAAACCCGTAAATGGCCTGCCAAAAGCCATGGCCAGACGCGTCATCAAGCCCATCGCACCAAAAATACCGTAGCGCGAAACCAGATAGCCGAGCAGCGCCCCGGATCCCTTGGCCATGTTTTTGACCAGTCCGACAAACTCGTCGGCCCCCGCAAAGGCAAAGGCCGGATGGTTGATCAGCAAAAAGTCCTGGCTCATGGCCGGGCCGGGGCCGAGCGCACTGAGGCCGTCAACATCCCGAACCTTGATGGCAAAACCGCGCACATCGGGCTTGCGATCCCCCTGCCGATCGGTGCCGCCATTGGACAGGCGAACCCAAGCTGGGTAAGTTGCCGGTGTCGCAAACAGCCCCTGCCGGGCGTACTCGGGCAGATCGGGCAGGATCTCCAGGCTGCCGTGCAGACCCAACAACTGCTTGCGATGCAAGGCCCGCCCCTTGCCGTACTTTGCCGATTTGATCGCCTGAATCTGCTCGAAATCGCGGGCGTAACCGGCATGGCGCTCGGCTTCGTCCGCGGCAATTGTTTCTTTCCATTCGGTACTGGGAGCTGCCATCGCGGTTCTCCTGGAATCGTTTGCCTTCGATTTAGCTTGCGAGCAGCACCAGCAATCCGAGCAGGGCCGGCCCACCCTGAATGTACAGGATGGTTTTCCTGACCGTCATGCCGCCGTAAATTCCGGCCACCAGCACGCAGGCCAGGAAGAACATCTGGATGTGCACCCCCGCTGCCGCATTCGGATAAACCAGGCCCCAGAGCAGGCCGGCGGCGAGAAAACCGTTGTACAGCCCCTGATTCGCCGCGAGAACCTTCGACGCCTCGGCCTTTTCGGCCGTGTTGCCGAATATCTTGAGTCCTTTGGGTTTGGTCCACACGAACATCTCAAGATACAGAAAGTAGAAATGCTCCAGTGCTACCAGCATCACCAGCCCGATCCCAAGCAGTTTCATGGTTCAACCTTTCTCACAAGGGTATTTCAGGTTTAGTATGAGCCACACCGGGATAGACCACAACTCACATGCCAAGGCAATTGCGCTTGATCCAGGTCAGTGTGCAGTAAGCCATTGGTGCTACATTGTTTTCGTCAGATTAACCAGAGGAGAATGTCATGGTAGCCAAAGTCGAGCAATTCAGTGAACTGCACCGCAAGAACATGGAAGCCGCCATGCGTATGGCTCAGCTTTCGATGGAGAATTCACAGCGCATCATGGCGCTGCAATCCGAACTGGCGAAGGAAATGTTTCAAAGCGGCCTGGAAAATGCCAAGGCCCTGACCAGCGCACGCGATCCGCAGGCCCTGATGCAGCTGCGTTCGCAATACGCGCAGGAAACCACGCAGCGCATGGTCGCGGCGGCACAGCAGATCGCCGAAATCAGCAACTCGGCGCGCACCGAATTCTCCCGCCTGGTCACCGAGCAACTGGCCTCGGGCAGTCAGGACATGACCGAATCCCTGCAGAATTTCATGAAGAACCTGCCGGGCCAGACGCCGAACATGATGGAATCCTTCCAGCAGGCCATCCAGACCGCGAACGCCGCATTCGAGCAGATTTCGAAAGCCTCGACTGCGGCCATGGGCAGCGTCGGCGACGCCGTCAAGAAGTCCTCCGGCGCCAAGCGCAAGTAGTCTTCACGGCCGCAACACCAACGGTTGACCGCGCAAGTGGTCGGCCGTTTTCTTTGGCCTGTTGGTTAACCCTTAAAGCCTCTGTTCAACCACGGGGAACACGGGGAGCACGGGGAGTGAAAAAGGCTAAGGGCAGAAAAAATCGCAAGCAAATGGGCGAGTACGAAAACCGTTGCAACTCGCTGAATCTCTCTGTTGCTTGCCGCAAAGCGGATTCCAAAGCACGCAGAACGCCCCGTGTTCCCCGTGGTCAACTGCTTTTTGTTGCCACATCGATTCGGCTATCGAATAAGTCGAATAGGGCCTGCCCCACGAGACTCTGGACTGGCGAGCCTCCCGCTATTCCTTGCCGGGCGCCCAGCGCTCGGCGGCCTGGTCATCGCTCTCGCGCGCATCGACCCAATGGCCGCCCGCCGGGGTTTCTTCCTTTTTCCAGAACGGCGCCCGCGTCTTCAGGTAGTCCATGATGAATTCGCACGCGGCGAAGGCATCGCCGCGATGGGCCGAGGCCACGGCGACGAAGACAATCCGATCGCCCGGCAACAGGCGGCCGACGCGGTGAATCACCCGCACGCCGAAGACATCCCAGCGCCCGCGCGCCTCGGCGACGATGGCGTCGAGCGCTTTTTCGGTCATGCCCGGGTAATGTTCCAGCGTCATCGCCTGCACGGCTGGCGCAGCGTGCGAGTCTGCAATCGCCATCTCGCCACCGCCGTCCGCAGGGCATACCGCCCCCGGCTGCGTCGGAGGCATAACTTTTTCGACCGATTTGTCCGCCCGCACCAAGCCGACGAAGCTGGCGACCGCCCCGACGTCGTCGCGTCCGGCCGATAACGCGGCGATCTCAGCTCCGACATCGAAATCGGCTTCCTGCACGCTGACGCTCATCTCAGCCCCCGGTGACCGGCGGAAAAAAAGCGATTTCGTCGCCGGCCTTGATCGACGTATCGGCGTCGACCATCTGCTGATTTACCGCCGCACGCAGATTCTTGGTCGTCGCCAGCACCGACCACGCCTCGCCGCGCGCCGCGAGATGATCGCGCAGGGCGCCGACGGTAGCGACGTTCGCCGGCAGCGCCAGCGACTCGGAGCCTGCGCCGATCGCCTCGCGCAGGCCGGCAAAGAAAAGAATTTTCACTTCCATCGATTGACTATAGCAGTTCGGCAAACGGAAGAAAGCGCACTGTGTCGCCGCGCCGGATGGCGTGACCGGGTGGATTGTCGATCAGCCCGTCGGCCCAGGTGCAGGAGGTCAGCACGCCGGAGCTCTGATTGGGAAACAGATCCAGCCCGCCTTCGGCATTGAGGCGGGCGCGCAGGAATTCGCGGCGCGGGTCGCCCTTGAAATCGAAGTCGGCGCGCAGTTGCTGCGCGCGCGGCGCCACCGTTGCGGCGCCTTGCGCCTTGAGGATGAAGGGCCGCACCAGCATGAGGAAAGTGACGAAACTCGACACCGGATTGCCCGGCAGGCCGATGAAGGCCGCCCCAGCTGCCGTGTCACCAGCGCCGAGTTTTGCCGCCGTTACCTGCCCGCGAAGCGGAGTCCCAGGTACGCAGAGCGCACCCGCGCCAGCGCCCTGCGTTCCTGCGGAAACTTTTCCGCCGACGCGGCCGAAGGCCAGCGGCTTGCCCGGCTTGATGGCGATCTTCCACAGATCCAGTGATCCTTCCGCCTCCACCGCCGGCTTGACGTGATCTTCCTCGCCCACCGAAACGCCGCCGCTGGTGAGGATCAGGTCGTTGCCGGCCGCCGCCGCGCGCAGTGCCGCGCGCGTGGCCTCGCGCGAGTCGGGCACGATGCCCAGATCGTCCACCACGCAGCCCATGCCTTCAAGCAGGGCGCGCAGCGTGTAGCGATTCGAGTTGTAGATGCCGCCCGGCTTCAGGGGCTCGCCCGGCATGGCCAGTTCGTCACCGGTCGAGAACAGGGCGACCTTCAGGCGACGGAACACCGTCAGTTGCGCCGCGCCCACCGAAGCGGCAACGCCGACATGCGCCGCGCTGAGTTGCGTGCCGGCGCCCAGCACTTCGGCGCCTGCCGCGATATCCTCGCCGCGCCGGCGAATCCACTCGCCGGCATGCGGCAGGTGGTTTATCGTCACGTTGGCGCCGTCCAGGCTGCACAATTCCTGCATCACCACCGCGTCGGCGCCGGCGGGCAGCGGCGCACCGGTGAAAATCCGCGCCGCCGTTCCCGGCGCCAGCGTATGGCCGACACTGCCCGCCGCAATGCGCTGGGCCAGCACGAGCTGACTGCCCTTGGCGCCCACATCGGCACAGCGCAGCGCGTAGCCGTCCATCGAGGTGTTGTCCAGCGGCGGCACGTCGATCGGCGAACGCAAACCCGTAGCCAGTATCCGCCCCGCCGCCGCCTGCGTCGGCACGGCCTCGCATTCCGTGATCGGGTTCGCGCCTGCCAGCAGGCGCTGCAGCGCGTCTTCAAAGTCGAGCATGTTGTGGGTCACCTGAATCCTTGATGGCGAAGTATGAAATCGGCGATGGCATCGCGATCGTTGAGATCCAGAATCGGCAGCTCGGTCAATCGCGCGACCACTGCAGGTTCGTCGGTCGCGACGGCGACAATGGTCTCGACACCATTGCCGGCGATCAAGGGTTTGCCCACCGAGGGCCGATGCACTTCCAGCTTCGGAATCGGCGTCTGCTTGAAGCCTTCGACCAGCACCAGATCGCACTCGGAAAAGCGCGCGATCTGCTCTTCCAGCGAAGGCTCGGGCTCGCCACGCAACTCATGCATCAAGACCCAGCGGTGGTCCGACACCAGCAGCACTTCCGAACAACCCGCCTCGCGCAGGCGGTAGGAATCCTTGCCCGGCTGGTCGATGTCGAAGCGATGGTGGGCGTGCTTGATCAGGGATAGCTTGAGCCCGGTGCCAGTCAGGCGCGGAATCAGGGCTTCGAGCAAGGTGGTTTTCCCCGCGCCGGAATAGCCGGCGAGACCGAATGTTTTCATGCCGCTCCTTGCAGTTCCGGGATGTAGACCGGTAACGATGGCACCGCGAGCACCGGGGCGAAGCCGCCCCCGGGGGTGCGGAAATTGGTGGTCTGGCCCTGCCACAAGCGCGCGGAAATCAGCTGCACATGCCCGGCATAGACGTAGTTGCGCAAATCCAGCTTGAGCTCGACCGGCGCATCGGCAATGCGCAACATGCGCGACGAGGGCGGCACCAGCGCCTGCGCCACGTAGTTGCCGGCCAGCACCTCGTCGAACACGCGCTTGGTGATCTTGTCGCCGCGATAGGCGGCTTTCGATCCGTAACCGGCGGCGGGCTTGAAAAACAGTTGCTTGCGCCGCGCCCACAGATCCCCGGCCTGTGCGGGATCGACCGGCACGGTGCGCGGAATGGTCTCGGCCAGGGTGGCGCGGGTATCGGCATCGACACCCCAGCCGGCGAGCAAGTCCATGTCGGACAGGGCGGCCAGGTTGCGCTTGTCGGCGTACAGGGCGTGCGCCTGGGGATGCGGCGTCACCACTGCCGCATCGGCCAGATAGGCCTCGCGCAGCGCCCGGCTGGAAGCCGCTTCAAGCGCGAAATCGGTGAGCCGGTTGTAGACCAGGTCGATCGGCACGGCTGCCGCCGCGTTCGGCGCACGCTGCCAAAGCACGCCGTCGCGAAACTCCAGCTCGGCCGGGTCGCAGATCACGGCATTGATGCCGGCCTGTTCGAACATGCGCTGGAACAGCACGAACTCGGGGTGCAGGTATTGCGTGGCCGGCGCTTCATCGACGATGGCAACTCGCGCCAGCGGCGCCTCGCGCCCGGTGCTTTCGGCGAACAAACGCCATTCCTCGCGAAACATGTCGAGGAACACGTGCTCGTGGGTGTCGGCGCCGAGGTCACCGGGCAGGAGCGCCGCCACTTCATCGCAGCAGGCTTTCTGGGCGCGCGCCAGCACCGCATTGAGCAAGCCGCCGCCGGCATTGGTGTTGATCTCGATGAGCTGCGGACCGCGCGAATCCGCCCCGCCGCCAACATGAAAGTCGAAACCGTGAAACACCCCGCGCGCCGCCACCCGGTGCCGCGCGATGGCCGGGGCATAGGCCAGGACGTGCTCGCGATAGGCGGGCAGCGCCACCACGCGCTCGACCGCCACCACCAGGCGCGCCATGCGCTGCACGTGTTCGGCGCTGACGAAAGCCACCGAATCGGAAAACAGATGCGGCCGCCCCGCCATCACCGCGTCGTGGAAACCCGGGCTGACGCGCTCGAGTTCCGCCGCCATGCCTGCGCTGTCGCGCGAAATGCACTGGCAGCCCGCGGTGAGCCGGTCGGCCAGATCGATGCTGTGTGGGCTGCTCATGGTGCGATTCTACCGACTCGGCGAACGAAGTTTCGCTGGCGGCCGGGGCCGACAGCGTCGGCGTCAGGCCTCGCGGCCTTGAGCAAAGAAGTTTTCGACATCGGCCACGTCGCGGGTGCGCCGCATCGGCGGCAGCGAGCGCCAGATGGCCTTGCCATAAGGCTTGCCGGTCAGGCGCGGGTCGCAGATCATCAGCACGCCGCGATCATCCTCGTCCCGGATCAGCCGCCCCGAGCCCTGCTTCATGCTGATCACCGCGCGCGGCAACTGGTATTCCATGAAGGGATTGCGCCCCGCCGCGCGCAGCCGGTCGATGCGCGCCGAGAGCACCGGATCGTCGGGTGGGGCGAAGGGCAGCTTGTCGATCACCACCAGCGACAGGGCTTCGCCGCGCACGTCCACGCCTTCCCAGAAGCTCTGGCTGGCAACCAGGATGGCGTTGCCGAGAAAGCGAAAGCGCTCCAGCAGTTCGCTGCGCGAACCCTCACCCTGCATCAGCAGCGGCAGATCGAGGCCCTCGCTGGTGAGCTTTTCCTGCAACAACTCGCGAATACGGCGCATCGCGCGCAAGGATGTGCACAGCACGAAAGCCCGCCCGCCCGAGGCGCGGATTGCCGGCCAGGCGGCCTCGGCCACCGCTTCCTGATACAGCGCGCTGTTGGGGTCGGGCATGCCCAAGGGCGAATACAACAGCGCGTTGTTTTCGTAGTCGAAGGGGCTGCCCCAGACGGCGGTATCGGCCTCGGCCAGACCCAGCTCGCCGCAATAGTGTGAAAAGTTGTTGCCGACAGCGAGCGTCGCCGAGGCGAAGATCCAGGCCCGCGGATGGCCTTCCATCTGGCGCTGGAAGATCGGCGCGATATCCAGCGGCGTGAGGTTCAGCGACATCGCCTGCGAATACACCTCGACCCACTTCACCACCGCATCACCTGCGGCATCCTCGGTCTGTCCGCCGCTCCAGCGCGCCAGGCCCTGCGCCATTTCCTGCGCCCGCCGCAGGCAGTTGGCCAGCCCCTCGCCGCGCTCGGCCTGGGTGCCCAGATGGCGGCCCAGTTCCTTGACCGCGTCGGCCAGGCCCTGCAAGGCCGCGCGAAATTCCGTTTCTGCCTCCAGGCGTGCCGCCGGCAGGCGCAGGTTCTCGCCCTTGACGGCGAGACGCAAATCGCGCGCCGCCTTGTCCAGCGCCTGCGCCGCGTCCTGCAAGGCCGGATAGTCTTTTGCCGCGACGATGCCTTCGTTCTTCGTGTCGCGCGCCAGTTCGATGATCTGCGAGGTCGACACGCTCTCGCCGAAGAACAGCCCCGCCACCTCGGGCAACTGGTGCGCCTCGTCGAAAATGATCGTGTTGCAGGCCGGCAGCAGCTCGCCCATGCCTTCGTCCTTCAACATCACGTCGGCGAAGAACAGATGATGGTTGACCACCACCACGTCGGCCAGCAGCGCGTTCTGCCGCGCGGCCAGCACGAAGCAGTCTTTCACGTTCGGGCATTCCTGCCCGAGGCAGTTCTCGCGCGTCGAGGTCGCCAGCGCCCAGGCGCCGGAATCTTCCGGCACGTCGATGCACTCGGCCTTGTCACCGCTTTTGGTGCGTTCGGCGAAGCGCGCGATCCTGCGCAGATGCGCGGCTTCCTCGCGCGAGGCCAGCCGCCCGGCGGACAGCGCGCGCTCCAGGTGATAGGGGCAGACGTAGTTGGCGCGGCCCTTGAGCAGCGCAATGCTGGCGCCGACCTTCAGCGCATTGCGCAGCGTCGGCAAGTCGCGGTTGAAAAGTTGATCCTGCAGCGTCTTGGTGCCGGTGGAAACGATCACCTTGCCGCCGGAGAGCAGCGCCGGCGCCAGATAAGCAAAGGTCTTGCCGGTGCCGGTGCCGGCCTCGGCCACCAGCGCCAGATTGCCGGCAATCGCCTTTGCTATGCGCTGCGCCATCTCCAGTTGCATCGGCCGCGGACGAAATCCGGCGACGGCGGCGGCAAGCGGCCCCTCGGGGGCGAAGATGCGCTCAATTTCGTTCATGGGATCAGACATGGCGGGCGCGGCATCGTAGCACGCGGCCACGCCGGACCCCGTCAAAACTCGGCGCTGGCGACACGGCGAAGGAATTCGCACCAAGCTGCATGACCGCTTCGCCGACCTGACCGAGAGGCTCGCCTTTCAGGAAGCACGCCCGAGTTCGGCCGGATCAAGCCGCTGGCGCCGTTCTTCCATTGCCAATTCTCGGTTGCCGCGGTTTCTCGCCAACAGCCATCCACCCGACATGCAACGCGGAACCTCGTAGCCGGCAACCGCAGAGCCGCACAGGGTGAGGCTATACAATCGCTTCCTGTTGGCATGGCATTGAGCGGCGTTTCATCGCATTATTTTTTCCCGACAGGGTTCATGTCGAGAATGCCGGCGGAAAAGCTTGACCTTCTTTGCAGTGGAGAATTGGCGATGAAAATTCTGTTCCTGGGTGCGGGCGGGGTCAGCGGCTACTTCGGCGGACGCTTGATCGAAGCAGGCGCCGATGTGAGCTTTCTGGTTCGGCCCGGCCGTCAGGCGCAACTGGCCAGCGACGGACTTCGCATTGAAAGCCCTCACGGAAACCTGAAGCTCGCTGTAAATGCGGTTACGCAGGAATCCGTCACAGCGGCTTACGATCTGGTGGTTTTCGCACCGAAGGCCTACGATCTCGACAAGGCCATTGCATCGATCGTCCCGGCGATCGGACCCGCCACCAGCATCCTGCCCTTGCTTAATGGCCTGGCCCACATGGCCATCCTCGATAAGCAGTTCGGACGCAAGCATGTCCTCGGTGGCGTCGCTCACATCGCCGCCATGATGACGCCTGAAGGCAGCATCAAGCAACTCACTGAATTGCACTCCCTGACGGTGGGCGCCAGAGACCCGGAAGCACAAGCGATGGCGGAAGACTTTTCTGCACTTTGCCGCCAGGCCCGATTTGACTCCCGGCTCGCGCCGGACATCGATAGCGTGCTGTGGGAGAAGTGGGTATTCCTGTCCTCCCTGGCCGGTATCACGACCTTGATGCGCGCACCGATCGGCCAGATCATGGACACGGATCGGGGCGATCACGTGGTGCGAACCCTGTATGCGG
>JAIPCT010000096.1 GCA_021738065.1 Burkholderiaceae bacterium
AGCGACTATGTAATCAACGGCAGCAAGATGTGGATCACCAACGGCATGAAGGCCGACTGGTGCTGCCTCCTGGCCAATACCTCGGAAGGCGCGCCGCACAAGAACAAGTCGCTGATCCTGGTGCCGCTGAATCTACCCGGCATCAGCCGGCAGAAGATCCACAAGATCGGCATGGATGCCTCGGACACCGCGCAACTGTTCTTTGACGACGTGCGCGTGCCGCAGGCCAACGTCATCGGCCAGGAAGGCATGGGTTTCACCTACCAGATGCTGCAATTTCAGGAAGAACGCCTGTGGGGTGCGGCGAGTTCGCTGCGCATGATGGACAACATGATCGACCAGACCATCGAGTACACCCGTGAGCGCAAGGCTTTCGGCAAATCCATCCTCGACAATCAGGTGGTGCATTTCCGTCTCGCTGAGTTGCGCACCGAAGTCGAGGCGTTGCGCTCGCTGACTTACCGCGCCGTGGAGGACTATGTCGCCGGCAAGGATGTGACCAAACTGGCCTCGATGGCCAAGCTCAAGTGCGGCCGTCTCGACCGTGAGGTGGCCGATGCCTGCCTGCAATACTGGGGCGGCATGGGCTACACCATGGAGAATCCGGTTTCGCGCGCCTGGCGCGACGGCCGCCTGGTTTCGATCGGCGGCGGCGCCGATGAAGTCATGCTCGGCATCATCGCCAAGCTCGAAGGCACGCTTCCGCGCAATGGCTGAATACGGCAAATACACACCACGGAGGACACGGAGAGCACGGAGTAAAGCCTTGTGTTTCTCCGTGCTCTCCCTGTCCTCCCTGGTTAAAGGGTTTTTGCTTTGATCGCTTTCAGAAAAATCCTCATTGCCAATCGCGGTGACCAGCCACGCAGTGGCGCAGCGGCGCAGCCAAATCGCCTCGTGCGCGAAGCGCACTCAGGCGATCTCTCCGCGGAGCACGAACGTGTTTAGCAAGGTCCTGATCGCCAACCGCGGCGAGATCGCCTGCCGCATCATGCGCACGGCGCGCACACTGGGCTATCGCACGGTGGCGGTTTACTCCGACGCCGATGTCGACGCGCCGCATGCACTGCTGGCGGATGAAGCGGTGCGCATCGGTGCCGCGCCGGCGCTTGATTCCTATCTCAATGTCGCCGCCGTGCTCGAAGCGGCGCGGCGCACGGGTGCCAATGCGGTGCATCCGGGTTACGGTTTTCTCAGCGAGAACGCTGCGTTTGCCCAGGCCTGCCTTGATGCCGGGCTGGTGTTCATCGGCCCGCCGCCCGCGGCCATCGCGGCGATGGGTGACAAGGCCGATGCCAAGCGGCGCATGCTCGCCGCCGGTGTGCCGACTACTCCCGCCTATCTGGGCGAAGACCAAAGCGATGAGCGCATGCGCGCCGAAGCCGAAAAGTTGGGCTACCCACTGCTGGTCAAGGCCGTTGCCGGCGGTGGCGGACGGGGTCTGCGTCCGGCGCTGAATGCGGCCGAAATGCCGGAAGCCCTGGCCGGCGCGCGACGTGAGGCACAGGCGGCATTTGGCAATGCCTCGCTGATGCTGGAACGCCTGGTTGCCGAGGGCCGCCATATCGAAATCCAGATCTTTGCCGACGCCCATGGCAATGCCGTGCATCTGGGCGAACGCGACTGCACGACGCAGCGGCGGCGGCAGAAAGTGATCGAGGAAGCGCCCTCACCCATCGTCACGCCGGCCCTGCGCGAAGCCATGGGCCGCGATGCCGTCGCGGCGGCACTGGCGGTTGGCTACCGCGGCGCCGGCACGGTCGAGTTCATCGTCGCCCCGGATCTGCGCCACTATTTTCTGGAAATGAACACCCGCTTGCAGGTCGAGCACACTGTCACTGAAATGATCACCGGTCTGGATCTGGTCGAATGGCAGTTGCGTGTCGCCGCTGGCGAAGCGCTGCCGCGGCGCCAGGAAGAAATAGTTTTCAGCGGCCACGCCATCCAGGCACGCCTGTATGCCGAAGATCCGTATTCCGGTTTCGCGCCGCAGACCGGCCCGGTCCTGCATTTCCAGCCCGACGCCGCGCTGCGTCCGGGCCTGCGCGTCGATTCCGGCATTGTCCAGGGCGGCACGGTTACGCCTTTCTACGACCCGATGCTGGCGAAAGTGATTGCTCACGGCCGCGACCGCGACGATGCCATTCGGCGCCTCACGACGGCGCTGGAAGATGCGCCCATGCTGGGCCTCAATACCAACGGCCGCTTCCTGCGCGACATGCTCAAGCACGAGCGCTTCCATACCGCGACCATGCACACCACACTGCTCGACGAATGGGCGGCGGGTAACGAACCGATTCTGCAGCGCCCTCAGCCGGAAGCCGCCGACTGGCAATTGGCCGCTCTCTGTTTTGCCGGCAACGCGGGTTGGCGCGAAATCAGCGCCGCCGCGTTCGATCTGACGCTGAGTTGCGGCGACGAGAGTCGCAGCCTGCGGCTTGAGTATGCGGGCGATCGGGTAAAAGTCGGCGCTGATGAAGCAACTGCGCTACAGGGCGGTCGAACAGAAAACGCTCTCCTCGCCGTAGCGGATGGCGAGACGGCGATTGATGCGCGTCTGCATTCGCTGGATGGCGGCAGGCTGCGCTATACGCTGGATGGCGTCACCGCGCACGCTATCATGCACCGTGATGGCGATACGCTGCACCTGGCGCGCGATGCGGCGGTATTCGTCTTCAGCGAAGTGTCGCCGCTGCCGACAAGCGCCCACCGCAGCGATCCGCGTCTGGCTCGCGCCGCCGTCGCCGGCACGGTGGCGAAGCTGGAAGTCGGCGCTGGCGACACGGTGATCGCCGGGCAAACGCTGGCGATCATCGAAGCCATGAAAATGGAAATGCGCGTCGTCGCGAACGCTGCAGGCACCGTCGTTGCGGTGCGGGCGCGAGTCGGCGATCAGGTCGAAGCCGACGCGGTGCTGGTCGAACTGAAGATTGAGGAGACGTGATGCAGCCCACCGAAAAAGCCATACTTACTTGCGCGCTCACCGGCGTGCTGACCGATCCGCGGCAGCATCCGGTGCCGGTGACGCCTGCCCAAATGGCGGCAGCGGCGCGCGAAGCTTTCGCTGCCGGCGCCGCCATCATGCACGTGCATCTACGTCAGCAGACTCCCGGCAAGGGCCACCTGCCCTCATGGGACCCGGACGTCGCGGCTGAAATCGTAGACGCGATTCGTGCCGCCTGTCCCGGCGTCATCATTAATCTCACCACCGGCGTGATCGGCGCCGATATCTCCGGTCCGGCCGCCTGCATCCGCCGCGTCCGGCCCGAGATCGCCGCCTGCAACGCCGGCACGCTCAACTACCTGAAGCTGCGCGACGACGGCCGCTGGGCCTGGCCGCCGATGGTGTTCGACAACCCGGTCGAGAAAGTCCAGGCCTTTCTCGATGTGATGGCGGAAACCAATACCCGCCCGGAGTTCGAATGCTTCGATGTCGGCATCGTGCGCTCGGTCGCCATGTACCGCAAAGCCGCGATGTCACCTCAACTCGCGGATCATGTCGAATACAACTTTGTCATGGGCGTGGCCTCGGGCATGCCGCTGGATGCCGACCTGCTCGCCTTGTTGCTGCGCTGGATCGAACCCGGCTCGCCCTGGCAGGCCACGCTGATCGGGCGCGCCGAAATCTGGCCGCTGCACCAGCGCGTGGCCGAGTTGGGCGGCATGTTGCGCAGCGGGCTGGAAGATACCTTCTACCTGCCGGACGGCAGCCGGGCGGCCGGCAATGGCGCTTTGATCGAGGCGCTCGCCGCCTGCGCGCGCCATGCCGGGCGCGAGATCGCCAGCCCCGCCGAAGCCCGTGTGGCGCTGGGTCTGGCCGCCACATAACCAGGACCCGTTGCCAACCGCGACCGCGGGGATTTACCCCGTCAGAATCGACTTTGAAGGGCGAGTTTCGGCGCGCCGCTTCGGATTCCGGTCGAGCAGTTCATCGCCAGGCATGATTCTCGAACACACTCGTGTCGACGCCGTCCTTGGCCTGTGGGCTGTCTCGGACTGTCAGCAAGCCGGCAGGCCGGCGATGCAGGCGCGATACTTCTTGCCGGAGCCGATGATGTGTCCGATCCACCACAGGGCCAGGAATCTCTGGAGTTCGAGTTTGTCGAAATTCTCTGTCGTGATGATGTTGGCCGCCAGATAGTCGAACTCGTCGCGCTCGTTTTGGTGCTCTTCGAGCATGGGATAGGCGCAGCGGGTGAGCACGTCCTCCTCGCTCGCAAAATGCTCGCGCGCCCGGGCCATCAGTTCATTGAAGAGTTCGTGGAATTTCAGGTCGCTTGCCTGATCAGTGGCGACAACCCAATCGGCAAGGACGTTGCATTGCGCCAGGATATTTCGGTGTTGATTGTCGAGGATTTCATTCCCCACGCCGTAGCCCGGATTCCATTGCACTCGATTCGGCACTGCCTGTCTCCTGTCTGTCAGAACCCGAGCGACTCGACGACGGCAATCAGGTCGACGAAGCTGGCCGCTTCGAGTTTCGCCGTCAATGCGCGCTTGTCCAGTCCTTCGCATTCGAACGCGGTGATGCTTGCTTCAAAGGGCAGTTCGCTGATTTCCAGCGGCGACATGAAGCCGATATGGCAGATATGGGCAAGGCACAGACGCTCGGGTTCGGTGAGTTCCAGTCCGTGATGCTTCAGTATTTCCATGTAGCGCTCGGCGGTGCGGTTGAGCTTGCCGCTGATCTCCATGGTGTTCTTTTGCCCGTCGGTGAGGATCGCCAGAGGCGGTCCGAAGAAGACCGGCGTCTTGCCGACGTTGCGGGTCTTCTCCTCCCGTGTCAGGGCAGGGGCGACCCAGGTCGGGTCGCCCCTGGCCGGTCTTTCAGGGACGTCCGACATCAGTGCGGAATCGGATGCAGCTTCTCGTGCGAAGCGTCCTTCATCCCCCTGGGCAGCTGCGGCGATGGTTCGGGCTGGAGCTGCACGAAGCCGCGGTTTCGGGCGCCATCCTGCACGTTGTGCGGGTTGTGGCATTCGGTACAGGTGAACCAGCGCTTCTTGCCGGTGCTGGTGAATTCGCCGATGCGCTTGCCATGGATGCCGTCACGCCAGTCGCGCAGCTTGTCGCCGTGGCACTTGCCGCACAGCAGCTGCGGCTGGTCGAAGCTGATCGGGTCGCCGAAGTGGTCGACGAGCTTGTTGCGCTGGGTCGTGTGATGGCAGTCCATGCACCAGATACGGCCGCGACCATGCTGCAGGTCCTTGAGATCGGGAACCATCGCTTCCATGGTCGGCAGCGGTACCGGTTTCCTGCCCTTCGGCAGCGTCGGCGGCGAGAACTGGGGGCCGACGCCGTTATGACAGGAGACGCCGCACATCGGCATCAGGGCCAGCGTCCCGGAGCGCGGCTTGACCAGGGCGTGCCCCGCCGGAATATTCTCGAGCCCCGGCATCTTGCCCATCGGCACCGTGCCGTCGTAGGGGTCGCCGTACCAGAGCGCGGCGCCGGTCTTCGGCGAGCACTTGACGTTGGGCCAGCCGGGCTTGATGTCGCGCTTGGTGACTTCCGAGGCGCCCTTGCGGCTTTCGAAGCAGACCGTTTCCTGAGCTGGCTGCGCCGCGGGTGCTTGCGCCGCCGCGGTCTTGGGGTCCTGCGCCTGGGCCGAAGTCATCACCCCGCAGCAGAAGGCGAGGATCATCGTGTGGAATGCAAGTTTTTTCATGATCGTCATCTCACTTCGCCGCGACGGCCTGGCCGCCGTACTTGATATCGCCCAGCATGATGCCGATGGCACCCTTGAGCAGAATGGTCAGGATGAAGAAGCCGAAGGCCCAGATGCCCAGCACCATCAGCCACTCGACGAAGCTCGGGTGATACTCGGTGACCTCGCCGATCGGCGAGGGGATGTAGCCGGGGACGATCAGGCCCATGCCCTTCTCGATCCAGATGCCGGCAAAGGCCATCACGCAGGGGATTTGCAGCTTGTTGAAGTCATTGCGGAACGTCGGCATGAAGAACATCACGAACGCGCCGACCATCAGCACCAACGAACTCCAGAACCACGGCACCAGCCCGGTGAGGCCGTGCAGGCCGAACATCAGGTAGTAGAGGCCGTTGGCATGCTCGGTGCGGGCGTAGAGCTCGACCACGACTTCCGACAGGGTCAGGAAGATGGCGATGCCCAGGCAGAACTGGACGATCGTGGTGAGCAGCTTGATCGCGCTGTCATCCACCCAGAACTTGGTGTTCTTGCGGATAACCAGGAAGATCAGGATGATCAGCGCCGGGCCGGCCGCGAAGGCGGTGGCGATGAAGCGGATCGGCATCATGCTGTGGAACCACATCGGGCGCGCCGGGTTGTTGGCCATCAGGAAAGCCGTCACGGTGTGAATCGACAGCGCCCAGGCGATGGCGACATAAACCAGGGGGATGAACCATTTCTTGTTGATCGGGTTGCCGGTGTACTTGCACCACAGGTAGTAGAAGCCGCAGATGAAGTTGAGGATCAGGTAGCCGTTGAGCACCAACACGTCCCAGCCCAGCATCGAGGAGAAGCTGTAGATGCCCCAGGGCGGGATCATGTGCCACAGGCGGTCCGGCCGGCCCATGTGGGCAAATACGAACACCATCACCATGATCACCGCCGAGATGGCCAGCATTTCGCCCAGCACGGCCACCTTGTGCATGCCTTCGTGATGATAGACGTAGGCCGGGAAGACGATGGTCACCGCCCCTGCGGCAACGCCCACCAGGAACACCAGGTTGGCCAGGTACAGGCCGTCGCTGATCTGGCTGGTCATGCCGGTGACGATCAGGCCGTCGGTATTCTGCAGGTAGAACACATACATCATGCCGACGATGAGAACCGTGAGGGAACCCATCCAGGCGTAGAACTTCGCACCGCCGTTGAGCACGTAGCGGGTGTAGTCGGTAGCGAAACTGGTCAGTTGTTGCACGGCTCGCTCCTTAATCGTAGAAGTAGAAGAATTTCGGGAAGGTATTGAACTCGGCCTTGAGGCGGAACACGTTCTTCCGCTCCAGAATCTTGCTCACTTCGCTTTCCGGATCGAGCAGGTTGCCGAACTTGCGCGCGCCCACCGGGCAGACCTCGACGCAGGCCGGGTAGCGGTCGTGGCGGGTGCGTTGCAGACACCAGTGGCACTTCTCGACCACGCCGCGCATGCGCGGACGGTTGCCGAGGTAGTGCGTCACCGGGTTCATCTCTTCCTTCGGCAGCACCGGCGTGGTGAGGTTGAAGCGGCGCGCCCAGTAGGGGCAGGCGTTCATGCACATCTTGCAGCCGATACACCAGTTGTAGTCGATCACCACCGGGCCGTCGGCCTCGCGGTAGGTCGTGCGCACCGGGCAGACCTTGACGCAGGGCGGCTTCTCGCACTGCATGCAGGCGATCGGCATGTAGGTAGCGTCCTTTTCCGGAACGGCCTCGGGGTTGTAGTGGTACTGACCTTCCAGCACCTGGCCGGCCGGGGTGTAAGCGTTGCCGCCGACCTGGATGCCCAGCCCTTCGGGATAGCCCTGATTCATCTTGTCCTTGGAGAACTCGCCGCGCTCCATGCGCAGCACCTGGATCCACTCGATCTTTTCCCCGGGCCGCGTGCCGCGCGACTGGTTGTTTTCCTCGACGCAGGCATGCACGCAACGGCGGCAACCGATGCACTTCCTGACGTTCAGGGCGTAGCCCATGAGGACCCCGGCCTGGGCCTCGGTGCCATCGACGGTAACCTTCTTGCCATACTCTGCGGAGTAGCGTCGCTCAAGCCGGGCGCGCGCCTCGGCTTTTTCCACATCCGTCATCAGACGGTAGTTCTTCTGGAAGTGTTCGGCCCATTCGACGGCAGCGGCTGCATCGTCGGACTGGACCATCAGCGCCGCGGTGCCCATCAGCGACGACATACTGAGAGCTCCGCCGGCTTTTAGAAAGCTGCGGCGCGAGGTCGTTAGGCCCGGTCCTGAAGGGTCTGCCGATGCCGGCTGCGCCTGGCATTGGGAAGGCTTTTCCTGAGCGGGATCGGTCGAGGGGCTCTCGTTAGGTATCACAGTTGTCCTCCAGTAAAGGGAAGTAATTTCATGCACCGCACCTCACAACGACCGGAATCCAGGCTGGGTTGCTGCCCCTCGGAAGCCGCAGTGTGATCGGAAAAACAAACATCGAACACGCAATGCCGTGCGTTTGCGATCATAGCAACCCTAGCGCGAGTAGTGATAAAACTCCGCTATGCAACCATCCATGCGCCTTGCCATCGCTGCAGGCGTGCCATGCTATTGTCGCCCCGATGAAAACCATCCGTTCCGTCACCATCGATCTCGATGGCACCCTGCTCGACACCGTCCCCGACCTCGCTGCCGCCGCCAACGGCATGATGCGCGAACTCGGCCGAGCCGAATTTCCCATTGAGACTGTGGCCGCTTTTGTCGGTCGCGGCATTCCCAAGCTGGTCGAACGCTGCCTGCCCGATCTCGACGCCGCGGCGCTGGAACAAGCCCAAAACATATTCAAGAAACACTACGCCATCGAAAACGGTCGTTGCTCGAAACTTTTTCCCGGTGTGCTCGAAGGCTTGCAGGCGTTGCGCGCCGCGGGCTTGCCGCTGGCGGTGATCACCAACAAGGCTGCTGCCTTCACCGAACCCTTGCTGAGTGCGACGAAATTGGCGGTCTGGTTCAATTTCGCGGTATCGGGCGACAGCCTGCCGGAGAAAAAGCCACACCCGATGCCACTGCTGCATGCCTGTCAGCGGCTCGGCACCACGCCGGAAGAGAACCTGCATATCGGCGATTCCAAACACGATGCCGCCGCAGCCCGCGCCGCCGGCTGTCCGGTGTTTCTGGTGCCCTATGGTTACAACGAGGGCGAGGACGTGCAGGGAATAGACTGTGATGCTATAGTCACGTCGCTGCTGGATGCCGCTCGCCGTATCGCCAGCGCCGACTTTTGCGAAACACGGAAAACCGCCTGACATGCTCCACCGCAATCTGCACACGACACGGAAACACGCCCTCGGGGCGGAGGCCTGGCCCTGGCGGCCTTGGCTCTCCCGCGCTATCTGAGCGCCTGATTCCATCGCGTCGGCGCATGCCGCTCGCGCCCCTGTTGTTGCAGCAGCCGTACTTGTGGAGTTTCCATGACTGAATCCGATTTCAATCGCCTCGCGGCGGAGGGCTATAACCGCATTCCGGTGCAGCTCGAAACCTTCGCCGACCTCGACACTCCGCTGTCGATCTACCTCAAGCTGGCCAACGATCCCTACTCCTACCTTCTCGAATCCGTGCAGGGTGGCGAGCGCTTTGGCCGCTATTCCTTCATCGGCATGGCCGCCAGCACCCGCATTGCCGTAGTTGGCGGCGCGATCATGGTGCTCTCCGGCAACCGCGTCGCCGAGCGGCGCGACCACAGCAATCCGATGAGCTTCATTTCCGAGTTCATGGCGCGCTTCAAGGTGCCCGACCTGCCCGGTCTGCCGCGCTTTTGCGGCGGATTGGTGGGCGCCTTCGGCTATGACACGGTGCGCTATATCGAAACCCGGCTGGCGCAAAGCAAGACGCCCGACCCGCTCGGCGTCCCCGACATCCTGCTGCTGCTTTCCGAAGAGATCGCGATTGTTGACAATCTCTCGGGCAAGCTGACGCTGGTGGTATATGCCGAGCCGGGCTTTCCCGGCGCCTGGAAGCAGGCCCAGGCGCGGCTCAAGGAACTCCTGGCCAAGCTGCGCGCGCCCGTCTCGATACCGCCTGAAACCCGCACCGCTTCGGCACCTGCGGTGTCTGAATTCGGCGAAGAACCTTTCAAGGCTGCGGTGCGTCGCGCCAAGGAATACATCGTCGAGGGCGACATCATGCAGGTGGTGCTCTCCCAGCGCATGAGCAAGCCCTTCGCCGCCAGCCCGCTGGCGCTCTACCGTGCGCTGCGCACGCTGAATCCGTCGCCCTACATGTTCTACTTCAACTTCGAGGATTTTCATGTCGTCGGCGCCTCGCCCGAAATTCTGGTGCGACTCGAACATCAGGACGGCGAACGACGTGTCACCGTGCGTCCGATCGCCGGCACGCGCAAGCGCGGTGCCACCATGGCCGAGGACGAAACGCTCGCCGCCGACCTGCTGGCCGACCCGAAGGAACGAGCCGAGCACCTGATGCTGCTCGATCTCGGCCGCAACGACATCGGCCGCATCGCCAAGACCGGCACGGTCAAGGTCAGCGACCGCTTCATTGTGGAACGTTACTCGCACGTGATGCACATCGTGTCCAACGTCGAAGCCGAACTGAAAGACGACGAGGGCGCGCTGGGCGTGCTCAAGGCCACCTTCCCCGCCGGCACGGTATCCGGCGCGCCGAAAGTGCGCGCCATGGAAATCATCGACGAACTGGAACCCTCGAAGCGCGGCATCTATGCCGGCAGCGTCGGCTACCTGGGCTTCAACGGTGAAATGGATCTGTGCATCGCGATCCGCACCGCAGTCGTCAAGGGCGGGCAAATCCACGTCCAGGCCGGCGCCGGAATCGTCGCCGACTCCGATCCAGATTCGGAATGGCAGGAAACGCTGAGCAAGGCCCGCGCCCAGTTGCGCGCCGCCGAGATGGCCGAAGCCGGCCTCGATACGCGGTTTGAATAAGACCATGAACCACAGAGACACAGAGACACAGAGAGACCCAAAGACAGAGAAAGTCATCGGCGCCGCAATCGAGGTGCATCGAATTCTTGGACCTGGACTTCTGGAATCGGCCTATGAGGAATGTCTAGCCTTTGAACTTGGGAATGTCGGATTCGAGGTGGAACGACAAGTTGCCCTGCCAGTCCGGTACAAGTCGGTTGATCTGAATTGCGGATATCGTATTGATCTTCTGATTGACAACTGCTTGATTGTTGAACTGAAGACCGTTGAGAGCTTCCTGCCAATTCATGAAGCTCAGTTACTGACTTATCTTCGCCTGAGTGGAATAACCACCGGACTCCTGATCAATTTCAATGTCCCGGCCCTCAAGAATGGACTGCGGAGAATGAAGCTATGAATTTCCTCCCGCTT
>JAIPCT010000013.1 GCA_021738065.1 Burkholderiaceae bacterium
GGCCTTTGGTGCCCGGGAGGCGCCGCGCGCCCGGCCGGCTTTGGCCGGGCGGGCGCGCGGTTTGATGGTTTTCCTGCGTTACTGGCGAGGCTGGAAGGCCATCGAACGCGCCGAGATGGTAAACGCATCGGAGAAGCACATGCCTTCCTCCGCCCCCTGATTCTTCAGTGCAGGGAAGATGGCCTCGACCATTTTCACCGAGCCGCAGGCGTAGATCTCCTTGCCACCGAGATCGGGGAAATCGGCAAGGATGGCTTCATGTACCAGGCCAGTGCGACCCGTCCAGTTGTCTTCTGGCGCGGCGTCGGAAAGCACCGGGATGAAATGGAAGTTTTCGTGATCCCTGTCCCACTGTTGTGGCAGGTCGGGCAGGTAGAGGTCGGCCAGTTTGCGCACACCCCAGTAAAGATAGATCGGGCGCTTGAGTCCGCGATGGAAGGCATCCTCGACCATGCTCTTGACCGGCGCGAAGCCGGTGGCGCCGGCGACGAAGACGATCGGGCGCTCGGATTCGCGCAGCGAGAAATCGCCCAGCGGTCCTTCGAAAACTACTTTGTCACCTTGCTTCATCTGCTCGAACACATGCGTCGTGTAGCGCCCCCCCGGCATCAGGCGGATCTGCAGTTCGATCAGGCCGGGCTGATGCGGCGGATTGGCGAAGGAGAAAGCGCGGCGCTGTCCGTCGTCGAGAATGATGTTGATGTATTGGCCTGCTGTGAACGGAATCTGCATTCCTTCCGGTAATTCAAGCATCACCCGCATCACGTCGTAGCTCAGCTTTTCCAATTCCACTACCTGGGCGGTGTATTGGCGAATGGCGCTGGGTGTGGCCGTGGTTTCATATTCGATCTCGACGTCGCCGAGTGCGGTGGCGCAGCACAACAGTACCTTGCCGGCGGCGAGTTCCGCCGCCGACAGCGCGCTCGGCTGATACAGGCCGGGATCGACATTGCCGCTGAGCACCGTGCATTTGCAGTGGCCGCAGCCGCCGTTGCGGCATTCGTAGGGCAGGTTGATGTCCTGCCGCAAACCCGCATCGAGCAGGGTTTCGTCGAAGCGGATGGCGACCCCCCGGTTGTCCGGACGGAAAGTCACCGTGGCCTCTTCCTTGGCTGCGCCCATGCGTTTGGGCGGCAACCACGGGGCGAGGAACAGGAGCAGCGTCAAGCCGACAATGCCGAACCAGAGATGTAGCGGGTTCATGACATACACAAGGGCCAGTACCGGCATCTGGAACCAGTCGATGGCGATGTTGGTGGGCACCACCAGCAAGTCGGCTTCACCCCCCTGGCTGACGATGGGCTTGACCAGGGCCAGCGCAATGAACATCACGGTAATGGCGATGGCGATCGGCCGCGGCGGATTGACATGAGCGCGCGGCACCCGCTGCACGTGTACCCAGGCGATGACGCCGGCGATCAGGGGTGCGCCGATATGGATGAAGGCGAGCAGGGTGAACAGCCGGCTGGTGACGTTTTCCTGGTAGATGAAGTTGCGAATCAGCGTGCCGTTGAACATTGGCAGCACGTCGAACCACTCGGCCGTGGCAACCACCACGAACTGCGCCAGCTTGTCCCACACCAGCATGAAACCGTTGATGCCCGAAATGTACACCAGCCAGATCAGCGCGATGCCGGTAGCCCAGGAGAACCAGCGAAAGCCGCGGTAGCGGTCATAGGCGAAATGCCGCAGCATGTGCAGCAGCATGGTCAGGATCATGCCGTCGGTGGCATAGCGATGCACGCTGCGCATGATGCCGCCGGCCCACCACTGGTCGTGGGTGATGCTTTCAATCGACTCGTAGGCGTCATGCACCGCCGTGTCGGCGAAGATGTAGAGATAAAGACCGGTGCCGATCAGCAGCCAGAACTGCCAGAAGCTGATGGTGCCCAGATGGTAGAAGGGATTGATCTTTTCGCCGAAGGCGTGATTGAACAGGTTCTCCGCACGCATGAAGAACCAGCGCACGATTTTTTGTAGAAGAGTCAGCATGTTGTTTGTCCGCGCAGAATGGGGTCGGTTTCGGGTTGGATTATTCTTGGATTGTCCGGGGCTTACTGGAAAAACAGGCCGCCCTTGTCCGGGTTGAAGTCGATTACCAGCACCTGCGCCGGTTTCAGCGTGACCTGCTCTTCCTTGACATGATTGAATCCGGGATTGACCAGGTTGTCGTTCATCCTCACGGCAATCTTGTAGGTGCCGGCCTTGACTTCGAATCGCTTGTATACCGTGGAGATGCCATCCCCCGACAGGCCGGTGGGATGCATCACGGTTTCGAAAGCCGGTTTGCCGTCCAGATCCATTTGCAGCTTGATGTCGGAACGCCCGCGCGGGCAGTCCAGCGGGGCGCGCATGTTGGGCGGCAGCGCAGCCAGTTCCTCGGCCGTGCGCTTGCGGCATTCGCGTCCGCCCAGATGGCTCATCGAAAGCTTGATCAGGGCGACGTCGTCCGGTATCTGATGGTAGGTGGGCGAGGTCGCGAAATAGCCGATAAAGGCCGCGAAAGCGCCATAGAGAATGGCCTGACCTAGGATGGCGGCGGGTTTAACCATGATGATTTCCTTTGCAGGGCCGTCCCAAAAAGGAACCGCCATTGAATTTGAGCGGACATTGCCCGCAAACCAACGTCACTTCCGTGATGAGGACGGAAGAAGGGGGAAAGGGGGTCATACTTTTCTCCGGGAAAAAGCAGGGGGTTTGGTGCTGGCAACCATCTGACTTGCGAGTCGCTTTCTGAATTCCTCGATGGCCGTGGCGAGTTGTCGGCTCTCGCCGCGTGAGGCGTGTATGACCTGCAGGCGATCCTGCGGCACGCTTGGACGTAAATGGGGCTCGCGCTGATGGGCGAGGCGCTCCCGCATCCATTGCATGCCGAGGCGGAAATCGCAGCCGTTGTCGTGGCAGCCGGAGATGACGATGCCGTCGGCACCGCTGCGCAAGGCGTATTCGATAAAGGAAGGCGGCAGCATGCCGGTGCACAGCAGGCTGATGGCGGCCGTGTCGGTGCCGGCCAGGCCGCGTACGTCGGCGCCCTTGTCGCAGCCGAAGACGACCAGTCGAGTGCTGCCGCCGAGTTGCGCCAGCTGGGTTTCGAGATCCTGGCGTATGACATCGACCGGTTGCTGCGGCATGTCGATGCCGGTGACGAGCTTTTCCTGACTGCGAAACGGGGTGGACGAAGGGCAGGAACCGGCGCAGATGCCGCAGCTGGCGCACAGGTCGGGATCGACGATGGCGATCTTGTGGCCCGGCTTGTCGGGATGAATCGCCATGGTGATGGCTTCATAGGGGCAATCGGCGTGGCAGCGGCTACAGCCGTTGCAGTTGGCGGCATCGACCACGGCGATGGCTTGCGGCCTGGGATGAGGCAGGAAAGGCAGAGCGAAGAGCAGGATCGTGGCGCCGAAGATCAGCGCCCAGACCGCGGCCGGCGAGGTGATGTCGGTCAGTGGGTGAATGAACAGGATGAACCAGTCGAGTTTGACTTCGTTGGCGGCGACAGCCAGATTGGCGGGTGCGTCGCTCATGGCCGGCGCGATCGCGGCCAGGACCAGGAAGCTGGCCAGAGTGCCCGCCATCAGATTGCGCGAAGGCAGGTAATCCACCCGGCTGATGCGATTGACGTGCGCCCAAAGGCCGAGGATCAACATCAGCGGGATGCCGATGTGAATGAATACCAGCACGGTAAAAAGGCGATCGTTGATCGAGTCGGGGGCGAGGAAGTTGCGAGCCGTCGGTTCATTGAAAAAGGGCAGCCAGTCGAGCAGTTCCGTGGTGGCGATCGCCGAAAACTGCGCCAGGCGATCCCAGACGATCCAGTAGCCGCCGATGCCAGAGATATAGGCCAGCCAGATCAGAGGCACGCCGGTAACCCAGGAATACAGCCGAAATCCGTAATAGTGGCCGTAGGCCCACTCGCGTACCAGATGCAGCATCATCGCCAGCACGAAGGCATCCGAGGCGTAGCGATGCAGGCTGCGCAGCACGCCGCCGAGGTACCACTGCTCCTGCGACAGATAGCCGATCGAGCTGTATACGCCTTCGATGCTGGTATCCAGCACGGTGTAGAGATAGAGGCCCGTGGCGACGAGAATCCAGAGGAAGAACAGACCCAGGGCGCCGAGATGGCGCAGGGGATTGTCGGCGCCGCCGAAGATCCCATCGAAGAATATCTCGATGCGTTCGAAAAGAATCTGCGCGTTGCCGCGCAAGACTGCGTGCAAGCTCATGTTGGGAGGGTCCACAATGCCGGTGCTATCGCCGACTATTAGCGGCTAATGATATACAAGTCGGGCGTTTTCCGACTTGACTGGTATCAACCGGGTTTGATCTTCTTGGCGCGCTCGCCGCGCATGAAGCTGAAGCCCATCCAGAGCAGAAATATCATGAAGCTGATGAAGCCGGCGATTTCGATATACACGGCATAGTTGGTCCGGTATTTCCCGGTGATCGGATCATAGACCGAGCAAAGAATGCGGATCCGGTCGGCGATTTCTTCCAGCGTGCTGGTCTGTGGCGGGATCGGTGCGCCGGTAATCATCGCCTTGAGCGGTTCGGCAAGATCTTCGGCGGTAAAGCTTTCGCCATAGATCTGACGGTAGATTTTTCCTTCGGCGTCGACCAGGGTGACCTGGTTCATGTGGTCGAAGCCGGCCGAGGTGGCGACATAGCTGAAGCCGAAGTTTTGCGTCAGGTCATCGACGATGGCCGCCGCGGGGCTGAGAAATTCCCAGTTGGGCAGGTGAATGCCGTATTGCGCGGCGAAGGCCTTCATCGCCTGCGGCGAGTCGAAGGGCTGGTTGAAGCCGATGCTGACGATGCTGAAGCGATCCGCCCCGAGCATGCCGACCGTATTTTCCACCGCCTTTTGCAGGTTCTTGGTCGTGGTCGGACAAACCTGGAAGCAGGCGGTGTAAATGAAATTGACCAGCAGGGGCTTGCCGCGATATTTGGATAGCGGCGTGGGCCGTGACTCGCGGTCAAGCAGGACATGATCGCCGACAGCCTTGCCAATTGCCGCCTGCGATACTTGCAGAGCGGATTTTTCGTCGAGGGTGGTGAGCGTCAGGCCCGTACGTGCGCCTTGAGGGCGTTCGACCAGCTTGGGTTCGAACTTGTCGGCAGACAGAGTGCTGCTTGCAGAAAGGAGCAAGATTGCCGCGAGGGCAGCACGATGGGAAGAACGGATCACGGCAGACGCCTGACTAGAAACGAGCGTCGATGATTGCAGCAGTCAGTACCAGAGTCAACTGAGCCAGCGAGGCATGAAAGCACGACATCGCCGTTTGACGGTTGGTGTTCTGGACCAGACGCCAGGCTTTCTGGATGAAGAGGAAGCCGCCGACCGCGGCGCCGGCGAAGTAAATCGCGCCGAGGCCGAAGCCCAGCGGCAGGAAAGAGGCCGCGACCAGCGCCAGGGTGCTGGCAAAAATGGTTTTGGCCGCGCGCTGGTCGCCGACGACCACAGGCAGCATGGGTACGCCGGCCGCAGCGTAGTCGTCCCGATAGGCGATGGCCAGGCTCCAGAAATGGGGTGGCGTCCACAGGAAGAGCACGAACGCCAGCGCCAGCGGTACGGCACCAACCTGCGGTTCGACCGCGGTCGCGCCGGCCAAAACCGCCCAGCTACCCGCCAGTCCGCCAAACACGATATTCAGCCAGGTGCGGCGTTTCAGCCACACCGTATAGACGATGGCATAAAAGAAGGCGCCGAGAAAGACGAAGAACGCGGCCCATGCATTGAGCGCGATCCAAGCCGCAGCGACCGAGACCACCATCAGCGCGCCGATGATGAACAACCAGATCGGCCCGTGCTGGATCTGGCCGCTGGCGAAGGGCCGGCTACGGGTTCTGGACATCAGCGGATCGATGTCGTGCTCGTAGTACTGGTTGAAAGCGCCCGCGCTGGCCGAGGAAACCAGCACGGCGAGCGTCAGGGTGACGAGTTGCACCAGGCTCAAGCTGGGGCCGCTGCTGACCGACAGTCCGGCTAGGGCCGTGAAAGTGATGACAACCCCGATGCGCAGTTTGAATACGCCCATGATGGCGCGAAAGGGAAAGCCGGAAGCTCTGTTTGGAGGCAGCGTCGATTCCATGAGGGTCGGATGGGGAAGAATTGTCTTTTTTGTCGTTATTGAAACCTGCTTGAATCGAGCCTGCAAGCCAAGCCCGATTCAGGCAGGCTCCCCGCACCGAAGTACGGGGGAAGCCTTTTTATGCCTGTGTTAGCCGGTGATCAGCTCATTGATCAGCTGAGACCCCAGACTTCGGACAGGTACTTCCAGTTCACGAAGTAGTAGAGGACGAAACAGACCAGCAGGGTAATGGCCAGAACGACCGTACCCGGAACGGTGGTGTGCTCTTCGCTGCCCGTGGCGGACGCCGAAGCCGCCGTCGTCTGGTCGGGGATCGGTGTCGGCTTGTCGGAGGTGACGCCGCCGTCGAGTTTCTTGCCGAACAGCAGGGACCACACCACCAGGAAGATCCACAGGCCACCGCCGATGACAGCGATCGTACCGAAGATGCCGGTAAGACCCATCATCAGGTAGGCGGCACCCGGCCATTCATACTGGAACGGGGCTCCGGAGAAGGCCATGTCCCAGTGACGGCGGGAAACGCCCAGCGTGCCAGCACCCATCATCACCAGGCCGAGAACCGACATGCTGAGGCCGTAAAGGTAGGGCTGGATCTGGCACAGTTTCGGGAACATCATCTCGCGCTTGAACAGGGTCGGCACCAGCAGGTAGGTGATCGACATGAAGGCCAGCGTGGTACCGACAACGACCGTGGTATGGAAATGGCCCGGCACGTAGAAGGTGTTGTGCATCAGCATGTTGATCTGCTCGGTGCCCAGCACGACGCCGGAAATGCCGCCGAGGAAGCCGAAGCCGACCAGCGAAATGAACATGCCGGAGAACACCGGGTTGCCCCAAGGTGCCTTGCGCAGCCACTCGAACAGTCCGTTTGTGAAGCCTTTCCTGCGTTGCGCCGCTTCGATGGCACCTGGAACCGTGAAGCCGTGGATCATCGAGGCCATTACCGCGAAGTACATGAAGTAGGAAGTGTTCAGCACTTTCCACTCCGCGCTCATACCCGGGTCGGACAGCAGGTGGTGCGCGCTGGCCAGTTGCAGGAAGAGGATGTAGAGCAGGAAGGCGAAGCGGGAGACTTTCTCGGACAGCGGCTTGGCGCCGAAGATCACGGCTGCGACCAGATACCAGATCGAGACGTGAGCAGCGACGTTGATTTGCTGCGAGGAATGGCCCAGAGCCCACCAGATCATGCGATACAGCTGCGGGTCGACCGACTCGATCAGGCCCACCGACCAGAGGAAGGTCGGGATCAGGATCGCGGCGCCGGACAGGATGGTGAAAACTGCAATGATCGCAGCAGTCATGGCACCAAAGCTCACCAGCGGCAGAGAGCCGGTATAGGTCTTGTCCCGTTTGGCGACGACCAGCGTGCCGAAGAACACACCGCAACCGATAAGCGCACCCACCGCGAACAGGATGATGCCCAGATAGAAGTGCGGCGCAGCCTGCATCGGCACGTAGGAGGTGAACATCACGCTCGATTCGCCCTGGAAGATGGCGACGTTGGTCATGATGCCGCCAATTGCCATCAGCCAGAATCCGACCCACGCCAGATTTGGCGTGGCCAATCGGCATCTCAGCAGAGTCGATGAGGCAAAGTAGAGCACAGCTATTTCAAAGTAAATGATCCAGAGGATCAGCATGTCGATGCCGTGGGCTGTCAGGATCAGGTAGAACTGATCCGGCGGCAGCAGTTTGATTGCCGGCCAGCGCGTCAGAATCACCAGCAGCGCGGTGATGCCGCCCACCAGCAGCCACAGAACGCCGGCTACGGCATTCCAGCGCATCAGTTTTTCGGCTTTGAGATCGAATTGCAGTCCGGTACGCGGACAGGTGCGGTAAGTAGTTGCCATCTAGGTACTCCCCTTATTTCACGTAAATACGGCCAAGCATCGTGTGGTGCCCGATGCCGCAGTATTCATTACAGACGATGGCGTACGTGCCAGCCTTGGTCGGCGTCATCTTGACCACATGCTCATAGCCCGGGATGACCTGGATATTGATGTTGGTCGGCTGCAGCGAGAAGCCGTGGTTGTAATCGACGGCCGACAGATGGATCTTGTAGGTCTTGCCGGCTTCCAGTTCCAGGATCGGGTACCAGGACCAGAGGCGCGCGAGCAGGAAAGCCTCGTTGTTGGCGTTGGCTTTGGCGACCGGAATCTGCTGCTCGGTCTCGGTGCGAATGGTGTTTTCCTTGACGAAGGCATCGGTTTTCGCCTGGAACATCTCGGTGGTGGTTCGATACACCTCGTTCGAGAGGTTCTGCTTACCGTAAATGTGCCAATAGAGCATCATGCCGAACATGACCATGCCCCAGACAAAAGCGATACCGATCCACGTCCATTCTTGCCCGGAAATCGGTGTTTTCCACCACAACCTATCCGACGGCGGCAGGATTGCGCTCATATTATTTCTCCCTGATTGACTGAAATGCTTACTTGGCGAGCGGGACGCTCATGATGTCGATCACGCCCCACAAAATGTAAAGAACACCGGGAGAAGCTACTCCCAGGAACAGGAGCAGGAAGTGGTTGTCCAGCAACTTCTGCATGAATGGAACATCGTCGTCATTGTTATTCGCCATGTGTCTGCCCTCTATCGTTGGCGCCTGCGGCGCGCGGTTGAAACGAACTTCTGGAAACTCTAAACATATGGGGCGCGAGGATAACCCGACTAAGGCTATCGATCATTTGATCCAGAACAAGAAAGGGCAGCATTACCAAGCATCTTCATGCTGCGCTGCGACAAACTGCCGCAGCGGTTTTCGGTCAGTTTTCTGCCCAAAAACGACTGCGGGACGATTCAGGGGCCGTCCACGGCTTCCAGCCAGTACGCCAGTCCCTGCGCATTGAGTTCCAGGTCGATGTGCCAGATTTCGAGAATCTCGGCATCGCTCAAGCGGCAGCCGTGTTGCCGCGCTTCATCGAGCAGCAGTTCTGTCAGTCCATCGCGGATGCGCGCCGTTTTATCTTCGTCGTCGCTGGACGCCAGCGCGATGGCCACATACCGGTCGAGCAGCGTCAAAACAGCTCGGCCGAGTTCGGCGGGCGGTGCGAGTCGGCTGAAGTGGGTCAGATACACCGCTTCCGGGTCGAAGGCAAGCATGCGCTCGATGGAACTGCGCATGGCGTCCGGGTCGAACTGGACCGGCGACGACGATGGAAAAATCAGCGGCTTGCCAGCCACGTCCAGCTCGCGATAGGAAATGCCGAAAGTATCGCCGGTGAAAATGCCTCGAGTCTGACGATCCACGATGGCGATGTGATGGCGGGCGTGGCCCGGCGTATCGATGCACAGCAATTCGCGCGAGCCGAGCCGCAGCAGCGTGTTGTCGTGAGCTTCGACGATGCGACTGGCGTCGATCGGCAGCAGCTTGCCATACATTCGCCGCGCCCGTTCGCGACCATAAACGCCTTCGACTCCGGCCATCAGCCGGCTCGGCTCGATCATGTGTCGGGCGCCGCGCGGATGCACCACCAGTTTGGCATTGGGGAAAGCTTCCATCATGACCCCGGCGCCGCCGGCATGGTCGAGATGGATATGGGTGAGGATCACGTAGTCCACCGCGTCCGGGCCGAGGCCGCGCGTTTCGAGCGCGGCCAGCGCCTGCGGCATGACCTCGAAGTTGGCGGTATCGACAAAGGCCGCGCGGCCCTCGCTTTCGACCAGGTGAATCGCCGCCAACAGCGGCCGGACATAGCCTGCATCAAAGGCATAGATGCCGTTGTGGTAGTCGATCAGCATAATCCGGATATCTTCCGGCCTTCTGCTTTGCAGCCGGCATTGCACGATCGTCCGGCGACGCTCATCGTGCGGCGACCTTCCTCGCAGCGCGAATCAGGGCCGCACCGCGTTCGGCGATCATGATGGTGGGAGAGTTGGTGTTGCCCGAGGTGATGGTCGGCATGATCGAGGCGTCGATCACGCGCAGGCGGCTTGTCCCCATGACGCGAAGTTCCGAGTCCGTCACGGCATGCGGATCGGAAGCGGCGCCCATGGCGCAGGTGGCTACCGGATGGAAGATCGTGGTGCCGATGTCGCCGGCCGCCTGTGCCAGTTCGGCGTCGCTCTGCCATTTGGCGCCGGGCAGGTACTCCTCGGGCGCGTAGGGGGTGAGCGCGGGCTGCGACAGGATGCGCCGTGTGAGCCTGAGCGAACTGGCCGCGATCAGGCGGTCGCGCTCGGTCGACAAGTAGTTTGGCGCGATCTGGGGAGCGCTGGCGGGATCGCTGTCCCGAATGCACACAGTGCCGCGCGAAGTCGGCCGCAGATTGCAGACGCTGGCGGTGAAGGCCGGGAAGGGATGCAGCGGATCACCGAACTTGTCCAGCGACAGGGGTTGCACGTGGTATTCGAGATCGGGCGTCGCCTCTTCGTCGGAGGAGCGGGCAAACAGGCCCATCTGGCTCGGTGCCATGGTCAAGGGTCCGCTGCGAAACAGTGCGTACTGCAGGCCCATCATGGCCTTGCCCCAGAGGCTGGCGGCCTGCCGGTTGAGTGTTTTGATGCCGTGAACCTTGAATATCATGCGCAGTTGCAGATGGTCCTGCAGGTTGCCGCCGACGCCCGGCAGTTCGTGTACAGGCACGATGCCGCGCTGCTGCAGGACGGCGCCTTTGCCGATGCCGGAACGCTGGAGGATGGCCGGCGAGCCGATCGAGCCGGCGGTGAGCACCGTCTCGATACGTGCCTTGACGCTATGGGCGGTGTTGCCAAGGCGAAACTCGACCCCTTTTGCCTCGCGGCCTTCGATCAACAGTTTGTCGATCAGAGCGCCGGTGACGACTTTCAGGTTTTTGCGATGCTGCACCGGACGCAGAAAGGCCGTCGATGCGCTCCAGCGCACGCCGCGTTTCTGATTGACCTCGAAGCTGCCGACGCCGAGATTGTTGCCGCGGTTGTAGTCGCGAGACGCGGGGATGCCGGCCTGCTGCGCCGCTTCCGCGAAGCGGTCGAGAATCTGCCAGGACAGGCGCTGCTTTTCGACTCGCCACTCGCCGCCCGTGCCGTGCATCTCGTCGTCGCCCGCCCAGTGGTCCTCGCTGTTGATGAACGCCGGCAATACGCTGTCCCAGTTCCAGCGCGAATCGCCGGTAATCTGCGCCCACTGGTCGTAGTCGCGGGCCTGGCCGCGCAGGTAGAGCATGCCGTTGATCGATGAACTGCCGCCCAGCACCTTGCCGCGGGCGTAGATGATCGAACGGCCATTGAGGCCGGCTTCCGGCTCGGTCGTGTAACACCAGTCGGTGCGTGGATTGTTGATGCAGTAAAGGTAGCCGATCGGGATGCGCAGCCAGATCCAGTCGTCCGGCCCGCCGGCTTCGAGCAGCAGCACGGAAACATCCGGATCCGCCGAGAGGCGGTTGGCCAGTACGCAGCCTGCGGTACCGCCGCCGGCGATGACGTAGTCGAACTCGCCAAAATCTTTCAATTAAAAGCTTTCACCACAGAGACACAGAGAAAAGCAAATACCTTCTGTTTTTGCATCACGCCTTTGTCTTTCTCTGTGCCTCTGTGGTTCACGGGTTTACTTATTCACCGGCATGACGAACTCGGGCCCCTTGGATTCCGATCCGGGCCAGCGCTGCATGATGCTCTTGTAGCGGGTGTAGAAGCGCACACCTTCCTCGCCGTAGATGTGGTGGTCGCCGAACAGGCTGGCTTTCCAGCCGCCGAAGGAATGCCAGGCCATGGGCACCGGAATCGGCACGTTGATGCCGACCATGCCGACTTCGATCTTTTTCACAAAGGCCTGCGCCGTGCCGCCGTCGCGGGTGAAGCAGGCGACGCCATTGGCGAAGCTGTTGCGATTGATCAGTTCAACCGCCTCGGCGAATGTCGCCACGCGCACCACGCACAGTACCGGGCCGAAGATCTCGTCGCGATAGATGCTCATGTTCGGCGAGACATAGTCAAACAGCGTCGGATTGAGGAAAAAGCCCTTGGCCAGTTCGCCACTGAGATTCTCGCGGCCATCCAATACCAGCGTCGCGCCTTCCTTGACCCCGGCGGCGATGTAGCCGGCCACCTTGTCGCGATGGACGGCGGTGACCAGTGGCCCCATGTCCACATTCGCCGTGTCGCCAGCGCCGACTTTCAGCGTGCGAGCGCGTTGAACAACGCGGGCGACGAGTTCATCAGCGCAGGCGCCGACCGCCACCGCCACCGAGATGGCCATGCAGCGCTCGCCCGCCGAGCCGTAGGCGGCGCCGATCAATGCGTCGGCGGCGCCGTCGAGATCGGCATCGGGCATTACCACCATGTGGTTCTTCGCCCCGCCCAGCGCCTGCACCCGCTTGCCGTGACTGATGCCGGTCTGCTGAATGTATTGCGCGATCGGCGTCGAGCCGACGAAGGACACGGCTTGCACATCGGGGTGTTCGAGCAGGGCATCAACCGCTTCCTTGTCGCCCTGTACTACGCTGAAAGCCCCGGCCGGCAAGCCGGCTTCGTGCAGCAGTTCGGCGGCAAACAGCGAGGGCGACGGATCGCGTTCGGAGGGCTTGAGCACGAAGGTATTGCCGCAGGCCAGTGCCATCGGCGCCATCCACATCGGCACCATGAAAGGAAAATTGAAAGGTGTGATGCCGGCAGCGACTCCGAGCGGCATGCGCTGGCTCCAGTGGTCGATGCCGCCACCGATGCCATGCGAATGCTGGCCCTTGAGCAGTTGCGGAATGCCGCAGGCGAACTCGATGACTTCCAGGCCGCGCTGCACTTCACCCAGGGCATCGGGCAAGGTCTTGCCGTGCTCGGCGCTGAGCAGGCGGGCGATATCGTTCGAGTATTGCTCGACCAGATCACGGAACTTGAACATTACCCGCGCCCGCCGTTGCGGCGCTGCGTCGCCCCAATCCGTGAATGCTGCGTGTGCTACGGCCACGGCACGATCGACATCGGCGCGGGTTGCCAGCGAAACTCGCCGTGCGACGCTGCCCTGCGCCGGATTGAATACATCGCCGCGGCGCTCGCCGCTGCCCGCGTCGGCCTTGCCGTTGATCCAGTGCCCGACAAGATCGGCCGCGTTGATGAAATTCAGACTCATGATTACCTCGGAAAGCCTCGATAGAGACTTGCATTCCAACGTGACCGCGTCTTGAAGTCAAGCGCGCAGCGCGGCCGAAGCTTGACGTGACACGACCCATTCAAGGCAGCAGGGAAGATTTCCCGCGCAATTCGTTGCGCGTCACTCGCGCCTGTGGCACAATGCGCGCCTTCCAACGCGGAGTGGTAGTTCAGTTGGTTAGAATACCGGCCTGTCACGCCGGGGGTCGCGGGTTCGAGTCCCGTCCACTCCGCCAAGCTTTCAGCAAAAACGCCCCTTTCGGGGCGTTTTTGTTTTTAGGGTAGTTGCAGCAAAACGCCGCCGTATCGCCAGCGCCGAGTTTTGGGCCAAACAGTGGCTTGAGCATGCGCAAGCCGATCCAAAGACATCCTGGGCGTCAGGATTGGTCGGCGGTTTTCAACCCGGCTTTTCGGCGCAGAACACGGGCCAGACCACCTTGCTGCCCGCCGGGTGTATCCGGCTGTCACGGCCGACTATCGCGACTGGCAAGCGTTTGCGGGCGTCCGGCAGTTCCGCAGCCTGATCAAACTTCGAGTCGGCGGGCATGAAGAGCAGCATGGGGTCGGAAAGCTTGCCATCCTTGGGCGATACGGTCGACTTTCCCTCGCCTCCGAGTATGAATTCGGGACCGGGCGCCACATGCAGGCTCATGTGAAGATGCGGGTAGCCTTGCGGGCCGAATGCCGGCCCCACGGTTCCGGTGAGCCCGGAGCGGGCCACCAGTTGCCCGACAGCGATTTGATCGCCGACGTTGATGCTGGGCAGTTCAATCAAGTGTTGATACTTGGTGAAACTCCAGAAAGGCAGTCCGGTATCTGCGGGCGCATGCAGCAACCACAAGTAAAAACCTTCCAGATTGCCGCCTTCGCCCTTGGCAATGACTTTGCCCGCGGCGACGGCCAGTAACGGGCTCCCATCATTCAGGCTGATATCCAGGCCGCCATGCAGGCCGCTGTTTCTATCCTGGCGGCGGACACTGCCATCAAATCGATAGGGCGATCCATAGGGTGAGGCAATCGGGTCGCAACTGAACTTTTCCGGAAAAATTGGCGCCAGCCCGGTGGCTTTGACGTCGTA
Organism: Burkholderiaceae bacterium; assembly: GCA_021738065.1. Taxonomy (GTDB): domain Bacteria; phylum Pseudomonadota; class Gammaproteobacteria; order Burkholderiales; family Rhodocyclaceae; genus Sulfuritalea. The sequence goes on from JAIPCT010000013.1 coordinate 14,236, forward strand.
TTCTTTGCGCTCGACTACGCGCTCCTGCATCTCGCCCATGCGCTTGCCACGCTTCTGCGCCTGACTGGGCGACGCCATGATTGCGACCAGAAGCGCAATCACCAGTGACATCAATGGTTTTATCATGCCAATACTCCCCATTCTGATTGCCGGGCGTCCTGGATCGCGCAATCGAGATTTGCGCTTTCCGCTTCAAATACGTTGGACTTTTTGCCGGTTCAGCCCGAGACGCGAAATCGTATCATTCGAAGATGCATTTTGGCGCGTGTGTTGTGGGCTCGGAGGGGTTCGATGCAAGCCCGGGTTATGATTCGCTGCACAGCTTTCACAGGATGGTTTTGTTGAAAATATCTCTCGTAGAACCCGGCACCGTCGGTCCTTGCCCGGTGGCTCCGGACGCCTTGCAGGGCATCAAGCGTCAGCAGACCAATCCCGCACGCTGGAAGGGCGCGGGCTGGCAGGCCTTCGTTTCCGCCCTGGACGCGGCCGGGATGGAACTTGTCGAAGGCGCGGCGGCCTGCGGCGTGTATGCCACCGATGCCGGCGGCACTGCCTACGGATTGCCGCATGGCGTGGTGGTCGCGCGTAGTGCCGGGCAAATCGCTTCCCTGCTCAAGGCGGCCCAGACACATCGCGTGCCGGTCACGGTGCGCGGCGGTGGCCTGACCACCGAAGGTGAATCGGTGGCCTTTGGCGGCGTCCTGCTCGACATGAGCGGCATGAGCCGGGTGCTGCACATCGACGCGAAGGCGCTCACCGTGCGCGTCGAGGGCGGCATCTTCTGGCACAGCCTGGCCGAGGAACTGCGCCGCGAAGATCTCGACTACCTTTCCGCGCCGCTGAACCTGACATCCTCGGTGGGCGGCACGCTGGGCGTGGGCGGCATCGATGTCAATTCGGCGCGCCTCGGTTGCAGCGCCGACCAGGCGATCGCCTTGCAGGTGGTGACGCCGACCGGCGAGATCGTTGAATGTTCGGACAGCCAGAATCAGGAACTGTTCCAGCGCGTGATACTCGGCTACGGCCAGTTCGGCGTCATCACCGAGGCCACTTTGCGCGTACGGCCCTACACGCCGCTGTCCATGCACTATTTTTACTATTCTTCGCTGGCAACGGCCATCGAGGATTTGCAGATGCTCGATCGCAACGATGCCAGCGATTACTCGGGCATCCTCACCATCATGGATTGCGCGGTGAATCTTCTGGTGGCCTTCGATTCGGACGAGCGTGAGGCGGCATTCAAGGCCAACTGGGAATCGCGGCTGCGCGGTTATGGTGAGTTCGGCTTTGCCCTGTGCATGCTCGGTCACTATGCGCTGCGACCGTGGAAGCTGACGGAAGCGCTATATCTGTTGCAGCGCAAGCGCGAGGTGTTTCCCGAGTTTCGCCGCGCCGAGTACATGCGCCAAGGCAAGATGCACGACCGCACGGTGGTGTTCTCGCGCGCGGTGTGGAAGCACTGGGGTTCGAGGCAGATGGTGATTCCCGATCTGGCGACTTCGGCCGACAAGTTCGTGGCAGCCGTCGAGCGCGGCAACGCGGTGTGCCGCAAGTATTTTCCGCGCTACACACTGTATTGCGTTGGTATCAAACTGCGGCCCGAGCACCAGGCGCACTATGAGATGTCCTGCGTGCCACCCGATGCGACGGGCTGGGCCTACGGCTGCGAGTTCGAGCCGATCATCGACGGCGAGGTGTATAGCCGCGATCATTTCCAGGCCTTCAAGAACGCGATCTACGACATCGGCGTCGACATGGGTGCCAGCTATTACCGCTTCGGCGGCATGATGAAGGGTTACATCCGCCGCGTGTTTGGCGACGCGCTGGTGGATAAGCATCTGGCGCTGAAGCGCAAGGCCGATCCGGCCATGATTCTCAACCGCGACGTGATTTTCTGATGTTCGGACTATTTGAACAGCCGGCAGCGAGCCGACAGGATCACTCGGCCTGTAGCGGATGCAGCCTGTGCGTTCTGGTTTGCCCAATGTGGCGCGCCCGGCGTGATCCGCGCTTCAGTCCCGAAGGACTGGCCAAAGCCCTGCAGTGCGGCGCCACGGTGGCCGAACTGGCCGCGCCGCTCGACGCCTGCTCGTTGTGCGGTGCTTGCGATCCGGTGTGCCCGGAGCGCATTGATTTGTCGGGCATGGTCATGGCATTGCGTGGCGCTTTGCCACGAGCGGCGGAACTTGACTCCCAACTGACCAATCTCGCGCGGCAGGCGGCCAGCGCCGCTGCGCCTGTGGCCGGCGCGCTGTTGCTGCCCGGCGCCGACTTGCGTGCCAATCCGGCGCTGCTGGCGCGTACCCAAATGCTGCTTGGTTACGGTCTGGCGCAAGACGACGGTGCCGATATCGCACTGGCACTGGAAACCGGAGCTCAGGTATCACCGACGCGGCGGCGGCGGTTTCTCGATCGTGTCGAAGGACGCACGCTGATCGTTGGCGACGGACTATTGCTGGCGGCTTTGCGTCGTTGGCTGCACGGCGTCCGTCTGCAAAGCCTGGGCGAGGCCCTGAGCAGCCAGGTGGCGATACGTCGCCGTCTCACCAGCGCCGACTTTTACGTGATCGAGACACGCGCCTACCACGCGGAATTCGAGCGGCTGGTGACGTACTATGACCGCTTGCGCTTGGAGACCGGCTGTGCGCTGAATCTCGACTTGCAGCGCATCGCGATTCCTGCCATGACGCAGGCCATGTCGCGCCGTCGCGAGATGCTGGCCGATGAAGATCTGAGAGAGGCGCGCTGGATGCTGAAAGGGCGCCAGCCACGCCGTATCGTCGTTGAAAGCCTGGCGGATCGCGCGGTGTTCGAGAAGTCCTGCGATGTGCCGGTACTGCATCTTGCCGAACTGGCGGAGGACTGAACGTGGTGAACAGGGAACAGCCGAATGCGTAACGTCGATATCGTGATTGTCGGTGCCAGTCTGGCCGCCGCCGCCGCCGCAAAGCGCACGGTTGATGCCGGGCTGGAGACGGTGATTCTCGAACGCAAGGAATTGCCGCGGCACAAGATATGCAGCGGCATTCTCTCGCCGCGCGGACACCGTTTTCTGCTGGAAAATTTCGGCCCGTTGCCGCGCGAAACCCTGCACGAGCCGACTTCATGTCGTGGCGTGACCTTCCATTTTCCGAGCATGGTCTCCATGCCCATGGACTTCTTCCACGGCACCACGCCGCACCTGCACCGCAAGTATTCCGACCACTGGGCGATTCAGCGCAGCGGCGCCGAAGTGCATGATCAGACTTCGTTTGCCGGTCTTGAAGACAAGGGCGACCACGTCCTGGTCCACGCGCGCAAGCAAGGCGAGCCGGTCGTCTATCGTGCGCGCCAGGTGATCGGTGCCGACGGCCCCAGTTCGCTGGTGGTGCGTGCCGTTTATCCTGATTATCCGAAGCAGATACCCTGGTTTTTTGTCGGTCAGAAATTCCACGAGATCATCGATTGCCCGCTGTCCGCCGATTATTTTCATTTCTGGTTCCATCCCGGCCTGGGCCACTACACATGGAGCCACGCCCGCGACGGGCGGCAGATCGTCGGCGTCGGTTTCAAGCGCGGCGACAACTTTGCCAAAAAGCACGCCGTGGTGCAGCAGTATCTTGAGGACAAGCACGGTGTCCGCCTCAAGCCTGCGGGCGACGACGACGAAGGTTGCGCCGAAAATTTCGGGCCCTCGCTGATCAATCGCTATGTATTCGGCAAGGGCAACGTGCTGGTTACCGGGCAAGCCGCAGGCTTTCTCAACATGATCGGCGAGGGCATGAGTTGTGCCCTGCATTCCGGTGCAATTTCCGGCGAGGCGGTGGTTGAGGCGCGCTTGCGCAACCGGCCGGTACAGGAGATGTATCGCAAGATGATCGCTTCCGAAGTGCGCCGCTGCTCGGATCAATGGAATCCGCTGAAGATTGCCCTGGAGAAGCCGCACGAGGCCGATTTCCCGGCGGCCTTGATGGCATTGAGCTGGCGTGATCGCGGCAAGGTATTGCGCGACATGTGGCGCTTCGTCGTGCTCTTCAAGGAATTCAAGTGGGGCCGCCAGATCACCAGCGCGGCGCTGCAACGCCCGATACTTGGGAGCTATTCGATGCAGCGCTGGTTGTAGGCATCGGACGGTGCCGACGTGCGTTCAGATCAAGCCGGTTGCGGTCGCTGAGCCATGAAAGCGAAGCGCAAAGCGGGGGTCCTGAGCAGTCTGAATCGATGGTTTGGCCGGCGCGGGGCGCTGTCCAATGAATTGCAGGCCGGCCGGGAAGTGCTGGCGGCTGTGGACGCGGGTGGACTGCCGCTCAACCCTGCGCGCATCAATCAGATCGCGCGCGATCTGGGGCTGGAAGTGTCCAGAAGCGCCGCGGTTGAAGAAACCGTGGAACGCATTCGGGCCGCCGTCAACAGAGGCATGGGCGGGCCTTGCGCCAAATGAGTCCGGGGTCTGATTCTTTGGGGAAAAAACAGGAAACTGCCATGAAAATTCAAACTGTGGCCACGATGCCATTCGACGACCAGAAACCGGGAACTTCAGGCTTGCGCAAGAAAGTTGCTGCCTTCAAGACGCCGGCCTATCTCGAAAATTTTGTTCAGGCGATTTTTGACAGCATCACAGCCCCCGTCGGCAGCGTGCTGGTACTGGGCGGCGACGGGCGTTATTACAATTGCGAGGCGATCCAGATCATCCTGCGCATGGCGGCCGCCAATGGATTCGCCAAGGTGCTGGTGGGGCAGGGCGGCATCCTGTCGACGCCGGCGGCTTCCTGCGTGATCCGCAAGACCCGAAGCTTCGGCGGCATCATTCTTTCCGCCAGTCACAACCCCGGCGGGCCGGAGGGCGATTTCGGCATCAAGTACAACACCGGCAACGGCGGTCCGGCGCCGGAGAAAATCACCGAAGCGATTTATGCCTGCAGCCGTTCGCTGACCCAGTACCGGATCGCCGATGCGGCGGATGTGAATCTCGACCGGATTGGCTGCCAAATGGTCGGCGACATGAACGTGGAGGTCATCGATCCGGTGGCCGACTATGCCGAGTTGATGGAGTCGCTGTTCGATTTCGCCGCCATCCGGGCACTGATTGGCGGTGGCTTCCGACTCTGCTTCGATGCCATGCATGCGGTGACCGGACCCTATGCTATCGAGATTCTTGAGAAACGACTCGGCGCGCCGGCAGGAACGGTCATCAACGGTGTGCCTTTGCCGGATTTCGGCGAGGGACACCCCGATCCAAATCTGACCTATGCCCACGAGTTGGTGGCGATCATGTACGGCGCGGACAGGGCTTCGACGCCGGATTTCGGTGCGGCATCCGATGGCGATGGCGATCGCAACATGATTTTGGGCCGGCATTTTTTTGTCAATCCGTCGGACAGCCTCGCCATCATCGCGGCAAACGCGACGCAAGCTCCCGGCTATGTCGCGGGACTCGCCGGAATTGCGCGGTCGATGCCGACCAGCGCCGCCGCCGACCGGGTCGCCGACAAGCTTGGCATTCCCTGTTTCGAGACGCCGACCGGCTGGAAGTTTTTCGGCAACCTGATGGATGCCGGCAAGGTGACGCTGTGCGGTGAGGAGAGCTTTGGCACTGGATCCAGCCATGTGCGGGAAAAGGACGGCCTCTGGGCGGTCTTGTTCTGGCTCAACATCCTGGCCAAACGACGTCTTTCCGTCGAAGAGATCGTGCATCGCCACTGGGCGGAATATGGCCGCAATGTCTATTCGCGTCATGACTATGAAGCCCTGCCGGCGGATATTGCCGCCGAACTGATGGCGCACGTGAAGAGTCAGTTTGCCGATCTGCCGGGCCGGCGTCTGGGTGACTATACGGTCAAGTTCTGTGACGACTTCAGCTATACCGATCCTATCGATGGCAGCGTATCCAGCGGGCAGGGCCTGCGTATTGGTTTCAAGGACGGTTCGCGTATCGTTTTTCGTCTGTCGGGTACCGGAACAGAAGGCGCCACGCTGCGCATCTATCTGGAAGCCTACTCATCCGATCCTGCCACCCAACGGGCTGACGCACAGCAGGCTCTGGAGCCGCTGATCGACATCGCGCATGACCTGTCACAGTTGAAACAGCGCACAGGACGGGAGTCGCCGACGGTAATTACTTAGTTCGTTGTCAAGCTTACAAGCGTTACCACGGCGAGCACGGGGGGCACGGGGAAGGGCGAAACCAAGCTGTTGAAATTGCTTCCCCCGTGCCCCCCGTGTTCCCCGTGGTAATCGTTTCGTTTTTCTCGCCGCCATCCTTGCGCGAAGCCATGCCTGTCCGCCCACCGGGGCAGGAATGGCACCCGTTCCCGGCTATGATCGCGCCTGCTGAAAACACTTGTCTCCAAGAATCAAACCATGACTTACCCAACCATCCTCAGTTCCTCCTTGTTTCTGCTCATTGTTTTCGGTGTCGAACGCATCTGTCGACGCTGGGGAGTGCCTTCGGTCATCGTCCTTGTCACGAGCGGGCTGATTGCCCGGCCGGTACTTGACTCGATCGGAGTCCAGCTCAATTGGGCCGGCTTGCTGGTACCCATTGTCGGTACCATCGGCCTGGTTTTGATCGTGCTGGAGGGCGCGCTGGATATCGAATTGCGGCGCGAGCGTGTTCGTTTGATTGGCGCCACGCTGTTTCTTGCCACCGCCGGCTTCGTTATCTGCGTGCTGGTGTTCGCCACTCTCGCCCACGTGGTACTGGAATTGAGCGTGGTGCAGGCTGTGCTGCTGGCGGCGCCCTTTGCCGTCATCAGCAGCGCCGTAGCTATTCCTAGCACCACCTTTTTGCCGCGCAAGGGGCGCGAGTTCGTAGTTTACGAAACTTCGATGTCGGACATCATCGGTGTCCTGGTGTTCTTCTCCCTGCTCCGCTCGGACGGTAGCGTTCAGGGCGCGCTGGTCACCCTGCTGGGGGGCGGCGTGCTCTCGCTGTTGCTGTCGGTGTTCTGCGCCGGCGGCTTGATGCTGGTGCTATTGCGGGTGGAAGGGCACATACGCTTCATTCCGGTGCTGGCTGCTTTGTTTGCGCTTTACGCCACAGGTGAGTTGTTGCACTTGTCGCCGCTCATCATGGTGCTCTTCTTCGGTTTGCTGCTCAACAAGCCTTCGCTGGTGACCCGTTTTCATCCCTTCCAGGACTGGATCGAAGCGGACTACCACGCGACTCTCTCGGAATTCAAGACCCTGGTGGTGGAACTGACCTTTGTCGTGCGTGGGTTTTTCTTCGTCCTGCTCGGCTACTGGACCGACTTGTCGGAACTTGCTTCACCCATGCCCTGGCTCGCTGCCGCTCTGATCCTGGTCGTCATATTTAGCACACGCTGGGTACTGGTGCCAATGACGGTAGGACCTGATCTCGCCAAACCTTTGGTCTGGATTGCGCCGCGCGGCCTGATCACCGTGCTGTTGTTTCTAACGGTACGTGACAGTTTTACACTGCCCGGCTACCTCAATGGCGCAGTCATACTGGTGGTGCTGATTTCCTCGGCATTGATCCTGGTCGCGGGAATTGCACAAGGGCGCCTGGCTCCCGAGGACGAGACGCCGGCAGCTTCCTTTGGTGATCCGGAGGCTTCTCCAGCGCGGCGGTTGCCGGATCCTGATTGGGATCGTTGATCTTCGCCGGCGTACAAGCGGCGAAAAGCGTCATCTCTGAGAGAAGCAAGGCAAACGCGGCAAAAAAGTCCACCGCACCGCTCTTGTCTAGCGAGAGAAGCGATTTCCATGCTCGCTTTGCCTGATGATTGGCCTCCGCCTTGATCGCGCGATATCAGGTCAAGGGGACGGCGTCTGCGGCCTGGCCATGTTGAGGAAGCGTTCCGCCAGGGTTCGGTAGAGGGGGCGCGGGCAGACCAGGCGGGAAACCGCGCTCGCGATCAACGCCGTGGCCATCAACGGCAAGACCATGTCGTGGTTGTCGGTCATTTCAATGACGATGACAAAGGCGGTGATCGGTGCCTGCACGACGCCGGAAAAATAGCCGACCATCGCCAGCAGCACAACGGCGCCGGTGGGCGCGTAGGGCATCAATTCGGAGAGGTTGAGTCCGAAGCCGGCGCCGACCGCCAGCGAGGGCGCGAATATGCCGCCGGGAATGCCGCTGGCGTAGGAAACCAGGGTCGCGAGAAACTTCAGAACGCCATACTCTGCCGGCAGTTGCTGGCTGCCTTCGAGAATGAACTTGGCTTCGTCATAGCCTGTGCCGTAGGTGGTGCTGCTCGATGCCAGACCGATCACGGCGAGGATCAGGCCGCAGGCGGCGGCAAAGGCCACCGGGCGCGAGCGGGCGAACACGCCGGCGCGACCGGGCAGGCCGCGCGACATGGCTATCAGCAGGCGCGAGAACAGGCCACCCAGCAGGCCGCCGATACCACCGCACATGACGACCGCAATCCAGGCCTGGTCAAGCGGGAGCGATGCCGAGGTATAGCCGAAATAGGGATAGTTGCCGAGTATCGCCATCGAGGAAATACCCGCCAGGATCACGCTGGTCAGGATGGTGCCGCTGGTGCGATGCTCGAAGGAGCGGCTCATTTCCTCGATGGCGAAGACGACTCCGGCCAGCGGGGTATTGAAGGCCGCCGCAACACCGGCCGCTCCCCCGGCCAGAATCAAGCCTTTCTCTGTTTGCAGGCGTGAAAATGGCACCAGACGGCCGAGCGAGTGCATGATTGCCGCGCCGATTTGCACGGTCGGCCCCTCGCGACCGATCGAGGCCCCGCTGAACAAACCCAGAATTGTCAGCATGATCTTGCCAAAGGCGATTCGCAACGAGAGGACGCGGCTGCGCGTCTCTTCGTTTTCAAGCGCGGCAATCGTTTGTGGAATACCGCTGCCCTGCGATCCCTGAAAAAAGCGCTGGGTTATCCATGCCACCAGACCCAGCCCCAAGGGCGTGATCAGCAGAGGCAGGTAAGGCGAAAACTCGATCAGCAGATGATGGTAGTGGTTGGCCTGTTCGGCCCCCAGGGCGAACAGAACCGCGACCGCTCCCACGGTAATCGAACCGCCCCAGAAAACCAGTCCCCGCGCCCAGATGCGCTTCGAGAAAAGGCGATGGCGAAAGCGCCTTACCGAGTGGTTCTGCAGGACCTTGTTGATTTGTTCCGGGGGCATCGCGGTTTCAATTCCTTCAGAATATGTTTTTTTTCAGGCCGTCGTGCGCCAGCAGAAATAAAGCGGCATTCCAGGTTTGTCCGGCCATTCCTTCGGGCGTTCCATGTTGACCATCAAACCACTCGGTAAAGCGCCAATCGTTTGTTGCATTGGTCCGTGCCAGACGGGCCAGTTCTTTTGTTGCCGATGCCTTGCGACCGGCCGCTGCCAGTGCCAGCACCCAAAAGCCGCCGATCATAGGCCAAAGGCCGCCGTTGTGGTATCGGTGTGGCAGGTTCTGGCGGTGCCGTTCCATGTAGGGACGCCATTGGCGACTGGCGGGCTGGATCGGCTTCAGCACCGAGAGGCCGGGATGGGGCGTTGGACGAGCTTCGATTGCGTCCAAAATGCGGCGCCGGCGATTCTCGTCCGTCATGCCGAGCAATAGTGCGAGCAGGTTGCCCAGTACGTCGCCCTCTTCGCCCCAGAAGGATAGATTGACGTAACTCAAGTACAGCTCGGGGATGGCGCTGCGCCGCCGCGCGTAATGAATCAGCAATCGCAGGCGTCGGTAGTCGGGCAAATAGCTGCCGGGCAGAAACAGCCAGTTGGCATGTTGTTTGGTCGCCGCGGCGCCGGGCAGATGGTAGAGTTTCTTCACATACAGCCAGAGGGCGTTGGTATACAACACGAAACCCGAGCGCGGCATGATGTCGGCCCAGTCGCTGGCCTCGTTCTGTTGCAGCAGGTGGATCAGCGGATGCTCCTGGCAAGCAAGCCAGTTCAGCGCGCGACGTATGCGGGCGCGAAAGCGGTTTTCGAGGCTGCCGTCGCTGGCCCGGTCGACCAATTTGACGGCAATCAACCACCACAGGGTGGCGTCGATGCAGCCCAGATACCAGAAGTCGCCACGTTCCGCTTCGGGTTCGACAAATTTTGGAATCTGGCCATTGCCGGCTTGATGTGCGGCCAGGGAGGCCAGACTGCGCCGCGCGCCGCGAATCAGCAGCGGGTCGCCGCTGCGGGCGGCAGCAATCGCGCACAGCGCTCCGTCGCGACCGAACACGCGGTCGTAGCCACGCGCCACCGCCTTTCCGGTCGGTCGCGCCGCAAGAAAACCATGGGGGCCCAGATTCTCGTGCAGCAGTGCCAATGAGCGTTGCCTGCACTCTTCAATCAGCACGCTGTCCTCTGACTCTTTCACGCGGAAATTTCACCGCTCAGCAATGCCACCGGAAAGCAGGTCAGCAGCCGACCCAGTGCCATCTGGCCGGATTCGGCAAACTGTTCGCCGGTGAGGATGTTGCGCCAGGCGAAAGCGGCCAGTTCATCGGGCAGTTCCACGGCGGTATCGCGCCATACATCGGGCCCCATCGGCAGGGTGCTGTCGTCACCCAGTAGACGCGCGGGCAGGCGCGGCACGACGGCAATCAGACTGCGCGTGCCGCAGCGTCGGGCAAAGGCGCAAACGTGGGACGCATGCGCGCCGATCACGTTCAGCGGCAGGTAACTGCCATCGCGAAATACCTCTGGCCATTTTTCGCGCAAGGCAAGGGTTTGCCAGAGCGTATAGAGCTTGATGCGGCCGTCGTCCATGTCGGTCACCAGTGGCTGCAGGCGCTGCGGCCACTGGTCCTGCGGGGCATCGACCAGCGCTTTTACCTCGGCGAGCATTTTGCGGCGGCGGGAAAAATCAACGGGGCGCCGGTTGTCCGGGTCAACCAGGTTGAATTGCCAAACCTCGCAGCCCTGATAGATGTCCGGCACACCTGGTGAAGCCAGTTTGACCAGAGTCTGGGCGAGGCTGTTGATCAAGCCGTATCGGGCAAGAGGTTGTGCGATGGAAACGAAGTCGGCCAGGAAAAGATTCTTCTCGCCGGGCGCCAGCAGTGCCTGGACGAAGCTGCTTACCGCAGCCTCGTACTCGGTATTGACCTTGACCCAGCTGCTGTGTTCCTTGGCCTCGCGCAGCGCCTTGATCATGTAGGCCTCGATTCGCGCACGATAGTCGGCGAGCGCTGCCTCGTCGGGCACGGTCAGCGGCCAGGTGCCGATCAGAGTCTGGTACAGCAGGTATTCGTCGTTGCGGGAGGGCACCTCGACGCCATCGATCAGGCGTTTGCGGCCACGGTTGAAACGGCTCCAGCGTTTCAGCATCAGTTTCCACGCAGCCGGCATTTCAGAGAGGACGTTGATGCGGGCGCGGACATCCTCGGAGCGTTTGCTGTCGTGCGTGGAGGTGGCGAGCAGGTTGTGCGGCCAGCGCGCGGCACGGGCACGCGTGGCGGCGTGGAAGGCTGAAACCGAGACGCCGAAACGGCGCGGTTCGCCGCCGACGTCGTTCAGCGAAGTCAGCCGATGGTAGCGATAGAAGGCAGTGTCTTCGACACCCTTGGCCATCACCGGTGAAGAGAACTGCTGGAACTTCATGGCGAAGGCCTGCACCCGCTCACGGAACGAGGCACTGCGACCACGGGCGAGATCGGTCGTCAGCACGTCGTAGAGAAAGTCGTGGATGCCGGTGTCGGCCGACGGGCTGTGTTTTTTGGCCACAGCCACCGCCCAGGTGATATGGCGGCGGTCGTCGGCGGAGAGCTGTCCGTGGGCGACATAGCTGCGATAGACGGGAAAACTCGCGACCACATCCACCAGGGCGTCGCGCAGTCCGTTGAGGGTGTAATCGCAAGTGGTGCGGCTGGCAGCGGCAATTCGCGCGAGGCGGGTAGCGAGGACGTTGAGTTCGCTCGACAGGGCGGTGAGCATGATGAGCTTCTTCGCCTCGTAGGCGATCGTCTCGAAGTCGTCGTGCAGATCGGTAAAGTCGTGATAGACGCGCGTCATGCGCCGCTCGGCGGCACAGTCCACGAACAGGTTGTTGACCAGGTTGGCGAATCGATAACCGGTAGCGCCGTGAATCGGCCAGTCATTGGGCAGACGTTCGTGATCGGCGAGAATCTTCTCGATCACCAGGTAAAGTGGCAGCGCCTCGCCCGGCGCGGAAGGCTTGCCACCGACAGCCGCCTGCAGGCGCTCGAAGTAGCGCCCGGGATCATAAAGACCATCCGGGTGGTCGATGCGCAAGCCCTCGACCTTGCCATGAGCCAGCAGGTCGAGCACGAAGCGATGGGTGGCTTCGAACACTGCCGGCTCATCCATGCGCAATGCGGCAAGTTCGTTGATGTCGAAGAAGCGCCGGTAGTTGATCTCGTCGGAAGCGACGCGCCAGTAGGCGAGGCGGTAGCCCTGGAGCTTGATCAGATCATGCAGAAGATCAAAGCTGGTGGCGTCGTTGGGACGGCCATTGAATTCCACCAGGTTGTCGGTGATGTGCCTCCCGATGTCGGCGCAGCTTGTGTTCAGGGTGGCGAGGTGGCGCTTGTGCACTTCCTTGTCGCGTTGACGTTCGAGCATGCGCTCGAGGGTGGTGTCGGTGCGCGCCGGGATATGACCAAGGCTGGTGAGCAGGGCCTGCAACTCGACGTAGCGCTCGTCGCTTTCTCCGAGAATCGATGCCAGATGCTCACTGCGGTGGCCAACGATCCGCGGGTAGGTCGCCGGATCGATCGGCAGGCGATGCTGGAAGTAGAACAGGCTGAATTCACCACGTTTGGCGTCGAATTCGAGGCGTAGTTCGCCGCGATTGAGCACCTTGCCGTAGTGATCGCCGAGCAGAGGCAGCAGAACCTTGCCGCTGAGACCGGGATTGAGCGGTTCCCAGTCGATGTCGAAGAAGGCACCCCAGGCCGATGCCGGACCGTTTTCCAGTACGTCGAGCCACCAGCGGTTGTCGGCGCCCATGACGCCCATGTGGTTGGGTACGACATCGAGTATCTGACCCAGACTCCGGGACTTGAGCGCGGCGACAAAATTTTCGAAGTCCGCCGGAGTGCCGATCTCCGGATTGAGCGCCTCGTGATTGACGATGTCGTAGCCATGACGGCTGCCCGGTCGTGCCATCAGATAGGGCGAGGCATAGCAGTGACTCACGCCCAGTTCGGCAAGATAGGGCACCAACTCGGTCGCCTGCACAAAATTGAAGTCGCTATTGAACTGAAGCCGGTAGGTAGCTCGCGGAATCACCGCCTGACGAGAGGACTGCGGTTCATCGTCGTGGGGCATCACCGCGGTGCCGCGCTCGTGGCGCATCAGGGTGCCGATCGCGCTGAAGCGGGCATCGTCGCGCCAATCCTCAATATCCAGCGGCAGGCGGCGGCGCCAGTTCGGATGCTGGTCGTCGCGACTGCCCGGCAGGTTGGCTTGCTCAATGATGCCCAGGATGTCCTCGGGTTGCACCACCAGAACCTGCGACCGGGTTCGCGCCAGAAAGCCGTGGAACGCCAGCATGAACTCCGGCGTGATGTCGGGCATGGAGACCGGATGAATGCTCGCGCCTTCCGGCAGCAGTCCCTCACGCTCCAGTGCCATCAGAATGCGTGCCCGGTCCTGCGAGCGCTCCATGACCAGATTGCCCCGTTGCTCCTCGGTTGGCAGGAGTTTCAGCGCATTGCGGATATCCAGATCGCCGCCTTTCCAGAATCCTCTGAGCGTCGGCAGATCGTGGGTGCTCAGGGCCGTCAGGGCTTGACGCGGATAGTCGGCCGGCGGCTTGAAGCCGTTTTCCTCCGTTCGCTCGAAGAGAAAGGGATGGTAGGAGAGCACACCGGCTGCCGCCAGGCTGTCGCGGAAACCGTCCGGCACCGTGCCAAGGTCTTCACCGATGACCAGGCAATGGTTGCGCTGGCTTTCCAGCGCCAGTATGCCGAGCAGATCCTCCAGCGGATAGGCGACATAGGCACCTTGTGTCGCCGGCATGCCGGCAGGTACCCAGTAGATGCGCGCCAGTGCCATGACATGATCGAAGCGCAGGGCGCCGCAGTGCCGCATACTGGCGCGCAGCATGGCGATGAATGGGGCGTAGGCAGCCTCCCTCAGGCGATGGGGTACCAGGGGCGGCAGTCCCCAGTCCTGGCCCAGCAGATTGAATGCATCGGGTGGCGCGCCGGCATAGGCATGGCTGGCGAAGGCTTCCTGCCAAGCCCAGGCTTCCGACCCGCCCGGACTGACGCCCAAGGCCATGTCCTGATACAGGCCGATACCCAGCCCGCGGCGCCAGGACTGCAGCCCTACGGCAGCAAGTTGTTCGTCGGCCAGCCATTGCAGCCAGGCGAAAAACTCAACGGCGGGCACATGTTCCGCGGCAAACGCGGCAACCGCTTCGGCGGCGGGTTCGTGGTACTCCTGCGGCCAGGCGGGCCAGCCCCAGACATCGGAGTTTTCGTGGTGGAAATGCTCTTGCAGGGCTTCGAAGCGCGCATGGCATTCAAGCGCCTCGCCACCTTCGGCGCGAAAGCGATGGAAGGCTCGTGCCCGGTCGGAATCGTTGGCGAGGTGGTGATCGCGGAAGTGTCGATAGAGCAGCGCCAGTACTTCGCGCTTGGCGCCGGCAACGTCCACATAGGCGACTTCCTCGGCGGCGCGCAGACGCCGCAGCCGGGCCTGGAATCGTTCGGAGGCGACGAGATGGCGCGCCGCTTCGCACTCGGCGAACTCCGTCACGGCCTCGATGTCGAGGTAAAGGATATTGACGAAGTTGCGGCTCGAAGGACTGTAGGGGCTGATCCGGCCGGGATCATCCGGAAACAGCGCATGCAGGGGATTGACGCCGACCACGCCGCCGCCGGCATCGGCGGTCTGGTCGATCAGGGTGCGCAGATCGCCGAAATCGCCCATGCCCCAGTTGCGCCGCGAGCGCAATCCGTAAAGCTGCACTGTCGGCCCCCAGACCCGGCTGTCGCCTTTGATGGCTTCGGGCTGGAACGCGGTCGGCGGGGTGACAATCAGGGACATTGCCGCTTGTGGCTGAACGTCGCGCCCCGGCTGCTCGACTTCGAGGCGGTAGTAGCCGGCTTCAACCAGTGGCGGCAGTTTCAGTTCGGTGCGCAGGAAGCTGGCGCCGCCCAGCTGCAGATCACCGATGCGCGGCAAATCGGCGGGCAAAAACGCATTGCTTGTCGTGGTGCCGTCCTCTGCCGTCAGTATCCAGCGATGCGTCTGGCCCGCCAGTGCTTCCGGCAAAGACACTGGAACCACGGGTGAGTTGCCGGCGTGCAGCACCAGGACGGGTGGCAATGGCCGGCGCCATTCGCGCTCGTCCAATTCTTGCAGCAGGGCTGCAGGGTCGCTCTTCGCCGGAAAATGCATGGCGGCCAGCAGCGCGCGCCGGGTACGGTCTGTCGTGGCGTGTCGCTTGCCCCAGATATCCTGATATTCGGCGGCGATGCCGCAGCGAGCGGCAAGCTGTGCCAGCGCAGGTTTGGCGCTGGAAGCGCGCTTGGTCGTGGAAGCACTCATGGCTGGTTTCCCGAGTGCAGATGCCAGGCGACCGACCAAGCGGGCAGTTGACCTGCGGCGAGCAAAGCGTCATCGAGTCGGCTGGAGGCAAACAGCAAATTGCCGGTCGGCGGCGTGATCTCGATGGCTTCCTCACCAAGGTTGGCGATCAATGCCAGTTGGCTGCCATCGCCCAGTTGCCAGATCACCGACAACGCACGTTGCGCCAGCAGCGAAAATTTCGCCGCGCCGTTGTCCATGCCGGCAAGACGCGGCGCGATCCATTGCCGGCGCAAGGAAAGCAGGCGGCGATGCAGTTCAAGCACGGCGTGATGCGGCGCACGCGCGACGGCGTCCCAATCGAGCACACAGGCGGCAAACGTTGCTTCGGCATTGGGGTCGGGGATGCGCTCCCGCGCAGCGGGGTCGGAAAACCGGGCGAAGCGCGAAAATTCGCGGCGCCGGCCCTCGGTGACCGCGCGCGCCAGTTCGGGTCCAAAGTCGCAAAAGAACAGGAAGGGTTGCGCGGCGGCGAATTCCTCACCCATGAACAGCATCGGCGGCTGCGGCGCGAGCAGCAGCAACGCGGTGACGGCTTCCATGGCATTCGGCGCGGCAAGGTGACACAGTCGCTCGCCAAAGGCGCGATTGCCGATCTGGTCGTGGGTTTGCAGGAAATCGACAAACGCTGCCGGCGGCAGGTGAGCGCTCGGTTCGCCACGCAGCTCGCCGTCGCGGAAGGCGGAAGCGTCGCCCTGGTAGGCAAAGCCTTCGGTGAGGCAGCGCCCCAGCAGTCGGGCCGGCTCGGTGGCGTAATCGGCGTAGTAGCCGTCACTCTCGCCGCAGGCCAGCACATGCAGGACATGATGGATGACGTCGTTCCACTGCGCGGTGCCGTAGCGCCAGCGCCGACTTTCATCGCGGGCGAGATAGCGAGCCTGGTTGCGGTCGTTTTCCAGAATCAGATGAATCTGGCGCTCGCTGCCCGGGCCGTCACGCACCGCAGCGCCGAGTTCCTCGATGATATCCGGCGAGCCATCGTCGCAAATGGCATGGATGGCGTCCAGACGCAGGCCGTCGAGTTGGTATTCCTCGATCCAGTAGAGCGCGTTGTGAATGAAGAAGTCGCGCACCGAGCGGCTGCCTTCACCGTCGAAGTTGATGGCCGCGCCCCAGGGTGTCTCATGCTGCGGATTGAAGAAGGTGGGCGCGTAGGCATGCAGGTAGTTGCCTTCGGGTCCGAAGTGGTTGTACACGACGTCGAGCAACACCATGAGGCCGCGTTCGTGGGCGGCCGCCACGAGGCGCTTGAAGTCTTCCGGGCGGCCGTAGGCAGCATCCGGCGCGAAGGGCAGCACGCCGTCGTAGCCCCAGTTGCGTCGGCCCGGAAAATCCGCCACCGGCATGATCTCCAGCGCCGTCACGCCCAGTTCGGCGAGGTAGTCGAGCCGTTCGATGACGCCGGCGAAGTTGCCGGCCGACGTGAAGGTGCCGATGTGCAATTCATAGATGACCGCCTCTTCCCAGGGGCGGCCGCGCCACTCTTCGTCGGGCCACTCGAAGGCGACCGGATCGACGACCTCGGAGGGCCCATGGATGTCGTCGGGGTTGTAGCGCGAGGCCGGATCCGGCACCAGCATGCCTTCATTCGGGCCATCTTGCAGGCGGAACTGGTAACGGCTACCGGCGCCCGCCGTCGGCAAGGTCAGTTCGAACCAGCCTGTTCCGGGAGACATCATCGGCAGCTCGCGGGCCTCGTCGAGTTTCAGCGCGACAGCACCAACGCCGGGCGCCCAGAGGCGGAAGCTGACGCCGCCGCCTTCGATCGGCTCGGCGCCGAAAGGCATGGAATGACGGTGCTTCATGGCTTGTCCCTTTGTATCATGAGTGCGAGCGAGCGCCCCTCCAGGAGATAGTTCTCGCTCCCCTGATAGCGACCATCGGTTTGGAGGCCGGCAGCGTGGTGAGTGTCGAGCAGGCTTTGCCACTCGCAGCCTTCGCAAAGCACGGGCAGATTGAAGGGGATGGCTTCGTGATGGCTGTTGAACAGCAACAGAAAATTGTCGTCGCTGATGGCGCGACCGCGCTGGTCGCGTTCGTCCATCATCTCGCCGCCCAGATAGACGCCGAGGCAGCGCGCAAAGTCATGGGCCCATTCGTGATCGCTCATCTCGCTGCCGTCGGGCTTGAACCAATGAATGTCCTTGACCTCCGAGCCTCGTATGGCACGGCCCTGGAAAAAATTGCGACGTCTGAACACCGGGTGCTCGCGCCGCAGTCCGATCAGGCGTTGCACAAAAGCGAGAAACTCCTTGTCGGCGGGCGAAAGCTCCCAATTCACCCAACTGATCTCGTTGTCCTGGCAATAGGCGTTGTTGCTGCCGCGCTGGGTGCGCCCCATTTCGTCTCCCGCCACCAGCATTGGCACACCCTGGGAGAAGAACAGCGTCGCCAGCAGGTTGCGCTTCTGTCGGGCGCGCAGAAGATTGATCTCTTCGTCCTCGGTCGGCCCTTCCGCGCCGCAGTTCCACGAGTGGTTGTTGTCGGTGCCGTCACGGTTCTCCTCGCCGTTGGCTTCGTTGTGCTTGTCGTTGTAGCTCACCAGATCGTGCAAGGTGAAACCATCGTGGGCGGTGATGAAGTTGACGCTGGCATAGGGCTTGCGACCGCTGTGGTCGTAGTAGTCGCTGGAGCCGCTCAGGCGCCGCGCAAAGTCTCCGATCAGGCCTTCGTCGCCCTTCCAGAACGCGCGCATGGTGTCGCGATAGTGGTCGTTCCATTCGCCCCAGCCGGCCGGGAAGTTGCCGACCTGGTAGCCGCCTTCGCCGAGATCCCAGGGTTCGGCGATGAGCTTGACCTGCGACAGCACCGGGTCCTGCAGCAATATGTCGAAAAACGCGCCGAGGCGGTTCACTTCATGCAGTTCGCGAGCAAGTGCCGATGCCAGGTCGAAACGGAAGCCGTCGACGTGCATTTCCAGCACCCAGTAACGCAGCGAATCCATGATCATCTGCAGCACACGCGGCTGCTGCAGATTGAGCGTGTTGCCGCAGCCGGTGTAATCCATGTAGTAGCGCTGATCGTCACCGACCAGTCGGTAGTAGGCCGCGTTGTCGATGCCGCGAAAGCCCAGCGTCGGACCGAGCTGGTTGCCTTCCGCCGTATGGTTGTAGACCACGTCGAGAATCACTTCGATGCCGTTGGAGTGCAAGGTCTTGACCATGGTCTTGAACTCGCTCACGACATTGCTTTGGCTGAAACGGTGATCCGGGGCAAAGAAGCCGATGGAGTTGTAGCCCCAGTAGTTCGAGAGGCCGCGCTCGACCAGGTGGCGGTCGTCCATGAAGGCGTGCACCGGCATCAGTTCCACCGAGGTGATGCCCAGGCGCTTGAGATGGTCGATCACTGGTGCGGTCGCCATACCTCCATAGGTGCCGCGCAGGGGCTGCGGAATGCCTGGATGCTGCCTGGTAAAGCCGCCCACGTGCAACTCATACACAACCATGTCGGACCAGGGAATGCGCGGCGACTTGTCTTCGCCCCAGGTAAACGCGGGGTCGATGACGCGGCACTTGGGCATGCCGGCGGCGTTGTCGCGACGGTCAAAGGAAAGATCCTCGTTGCGGTGGCCGATGCGGTAGCCGAAATGGGCATCGCTCCAGCGCACCTGGCCGACAATGTCCTTGGCGTAGGGCTCGATCAGCAGCTTGTTGGGATTGAACCTGTGGCCGCGCGATGGATCGTAGGGACCGTGTACGCGGTAACCATAGAGCAGACCGGGTCGTGCTTCAGGTAGATAGCAGTGCCAGATCAGATCGGTTCGCTCGCGCAGTTCGATGCGCTGAACTTCGCGCTTGCCGCTGGGTTCGAACAGGCAGAGTTCGACCTTTTCCGCGTTCTCCGAGAACAGTGCGAAGTTCACGCCTTCGCCGTCCCAGGTGGCGCCACGTGGAAAAGGGGCACCGGGCCAAACGGCGGTAAGTGGCAGATTCATTGTGTTCTTTCTAAATGTTGTAGCGCGTCACGTCCGGCACTTCCGGGCCCTTGGCCAGCACGACCACGCCGCCTTCGGTGACGTGATAGCGGCTGCGATCAGCAGCGGCATCGAAGCCGATGCTGCTGTTCGCCGCGATCTCATTGTAGCGATCGACGATGACGCCCTTGAGCCGTGCGCCGCGCCGGATGACGGTGTAATCCATTATGACGCAATCATCGATCTCGACATCCTCTTCAACGACGATCTCGCGCCGCAGAATGGAGTTCCTGATGCGCGCGCCCTTGATCAGCGAGCCGGCGCCGACCACGCTGTTGGTGATTTCGCCGGAGGCGATGCGTGGCGACGGGCCCTGGTAGTTGCTGGAGCGGATGAACCATTGCGGGTTGAAGAGATTGAATCTCGCTTCGGCGCCGAGCACGTCGCGGTTGGCGGCATAGTAGGCGTCGATTGTGCCGACATCGCGCCAGTAGCCCACTTCTTCGTAGCTGGCGATGGCGGGTATCTTGTTCTCGGCGAAGTTGTAGGCGAGAACGCGGTGGCTATGAATCAGGCGCGGCAGGATGTGGCGGCCGAAATCGTGCTCGTCGCGCTCCCTGGCGTCGCGCAAGGCCGCCAGCAGGACTTCGGTATCGAACAGGTAATTGCCCATCGAGCCGTAGGCGCGACTGGGGTCGGATGGCATGGCAGGCGGGTTCTCCGGTTTTTCGAGGAAGCCGCGGATGACTCCGTGGTTGTCGGCGTCGATGATGCCGAAAGCCGAGGCCTCCTTGAGCGGTACGGGAATGGCGGCCACGGTGACATGGGCGGAACTCGCGCGGTGAAAATCGACCATCTGCCGCACATCCATGCGGTAGATATGATCGGCGCCAAACACCGCGACCATGTCGGGCGCATGGCGCTCGATCAGGTTGATGTTCTGGAATATGGCATCCGATGTGCCTTGAAACCACTCCTGCCCCTCGCGCATCTGCGGCGGAACCACCGTAATGAACTGGCCGGGAAAAGTGTGGGCGTGGCCCCAAGCCTTGTTGACGTGCTCGATCATCGATTGGGACTTGTACTGCACCAGCAGGTAAATGCCGCGTATTTCCGAATTCACCAGATTGCTGAGAACAAAATCGGCGATGCGGTAGCGACTGCCGAAGGGTACCGCTGGCTTGGATCGCTCGGCCGTGAGCGGATGCAAGCGGGAACCTTGGCCGCCGGCCAGGACCATGGCGAGGACTTTCATTGTCAATCTCCCTTTGAATTTATTCTGCAGCCGCTTGATAGCCCAGCGCCCTGAGCAGGCTGAACAGGGGAATGGCCAGCCAGTCGGGCCTGTTATTCATTTCGTAGCGTAGTTCGTAGATTGCCTTGTCGATGACGAAGAAATCGATCATGCGTTGCGCGGGTCCCGCTTCGACAGGCAGGACGGGGCATCCTTGTATCGCGTCGCGATAACCCTTGAGGAAAGCCTGCGTGGTCTCGGATTCCCAGGTCTGTACCAGCGGACCCAGCCGGTGACGGTCGGCGGGACGTTCGGTGGTGATGTGATTGGTCGCCACCGCTGCGACGTAGCTGAAGGAGCGCAGCATCCCCGCCACATCGCGCAACGGCGAATTTTTCTTGCGCCGTTCTTCCATGGGTCGCGCCGGTTCACCTTCGAAGTCGGTGATGATGAAGTCGTTGGCCACCAGCAGTACTTGACCGAGGTGATAGTCGCCGTGATAGCGCATCTTGGCGGCCGTCACGCCAGCCAGTGCCAGCGGCGAGGTGCGGTCGAGCAGGGCGGTTCGCAACGACAGCAAGTGGTCGACGGCGTCACGAATTTCTGCGGGCATGTCCGAGCGCCGACGTTCCAGCTCGTCGAGCGTGGCGACTGCCTCACTGTGCAGTTGGTTCGACCAGGCGGCGAGATCGTCCGCCGTGATTGGTTCCGGATCGAAGGCGGCGTCGCCGGTCGGGCGACTGAACGCCTGGTGCAACTCGGCGCTGCGACGGCCGAGTACTTCCATCAGGGTGAGGAAATAGCCGTGGGGACTGCTTGTGACCTCAGTCGTTTGAGGAATGTGTTCGGCCAGTTGTTCCGAGAGGAAGCGCTCGAGATAATCCACCGCAAAATTCCAGCCCATGCCCTGGTTTTCAACATAGGACTGGAGCAGCGCCAGGGTCAGCGTCTGCCCATCGGCGCGGCGGAATTCGACCGAGCCGGCAACCGGCACGATACGCGGATAGGGCGACTTTTCGGTAAGGAAACGGCCGACTTCCACCTCGGGATTGGTGCCGGGCTGGAGGCGGCGATAGCCCTTGAGGAACAGCTTGTCGCCGAAATAGACCGCCGTGTTGCTTTGCTCGAGGGCTGGGTGGCGCACCGGCGCAGAGATTCCTTCGGCCAGTTCATTGTAGATCGCGCTGGAGCGGAATTCGGCGCGCCCCTTGCCAAACGGCACATCCAGGTTCTGGCCGATACCCTTGACCAGGGCGCGGCAGAATCGATCGTCGCCGAAAGCGCCATAGAGCAGTCCGGTACGGCCTTTTTGCCTGACTCTGGCCAGCGTCCAGGGTGCCAGGGCATGAAGCATTTCGTCACTGGCTTCCCCTTCCCAACAGATTGCCAGGGGAAGAAAGTAAATCTGGGGGGGGATGTCGGCGCAGTGCACCTCGATGATGGTGAGCAACCAACTGCCCTCGCCGCTGTTCCACTCGCCTTGCTCCAGCAATTCGATGCGCGTGATTGGATGGCCCTTGGCGGCAAACCAGCGTTTGGTGGAAAGATAAGGCGCCAGTACCTTGTGCTGGAGCTGGTCCTGGGTGGTGGCAGCGATGGCGCGGCGCACCGTGCTGGCGGTGGCCTTGCCACCGGAGAAAGTCAGCCAGCCTTCGGTCAGCACCAACACCGGCAGTTCGGGACGCGCCAGGCGCTCCTCGTGCCAATACGGTACTTCGACATCGGTGGCGAGACGGAAACCATAGGTGCCGTAACCCTTTAGCGTCAGCAGGTAGGGCAGTTCGCCGACGGGCGGAAACGCCGCCCGGCCGAGCAGTTCGACCGGGACCCGGCCCTTGAACTCGGACAGGTCGAGTTCAACCGGCTGGGCATTGCGCGAAAGATTGACCACGCACAGAATCGTTTCGTTCTGCCATTCACGCACATAGGCGAGAATCTTGCGATTGCCGGCTTCGAGGAATTTGATACTGCCGCGGCCGAAGGCCTTGTAGTTCTTGCGCACCGCAATCAGTCGCTTGGTCCAGTGCAACAGTGAAGAGGTATTGCGTGCCTGGGCTTCGACGTTGATCGCCTCGTAACCGTAGATCGGATCCATGTTGGGCGGCAGGAAGAGGCGCTGCGGGTCGGCTTTGGAAAAGCCGGCATTGCGGTCCGGGCTCCATTGCATCGGCGTGCGCACGCCATTGCGGTCGCCAAGATAGATGTTATCGCCCATGCCGATTTCGTCGCCGTAGTAAAGGAAGGGCGAGCCGGGCAGGGTCATCAGCAGAAAGTTAACCAGCTCGATCTTGTCGCGGTTGTTTTCCATCAGGGGCGCCAGGCGGCGGCGAATGCCGACATTGACCCGCATGCGCGGATCGGCGGCATACATCTGGTACATGTAGTCGCGTTCGGTCTGGGTGACCATTTCCAGGGTCAACTCATCGTGGTTGCGCAGGAAAATCGCCCACTGGCAGTTTTCCGGAATGTCCGGCGTCTGCTGCATGATGTCGACCACCGGGTGGCGGTCTTCCTGCGCCACCGCCATGAAAATTCGCGGCATGACAGGGAAGTTGTAAGCCATGTGGCATTCGTCGCCATCGCCGAAGTACTCGCGCACATCCTCGGGCCACTGGTTGGCCTCGGCGAGCAACATGCGATTTTTGTAGCGGGCATCGATCACCGCGCGCATCTGCTTGATGACGTTGTGGGTTTCCGGCAGGTTTTCGTTGCTGGTGCCTTCCTGCACGCACAGATAGGGAATGGCATCCAGGCGCAGGCCGTCGACACCCAGGTCAAGCCAGAAACGCATGATGCGAATCACCGCCTTCACCACTTCCGGGTTGTTGTGATTCAGGTCAGGCTGATGCGAAAAGAAGCGGTGCCAGTAGTAGGCTTGGGCGACTTCGTCCCAGGCCCAGTTGGATTTTTCGGAGTCGGTGAAAATGATGCGCGTCTCGGGGAATTTCTTGTCGCTGTCGCTCCAGACGTAGAAGTCGCGCTTCTTCGAGCCCGGCGGGGCGCGCCGCGCGGCCTGAAACCAGGGGTGCTGGTCCGAGGTGTGATTGATGACCAGTTCGGTGATGACCTTGAGCCCGCGCCGGTGGGCTTCGCGGATGAAGTGGCGTACGTCGGCACGAGTGCCGTAATCCGGATGCACGTTGTGATAATCGGCGATGTCGTAGCCGTCGTCCTTGAACGGGGAGGGATAGAAGGGCAGCAGCCATAGGGTATTGACCCCGAGATCCTGCAAGTAGTCCAGCTTTTCGGTGAGCCCCTTGAAGTCACCCATGCCATTGCCATCACTGTCGAAGAAGGCCTTGACGTGCAGTTCATAGACGATGGCGTCCTTGAACCAGAGCGGATCGTTCGCCCAGTCCGGTCCATGGGTGTTGTTGTCGTGTTTTTTGCCGTTGTTCTTTGCCATCATGTCCCCTGGCTATAGGAAGTAATCGAAATCGCGCTCGCTGCGTACGCGACGGCGCAAGCGCAGGATGTGCAGCGGCGATGCCTGCGGATCCAGACGCACGAAGTTGCGCTCGCCCTGCCAGAGGAAGCGTGCGCCGGAAAGCAGATCGTGTGCCTGGAACGAGGCTTCCGGCAGGACACCAAGTTCCTCCAGAGGTAGTTCGATCCAGCCGGCCTGCGTGTTGTGAGGGTCCAGATTGGCGACCATGACGAGGGTTTCTTCGCCGTCCGTCTTGCTGTAGCAAAGCATCAGCGGGTTGTCGATCGGATGGAAACGCAGATTCCAGTCCGACTGCAGGGCCGGGTTGTCGCGGCGAATCTGGTTGAGACGAGTAATGTAGCTTTCAAGGCTGTCTGGCTGACTCAGATCCCGTTTGCGTAACTGGTACTTCTCGGAATTCAGGTATTCCTCGCTGCCCGGCTTGATGGCTTCGTGCTCCATCAATTCATAGGCTGGACCGTAGATGCCGTAATTGGCGCCCAGGGTGGCCGCCAGCGCAACCCGCAGCATGAATCCGGCGCGTCCGCCGTACTGCAGGAACTCGGGCAGGATGTCCGGCGTGTTGGGCCACAGATTGGGGCGGAAATACTCGCGCGAATCATGTTGGGCCAGCTCGGTGAAGTATTCCGTCAACTCCTCCTTGGTATTGCGCCAGGTGAAGTAGGTGTAGGACTGCGTGAAGCCTAGCTTTGCCAGGCGGTGCATGATTTTTGGCCGGGTAAAGGCTTCGGCGAGAAAGATGGTATCCGGGTGCTCGGCCTGAACGGCGCTGATCAGCCAGCCCCAGAACGGGAAAGGTTTGGTATGCGGATTGTCCACGCGAAAAATGCGGACACCTTCGCCGATCCAGTGGTCGACCACCCCCTTGAGTTCGGCCCAAAGCGCCTGCCAGTCGTCGCTTTCATAGTCGAAGGGGTAGATGTCCTGATACTTCTTGGGTGGATTCTCTGCGTACTGGATGCTGCCGTCCGGCCGGTGGCGGAACCATTCGGGATGTTGCGCCACGTACGGGTGATCCGGCGAGCATTGATAGGCGATATCCATGGCGACTTCCAGACCGGCACTGCGCGCCTCGGTGACCAGTCGGCGGAAATCCTCGGCGCTGCCCAGTTCCGCATGAATCTCGCGATGACCGCCTTCAGCCGCGCCGATCGCCCAGGGGCTGCCGTGATCGTTCGGGCCGGCCTTGAGGCTGTTGTTGGGGCCTTTGCGAAAGCCCCGGCCGATGGGGTGAATGGGCGGCAGGTAAAGCACGTCGAAGCCCATCGCGGCGATGTAGGGCAGCTGCTCGATGACCCCGGCGAAGCTGCCGTGAGTGGCACCCTCGGTCAGGCAGGAGCGGGGAAAGATCTCATACCAGGTGGAGAAACGCGCACGCTCGATCTCGACGGTCACTTCCAGTACGCGACGGTATTCGGTGACGAACAGTCGCTCGGCATGGGCGGCCATGAGCTCGGCCAGGCTTTCGCTTTGGGCCATGAGTTGTCTCGCCTGGGGCGTGGTGGCGGCACTCAGTTCCGCCGCCCAATTCTTGAGTGCGAGCGCCGCAGTTTCCGCTTTGGCGCCTTTGGCGCGTTGCGCCGCGGCCTCGACCAGAACAATGCCGACCTTCAGCGCCGCAAGGATATCGGCCTCGTCTTCGCGCCGTGAAATGTCATGACGCCAGGTCAGGAAGCGGTCCACCCAGGCAACGACCGTGTATTCGTGCCGACCCAGGCCGCTTACGTTGAAGCTGGCTTGCCAGCAGTCGTTGCCCTGATGCGCCATGGCAATTTCCGACCATTTGTCGGCGCCGGCGGGACGGTGCAGCAAGCGGCAACTCAGTTTGTCATGGCCGTCGGTAAATACATCGGCTTCCACGACAACTTCTTCACCCGTCGTGCGCTTGATGGGAAAGCTGCCGCCATCGATCTCCGGGCTGACTCGCTCGATGACCGCGCGGGCGCGACCGGATTGCGGGAATTTGGTGTTCTTCATGATGTCGATCCGTTTCCAGTCGCCCGACGCAGGTACACGACCCCGAGCGGGGGCAAGGTCAGCGACAGGGAGTGGAAGTGCCCTTGTACCGCCACCGGCGAGGCGTCGACCCCGCCCAGATTGCCGACGCCGCTGCCACCGTAGATGCTTGCGTCGCTGTTGAGTATCTCTTTCCAGTAGCCCCCCGTGGGGACGCCGACAATGTAATTTTGTCTCGTCACCGGCGTGAAATTGCAGACGACCAGCACGCTGTCCTCCGGGCGCTGACCGTGGCGCAGGAAACTGATCACGCTTTCCTCCCAGTCGTGAAAATCCACCCAGCTGAAGCCATCGCCGGAAAAGTCTTTCTGGTACAGCGCCGGCTCGGTGCGGTAACAACGGTTGAGGTCGCCCATCCAGCGCTGCATTCCGCCATGCAGCGGAAACTGCAGAACATTCCACTCCAGGCTTTCATCGTGCTGCCATTCGCGACGCTGGGCGAACTCTCCGCCCATGAACAGCAGCTTCTTGCCGGGATGCGCCCACATGTGCCCATACAGCAGGCGCAGGTTGGCGAACTGCTGCCACTCGTCGCCCGGCATCTTGCCGATCAACGAACCCTTGCCATGCACCACTTCGTCGTGCGACAGGGCCAGGACGAAGTTCTCGGTAAAGGCGTACCAGATGCTGAACGTCAGCTTCTCATGGTGATATTTGCGAAATACCGGATCCTGCTGAAAATACTTCAGCGTGTCGTGCATCCAGCCCATGTTCCATTTCATGCCGAAGCCGAGGCCTCCTGCGTAGGTCGGGCGCGACACCATCGGCCAGGCGGTGGATTCCTCGGCGATGGTCAGGGTGTCCGGGTGATCGCGATACACCGCCTCATTGAGCGTGCGCAGGAACTGCATGGCGGCGATGTTCTCGCGCCCACCATGTTCGTTGGGAATCCATTCGCCGGCCTTGCGTCCATAGTCGAGGTAGAGCATCGAGGCGACGCCGTCGACGCGCAGGCCGTCGACGTGAAACTTGTCGAGCCAGAACAGGGCGCTGGAAATGAGGAAGGCGCGCACTTCGTTGCGCCCGTAGTTGAAAATCGCGCTGTTCCATTCGGGGTGGTAGCCCTGACGCGGATCGGCATGCTCGTACAAATGCGTGCCATCGAAAAAGCCCAGGCCGTGTTCGTCGCTGGGAAAGTGCGACGGCACCCAATCGAGGATCACGCCAATCCCGGCCTGATGCAAATGGTCGATCAGGGCCATCAACTCCTGGGGCGTGCCCTGGCGCGCGCTGGCCGAAAAATACCCGGTGGTCTGGTAACCCCAGGAGCCGAAGAAAGGATGCTCAGTCACCGGCAGCAACTCGACATGGGTGAAGCCGCACTCGCGCACATGGTCTGCCAGCAAGGGCGCGATTTCAAGATAGCTGAGCGAACGGTTGCCATCCTCGGGGGCACGTCGCCATGAGCCCAGGTGGACTTCATAGATCGACATCGGCGCATCGAGCGCATTCGCCGCGCGTCGCTGCGCCATCCATTCACTGTCGTTCCATGTGTAGGCCATGTCCCAGACGCGAGAGCCCGTACGTGGCGGCACTTCGCTGAAAACGCCGCAGGGATCGGCCTTGTCCACCTCGTAATTCTCTATGTGCGAACGGATGCGGTATTTGTAGCAATCGCCTTTGCCGACACCCGGCACGAAGCCTTCCCATACGCCGGATCCGTCCGGCCGCGCCGCCAATGGCAAGGATGAATTGTCCCAGCCATTGAACTCCCCCTTCACCGATACTGCCGCCGCGTTGGGCGCCCAGACCGCGAAGTGCACGCCCTCGCGGCCATCGCTGGTAGTGAGATGGGCGCCCAGCTTTTCGGCAAGGCGGGCATGGGTACCTTCCTTGAACAGGAATACATCATGGTCGGTCAGCACGGCCGGGCTGGTGCGCTGCGGATCAGCATTTTTTTGGGCGGTTTTATTCATCGAAGGGCATCCTTGTCTGTGATTTCCATACTGTCTGCATGTGTCGTCGCCGTGTGGTCGAGTTTCAACGGTAGCGAAGGTGCCGAGCCATCCTTGGCCTGGCCGGCATAAAGGGTGAGATGGGGGAAGGGGATCTCGATCCCGGCGGCATCGAACGCCGCCTTCAATCGCCGCAGAAATTCGCGGCGCACGTTCCACTGTTCGATCGGTGCGACTTTGAAACGGCAGCGCAACATGACCGCAGAATCGGCCCACTGCTCGACCCCGGCGATCTCCAGATCGTCGAGAATCTTCGGCCCGAAAACTTTGTCCGCGCGCATGTCGGCGCCGACTTTGCGCATCACGTCCAGCGCCACATCGACGTTCTCGCGATAGGCCACGCCCACATCGACGACTGCCTGCGCAAAGCCGCGAGTCATGTTGGTCACCGTGGTGATGCTGCCGTTCGGGACAAAATGAACATTGCCCGAATAGTCGCGCATGCGCAGATAACGCAGGGTGATCTCCTCGACCACGCCCGCCTTGCCGCCGGCCTCAACGACATCGCCCTGACGCATCTGGTTTTCCAGCAGCATGAAGAAGCCGTTGAAGTAGTCCTTGACCAGACTCTGCGCGCCAAAGCCGACGGCAACGCCGACCAGTCCGGCGGCGCCCAGAATCGGCGCAACCGAGACGCCCATCTCGCCCAATAGCATGATGCCAGCCACCAGCGAAATGAGCACCGAGGCAATGTAGCGAAACACCCTTCCCAGGGTTTCAATCCGCTTCACTTCCTCACGATCGTCCGTGTTTCTGGAAATGTAGATGCGAAAGCTGCGGATCAAGCGGTGCGAGAAATGCAAACCAGCCCACGCCAGCGCCAGAATCAGAACGATACGCAGGCCGGTGACCACGGTCGGCGACAACTGGGTTCCGACGGAAAGAAGAGAATCGAGTGCGGCTTTGTCCATTGCTGTTCCCTGGTTCATTTCGTTTGGCAACAGATCCGGCTTCAATGAAAAGCAAGAAAGTGCTTGACTGTTAAGTTTACCGGAAATAGTATTGCACAAAACAATCATTCACGCAAGTGAAGGAGTCATGCTTTGAGCAGTCAAAAGAAAACGACGGGTGAGGCCAGATCCGAACGGAAAACCGCGGGTGCGCAGCTTGGCGGCGCGGATGCGGATGCGGTCGCGGCAGAAGAAGCCTTCAGCAAAGTGCTGCAACTGGTGCGCCAGGTTCAGATCGGCATGCAGAACATCGACCCCAGTCATGGCCTGAGCGGGTCTCAGCTCTGGGCGCTATGGCATATCTCGGCGCATCCGGGCCAGCGCGTCAGCGAACTCGCCTCGACACTGCACATTCACCTCTCGACCGCCAGCAATCTTCTCGACAAGCTGGAGACCCGTGGCCTGGTTCGCCGCGAGAGGCGCGACACGGACAATCGCGTGGTGCGCCTCTATCTGGCGGAATCGGGCGTGCAACTGGTGAAGGGAATTCCGGGGCCGATGCAGGGGCAACTGCGCCGAGCACTGCGCGACGTGCCGGCACCCGTGCTGGCCGGCTTGATCACGGGCGTGGGCGCAGTGCTCGATCTCATGAGTGAAACACCGAGCCTCGACGCCGCTTAGGGCAGGAAGGATTTACCGATATGTGAATTTCGGCGGAAGCTCACTTACAATTCAGCCCCATGATTCATTCATTCAGTGCTCTGATCGCGCTTTTCATCTTCTGGCTGCTGTTGTCCGGGATGTATACGCCGTTTCTGGTGGCTGCCGGGGCCGGCAGTGCCGTGGCGGTTCTGCTGATCGCCCACCGCATGGACGTCGTCGATCACGAAGGGCATCCGATTCATCTTGCCTGGCACGCTTTTTTTTCCTACTGGCCCTGGCTGGTGAAAGAAATCATTTTCTCGGCCTGGGACGTAAGCAAGCGCATCTGGCATCCCTCCTTGCCGATCTCGCCCTCGCTGGCCGAGTTCGTGCCGACGCAAAATACCGATATGGGGCTGGTGATTCACGCCAACTCGATCACGCTGACGCCGGGAACGATTTCGATCGAGGTGGCGCAAGGCCGGTTTCTGGTCCATGCGCTGACGCGCGAAGGCGCGGCGGGTCTCGCCGGCAGCGAAATGGATCGGCGCTGCACTTCCATGGAGGTGAAATGAGCGTATTTGCGGCCGTGGCCCTCGCACTGCTCGTCACCATCACCCTGGCCCTGGCCCGCGCCGCCATGGGACCGACCGTGTTCGACCGCTTGCAGGCGGCCAATACCATAGGCACCTGCGCCATGATGCTGCTCGCGGTGCTGGGTTTTCTCGGTGGGCGACCCGAGTTTCTTGATCTGGCGCTGGTGTACGGATTGCTCAACGTCATCGGCGTGATCGCCGTGCTCAAGTTTTTCCGTCGCGGCGACCTGGGCGATCCGGGCCATCATCCGGCAGCGGAGAAGGCGGCCCGATGAGCGTTGTGATCGACGTGCTGAGTGCACTATGCCTGGTTGCAGGCAGTTTCTTTTGCCTGACGGGCGGCATCGGCTTGATCCGCATGCCGGACTTCTATACCCGCATGCATGCGGCGAGCATTGTCGAGACCCTCGGTGCCGGCCTGATTCTGCTGGGTCTGATGCTGGAGGCCGGGTTGACGCTGATCAGCGTCAAGCTGGCCATGGTCGGTCTGCTGGTTTTCTTCGCCAGCCCGACGGCAAGCCATGCACTCGCCCGCGCCGCCTTCCTGCGCGGCCTTATGCCCGAACTCGCCAAAGCCGAGGACGCATCATCGAAACCCTGATCATCGACGTGCTGCTGGTCTTGATGGCCCTCTCGGTGCTGGTGTTGATGCGCGAGCGCAACCTGTTCGCGGCCGTGGTGCTATTCGGCATTTACAGTTTTCTCATGGCCACGGTGCTGGTTGCGCTCGATGCGGTCGACGTGGCGATGACCGAAGCGGCGGTTGGCGCCGGAATATCGACCGTGCTGTTGCTTGGCGCGCTGCTGTTGTGCAAGAGCGAAGAGGCAAAACCCGCTCACCGCCCCTGGCTGCCGCTCACGGTGGCGATCTCGACCGGTGCGCTGCTGGTGTATGGCGCCTTCGGTCTGCCTGACTTTTCCGACCCGCAGGCGCCGATTCACCGGCACGTGGCGCCGCGCTACATGCAAAACGAAGTCGACGTGCCGAACGTCGTGACGGCTGTTCTCGCCAGCTTCCGTGGCTACGATACGTTGGGCGAAACCACCGTGGTTTTTACAGCCGGTGCCGGCATCATCGCTCTTCTGCGGCGCCGCAAAAAGGTGATTGTGGAGCATGAGGGAAATCCATGATGCATGATCTGGTTCTGCGGGTAGTCGCAAAACTGCTGATTCCCTTCATCCTGCTGTTCGCCCTCTATGTCCAGTTTCACGGTGATTTCGGCCCGGGAGGCGGATTTCAGGCTGGCACCATTTTCGCTGCGGGGATCATTTTTTATGGCTTGATCTTCGGTGTGGACCATACGCGCAGTGTCGTGCCCGACTGCGTGGTTGAAACCATGCTGGCGGCCGGTGTACTAATCTATGCCGGCGTCGGCGTCGCCGGATTGCTGCTGGGCGGCAACTACCTCGACTATTTCGTGCTTGACCACAATCCGGTCCATGGCCAGCATCGCGGCATTTTCTGGGTTGAGATCGGCGTGTTCGTCACGGTGGCCGGCGTGATGCTGAAAATTTTCTACATGTTCGCCTCGCGCGGCCGCACCGAGGAGTAGCCGTGCTCGAACACTTCAGCTACATCATCACCGTGTTCCTGATGATGGCGGGCCTCTTCATCGTCATTGCGCGCGGCAACCTGATCAAGAAGATGATCGGTTTGTCGGTGTTCCAGACCTCGGTATACTTGCTCTACATCGCGCCGGGCAAACTGCTGGGCGGTACCGCCCCGATACTGGCGAAGCAGTTCACGACCTATTCCAATCCACTGCCGCATGTGCTGATTCTCACCGCCATCGTTGTCGGCGTTGCCACGCTGGCGCTTGGGTTGGCGTTGGCGGTGCGCATTCGCGAAGCCTACGGCACGATTGAAGAAGACGAAATTCTGACGCTCAACCACACGGTCGAGGCGGCCGAGGCGCAGCATGCCGAAGCCCGGGGCGGATCATGAGCCTCGTCACGCATCTGCCAATTCTGCAAGTCGTTGTGCCGCTGATGTCGGCGCCGCTCGCCGTGTTGCTGCGTCATGGCGGGCTAGCCTTCGCCATCGTAACGGCCGCCGCCTGGGCGGCTTTCGCCTGTGCCATCGCGCTCTGGTTGCAAGTCAGCGACGGCAGCGTGATCTCCTATGCAATCGGCAACTGGCCGCCGCCCTGGGGCATCGAGTACCGCGTCGACCGTTTGACCAGTTTTGTTCTACTGCTGGTTTCGGGCATGGCCTCGATCGTGCTGCCCTACAGTCGTGGCAGCATCGCCAAGGAAATTGCCCCGGAACTGCATTACCTCTACTACGCAATGTTCGGTCTGTGCCTGACCGGGCTGCTGGGCATAGTCATGACGGGCGATGCGTTCAACCTGTTCGTCTTCCTCGAAATTTCCTCGTTGTCGACCTACGTGCTGATTGCGCTCGGGCGCGACCGGCGCG
This sequence comes from Burkholderiaceae bacterium, assembly GCA_021738065.1. Classification (GTDB taxonomy): domain Bacteria; phylum Pseudomonadota; class Gammaproteobacteria; order Burkholderiales; family Rhodocyclaceae; genus Sulfuritalea. The sequence goes on from JAIPCT010000013.1 coordinate 46,814, forward strand.
CGCTGGCCGCCAGCTTCCAGTACCTGATCATGGGTAGCATCGGCGCCACTTTCATCGTCATCGGTATCGGCTTCCTCTACTTGATGACCGGCACCCTGAACCTCGCCGACATGGCAGTGCGCATCGGCGCGATCGAAAACTCGCGTCCGGTGCTGGCGGCGCTGGCCTTTCTCACCGTCGGGATTTGCCTCAAAGTGGCGCTGTTCCCGCTGCATCAGTGGCTGCCCAATGCCTACACTTACGCGCCTTCCGCCGTCACCGCCTTTCTCGCTGCCACCGCCACCAAGGTGCTGGTGTATGCGCTGATCCGTTTCTATTTTTCGGTGTTCGGCGAAAGCATGGTGTTCGAGCGCCTGCCGCTGCCGCAGATCATGTTGTGGCTGTCGCTGTTCGCGATGTTCGGCGCCAACTTCGTCGCCATCTTCCAGGACAATCTCAAGCGCCTGTTCGCCTATTCCAGCGTCGGCCAGATCGGTTACATCACGCTGGGCCTGTCCTTTGATTCGGTGCACGGGCTCACCGCATCGATTGTGCATCTGTTCAATCACGGCATCGCCAAAGGTGCGATCTTCCTGCTGATCGGCGGCATCGTCGTCGCCGGCTACAAGTCCGGCGGCGTATCGTCGGCGCCGACTTTTGACCGGCTCGCGGGCCTGTCCCGGCGCATGCCCCTGACCTGCTTCGGCATCGTCATCGGCGGCTTGTCGCTGATCGGCGTGCCCGGCACCGCCGGCTTTGTCAGCAAGTGGTATTTGATCCTCGCCGCGATGGAAAAAGGTCAGTGGTGGCTGGTTGCGGCGATCCTGCTCAGCTCACTTCTGGCCGTGGTGTATGTCTGGCGCTTTGTCGAGGCCGCCTATTTCCGCGAGCCCTCAGCCGGCCAGGAAGCTCGGGAGGAGGCGCCGCCTGGCTTGCTGATTCCGGCTTGGGTACTGGTCGTGGCGGTGGTCTGGTTCGGCCTCGACACCTCACTCACTGTCGGCACCGCGCTGGATGCCGCGCAACAGCTGATGAGCAATAGCCGGTGAGCGCGGTAAACCTGATCCTCGCCGCGCTGATCCTGCCGCTGCTGGGTGCGCTGGGTATCGCCTTGGCGGGCAGGCAGCCCAACCTGCGCGAAGGCATCACCTTGACTACTGCCGTGCTGCTGTTCGCCTGCGTCGCGCTGCTGGCGGGGCCGGTGATGGACGGAGTCCGTCCCGAAGTCGTATTGCTGACTCCATTGCCCGGATTGCCAGTCGTATTTCGGATCGAGCCCCTGGGCATGCTTTTCGCGCTGATTGCCAGCAGTCTGTGGATTGTCAATTCGGTCTATTCCATTGGTTACATGCGCGGCAACAATGAGAAAAACCAGACACGTTTCTACGTCTGTTTCGCGCTGGCGATCGCCGCCGCGCTGGCCATCGCCTTCGCCGGAAATCTGCTGACGCTGTTCTTGTTCTACGAGGTACTGACGCTGGTCACCTATCCTCTGGTGACGCATGCCGGAACCGAGAAAGCCAAGCAGGGCGGGCGCGTCTACCTGGGCATCCTGATGGGCACCTCGGTGCTGTTTCTGCTGCCGGCGGTGATCTACACTTGGCACGTGGCGGGTACCACGGAGTTCCGCCCCGGCGGCATCCTGCCGGACGGCATGGACAAGGGCGCCGTGGCGGTCTTGCTGGCGCTGTTCATGTTCGGCATCGGCAAGGCGGCGCTGATGCCCTTCCACCGCTGGTTGCCGGCCGCGATGGTGGCGCCGACGCCGGTTTCGGCCCTGCTGCATGCGGTGGCGGTGGTCAAGGCCGGCGTGTTCTCGGTGGTCAAGGTGGTGGTCTATGTCTTCGGCCTTGATATTCTCGCCGGCACCACCGGCTGGCTGATCGCGATATCCTGCTTCACCATCATCGCGGCGTCGCTCGTCGCCCTGCATGCCGACAATCTCAAGCGCCGCCTGGCCTATTCCACCGTCAGCCAGTTGTCCTACGTGGTACTCGCCGCCGCCATGATCGCGCCGATTTCCATCGTCGGCGCCGCGCTGCACATCGCTACCCACGCCTTTGCCAAGATCACGCTGTTCTTCACCGCCGGCGCGATCTACACCGCCGCGCACAAGACCGAGGTGAGCCAGCTTGACGGCATCGGCCGGCGCATGCCCTGGACCATGACGGCCTTCGCCATCGGCGCGCTGTCCCTGATCGGCATTCCGCCCGCTGCCGGATTCATCAGCAAATGGTTCATCATATCCAGCGCAGCCGAGGGCGGGCATCTGCTGGTGGTCGGCGTGCTGGTGCTCAGCACCTTGCTCAATGCTGCCTACTTTCTGCCCATCGTGCACTCTGCCTTTTTCAAACCCTTGAGCGCCGAAGACGCGGCGCACCCGCACGGCGAAGCACCCTGGCCGATGGTGCTGGCGCTGTCGACCACTGCCGCCGGCACCATTGCCCTGTTCATCTTTTCCGCGCCCTTGCTGCGACTCGTGCAGCAACTGGTGCCGAACCTGAGCTGACGCGAGGCCACTTATGAGCGCATCCACAGACACCAAAAAATACTGGCTCGACAGCAGCGAGAACGTCACCAAGCTCTATCGTGGGCTGTGGGTGGTGTGCCTGATGCTGGTCGGCATCGATCTCTTCTTGCACCGCCACGAGGATTTTGAATTTGCCACGCTGTTCGGCTTTCACGCCGCGTACGGTTTTTTTGCCTGCGTCGCACTGGTACTCGCCGCCAAGCAGTTGCGCAAGCTGATCATGCGTCCGGAAGACTATTACGACAGGGATTCCGATGAGCGGTGATTTCCCGGTTGCCCTGATCCTGATCTTCGGCGCCGCGCTGGTGCCGCTGTTTCGCGGCGTGGCGCGTAGCGCCTACCTGCTGCTGCTGCCGCTGCTGGCCTTTGCCTATCTGCTGACCGTGCCGCTCGGCCTCCACGGGCAGATCGAACTCCTCGGCCAAACGCTGGTGCTGATGCGCGTCGACAAGCTGAGCCTGCTGTTCGGTTACATCTTCCTCCTCGCCGTGCTGCTCAGCGTGATTTACGCCCTGCATGTCGACGACACCATGCAGCACGTGGCCGGCCTGGTCTATGCCGGCAGTGCCATTGGCGCCGTATTTGCCGGCGACCTGATGAGCCTGTTCATCTACTGGGAACTCACCGCCGTATCGTCGGTGCTGCTGGTCTGGGCGCGACGCGGCGAGCACTCGGCGGCAACCGGCATGCGCTACCTGATCGCCCAACTGCTTTCCGGCATGTTCCTGCTGGCCGGTGCCGTGATGCACTGGCGCGCCACGGGTTCGCTCGAATTCGGCCAGATCGGCCTGACGAATACCGCCGGTGCGCTGATCCTGATCGCCTTCGGTATCAAGTCGGCCTTTCCGCTGCTGCACAACTGGCTGATGGATGCCTATCCGGAAGCGACGCCGACCGGCACCGTGTTCCTTTCCGCCTTCACCACCAAGCTCGGCATCTACGCACTGGCACGGGGCTTCCCCGGTACCGAGGAACTGATCTGGATCGGCACGCTGATGGCCGCCTTCCCGATTTTCTATGCCGTGATCGAGAACGATCTGCGTCGCGTGCTGGCCTACAGCATGAACAACCAGCTCGGCTTCATGGTGGTCGGCATCGGCATCGGCAGCGAGCTGGCAATCAATGGCGCGGTGGCCCATGCCTTCGCCGACATCATCTTCAAGGGCCTGCTCTTCATGTCGATGGGCGCGGTGCTGTTTCGCACCGGCACCATCAAGGGCAGCGAGCTGGGCGGGCTCTACAAGTCCATGCCCTGGACCACGGGCTTCTGCATGGTCGGCGCAGCTTCAATCTCCGCCTTTCCGCTGTTTTCCGGCTTCGTCACCAAGTCGATGATCATGACCGCCGCCGCCGGCGAAGGCATGCTGCTGACCTGGCTGGTGCTGCTCTTCGCGTCGGCCGGCGTGTTTCACCACGCTGGAATCAAGATTCCCTATTTCGCCTTCTTTTCCCACGATTCCGGCATCCGTTGCAAGGAGGCGCCGCGCAACATGCTCCTCGCCATGGGCATTGCCGCCACACTGTGCATCGGCATCGGTGTCTTTCCGCACAAGCTCTATGCGCTGCTGCCCTATGTCACCGACTACGAGCCCTACACGGCCTCGCACGTTGTCGCCCAACTGCAGTTGCTGTTCTTCTCGGCGTTGGCCTTTGCCGTGCTGATGCGCACCGGCATTTATCCGCCCGAACTGCGCTCCGTCAATCTGGACAGCGACTGGTTCTACCGCGTGGCTGGGCGCCGCATGGTTCATACCTTTGGCCTTGCGCTGGCGATTACCCGTGAAGGTTTGGGCGAAGGCTTGATGGCGAGGGCGGCCAGTTTCGGCGAGTCGATTCGCCGCCAGCGCCAGCCGCACGGCTTGCTGCTGCGCTCATGGCCCACCGGCAACATGGCGCTGTGGGTCATGGTCATGCTGCTGGCCTATTTGCTGTTCTACTACCTCGGTCACAACGGTGCCTAGATAGGGATTCGCACCAGGTATTCAGAGCCCAAGGTGCTGATTGCGTTGAAGGAGGCCCGCGCGTCGCGCCGGCCTCCGGGCGGGCCGCTTCAGACCGCCGCCAGTGCTTGTTCCAGATCGGCCTTTATGTCGTCGATATGCTCAATGCCGATCGACAGGCGCACCATGTCTTCCGTGACGCCGGCTTTCTTCATTTCCTCGGCGCCGAGCTGGCGGTGCGTGGTGCTGGCCGGATGGCAGGCGAGGCTCTTGGCGTCGCCGATATTCACCAGGCGGGTGACCAGTTTCAGGGCGTCCTGAAATGCAGCTCCGCCCTTGGCGCCGCCTTGCACGCCGAAAGTGAGAATGCCCGAAGCGCGGCCGCCCATGTATTTCTGGATCAGCGCATGGTCGGCGTGGTCGGGCAGGCCGGCGTAGTTGACCCATTTCACCTTGGCATGGCCCTTGAGATAGTTCGCCACCGCCAGTGTGTTCTTGCAGATGCGATCCATGCGCAGGGCCAGGGTTTCGATGCCCTGCAGGATGAGGAAGGAATTGAAGGGCGAAATCGCCGCGCCCATGTTGCGCAGCGGCACCACGCGGGCGCGGCCGATGTAGGCCGCGGGGCCGAGTGCCTCGGTGTACACCACGCCGTGGTAGGACACGTCCGGCGTGTTGAGGCGCTTGAAGCGCTCCTTGTGTTCGGCCCAGGGGAACTTGCCCGAGTCGACGATGCAGCCGCCGATGCTGTTGCCGTGGCCGCCCAGGTATTTGGTCAACGCGTGCACCACGATGTCGGCGCCGTGCTCGAAAGGACGGCACAGATAGGGCGTCGGCACCGTGTTGTCCACGATCAGCGGCACGCCGGCGTCATGCGCCACTTTCGCCAGCGCGGCGAGATCGACCACGTTGCCCAGCGGGTTGCCGATGGATTCGCAGAACACCGCCTTGGTGCGCGCATCGATCAGCGGCTTGAAGCTCTCCGGCTTGCGGTAGTCGGCAAAGCGCACCTCGATGCCGTATTGCGGCAGGGTGTGGGCGAAGAGGTTGTAGGTGCCGCCATAGAGCGTGCCGACCGAAACGATGTTGTCGCCGGCTTCGGCAATGGTCTGGATGGCGTAGGTGATGGCCGCCATGCCCGAAGCCAGGCCGAGGCCGGCGATGCCGCCTTCGAGCTCGGCCATGCGTTTTTCGAGCACGTCGGTGGTCGGGTTCATGATGCGGGTGTAGATGTTGCCGGTCACTTTCAGGTCGAACAGATCGGCGCCGTGCTGCGTGTCGTCGAAGGCGTAGGAGGTGGTCTGGTAGATCGGCACGGCGACGGCCTTGGTGGTCGGGTCGGGGCTGTAGCCGCCATGTACGGCGATGGTTTCGATTTTCATTTGCGCGCTTTCTTCAGACGGA
>JAIPCT010000014.1 GCA_021738065.1 Burkholderiaceae bacterium
GCCGTGTCGCCGTGCGCGCCGTGGTTAACGCCCTGTTTCCCAGTAAAAAGTCGACGCTGATGAAACAACTGCGCTACAGGGCGGTCGAGCAAAAGACACTCTCCTCGCCGTAGCGGATGGCGAGACGGTGTTCTGCTTGCCCGAACGTCCTGCGCGGGAAAAAACGGCGGCTAAAGCGTGCGTAGCCGCTCGGCGGCAGCGGCGAGTGTGGTCTCGTTCTTGGCAAAGCAGAAGCGGATAACGCGCCGGTCCTCCCCATCGGGATTGAATGCCGAAACCGGAATCGCGGCGACGCCATGCGCCTTGGTCAGGCGCTGGACAAACTGCGTGTCCGTCTCATCGCTGATCGCCGCGTAGGTCGCCAACTGAAAATAGGTGCCATCGCAGGGCAGCAGGGCGAAGCGCGAACCTTCCATCTGCTGGCGGAAGTAATCGCGCTTGGCCTGGTAAAAAGCCGCCAGGTCGTCGGCGAAGCCGGGCTGCTCGCGCATGAAGTCGGCGAGGGCCAGCTGCGCCGGATGGTGTACCGTGAAAACGATGAACTGATGCGCTTTGCGAAACTCCGCCATCAGGGCGCGGGGGGCGATACAGTAGCCGACCTTCCAGCCGGTGACGTGATAGGTCTTGCCAAAACTCGAAACAACGAAGCTGCGCTCACGCAAGCCCGGATAACGCGTCACGCTCTCGTGCCGGGCCCTGGCGTCACCGGACCGGGTGAATATCACGTGCTCATAGACTTCGTCGCTGACCACGACAATCTTGGTGCCCCGCACCAGGGATTCCAGCATCGCCATGTCATCCGCCGACCACACCGCGCCGCTCGGGTTGTGCGGCGAATTGATGATGATCATGCGGGTACGAGGCGTGATCAGGGCGCGCACCTCGTCCCAGTCGGGCTTGAACTCCGGAAAGCGCAAATGGGCAAACACCGCATGGCCGCCATTGAGCTCGATGCCTGGCACGTAAGAGTCGTACACCGGAGCGAAAACGATCACTTCGTCGCCGGAGCGGACGCAGGCCGCGATCGCGGTATAGATCGCCTGGGTCGCCCCGGCGGTCACGGTGACTTCGCTTTCCGGGTCATAGTCGGCGAGGTAGAGCCGCGCCACTTTTTCCGCAATCGCCTCGCGCAAGGCCGGCACACCGGCCATGGGCGGATACTGGTTGGCGCCGGCGACCATATGGTGCGTGACCCGCTCGAGCAGCAAAGGCGACGGCGAAAAATCGGGGAAGCCCTGCGACAGATTGATCGCGTCATGCTCGGCGGCCAAGCGCGACATGACGGTGAAAATCGTCGTGCCGACATTGGGCAAGCGCGAAGGCAGGTAGAGGCTCATGGCAGAAATTGAACTAATCGCCGATTAACTTGGAAAGCATCACCACAGAGACCACGGAGAAACTACACGCGAAGTCAGTTCCGCCCTCCTCCGTGCTCTCCGTGGAAACTATTTGACGTTCCATTGACTTCTCGATGGCTGATCACTAGTGAGACGCGGCGTTTGGCTGCCGCTTTCAGCTCAAGCCAAGCAGTTCCACTTCGAAGACCAGGGTCGCGTTGGGCGGAATCACGCCGCCGGCGCCGCGCGCGCCGTAGCCGAGTTCAGGCGGAATGGTCAGTTTGCGCGAACCGCCGATCTTCATGCCCTGCACACCTTCATCCCAACCGGCGATGACATGTTGACGCCCGAGCGGAAACTCGAAGGCTTCGTTGCGATCCTTGCTTGAATCAAACTTCTTGCCGTCGGTCAGCCAGCCTGTGTAATGCACCGAAACGGTCTGCCCGACACTGGCCTCGGCGCCTTCGCCAACAACCAGTTCTTCGATGACAAGGCCGCTGGCCGTGGTGGTTTGAGTCATGGGTAATCTCCGGAACAAAAACAAAAAGGGTCGGCCATTATGCCTGAGCGCTCAGCAGCATCGGCGGCTCGAAGATACGGTCGGCGTCTTCGGGCGGCAGGGGACGCGAGAATAGATAACCCTGAAATTTCTCGCAGCCGAGGCCGAGCAGAAGTCGACGTTGCTCGTGGGTTTCGACGCCTTCCGCGAGAATCTCCAGGCCGAGACTTTTGGCCAGACCGATGATGGCCGTGACAATCGCGGCATCTTCGGGATCAACAGTCAGATCGCGAATAAAGCTCTGGTCGATTTTCAACTTGTGCATCGCGAATCGCTTGAGATAACTCAGGCTCGAATAACCCGTACCAAAATCATCGATGGCCAGCCGTATGCCCATGGCCGAGATTTCCTCAAGCTTGGCCTGCGTCTCGCCAATGTCGTGCATCAGCGTCGATTCGGTGATTTCCAGCTCCAGCAGTCGAGCCGGCTGCCCCGTATCGGCCAGAATCCGGCGCAAGTATTCGACCAGATCGGCCTGCCGAAACTGGCGCGGCGAAAGGTTGACCGAGACCGGCAGCAAGGGCCGGCCCTCCTGCTGCCACTGGCGGTTCTGCCGCAGCGCTTCGGCCAGAACCCACTCGCCGAGCGGCACGATCAAACCGGTTTCTTCCGCGATGGGGATGAACTCGGCAGGGGAAACCATGCCGTTTTCCGGATCGTTCCAGCGCACCAGCGCCTCCATCCCACATACCACGCGGCGCGGCCAGTCGATCAGGGGCTGGTAGTGCAGCAACAACTGCTCGTGTTCGACGGCATGCCGCAGCCGGTTCTCCATGGTGAAGAAATGCTCGGCCTGCTCATTCATCTTGCGGGCAAAAAACTGGAAGTTGTTGCGTCCGGCTTCCTTGGCGTGATACATCGCCGTGTCGGCGTTCTTCATGAGCGCAAAAACCTCGGCGCCGTCGTCGGGAAACACACTGATGCCGATCGACGGTGTGACACGCAGCTGATGGCCCTCGATACTCACGGCGATTGCCAGCGAATGAATCATCTTCTCCGCCACCTGCACCGCGTCGTCGGGCGTGGCAATCTCGTGCAGGACGATCACGAACTCATCGCCCCCCAGGCGCGAGACCGTATCGACCGCCCGCACCACGCTGCGCAAGCGTTCCGCGACATGCTTCAACAGCTCGTCGCCGACAAAGTGGCCCAGGGTATCGTTGATGCTCTTGAAGCGGTCGAGATCGAGAAACATCACGGCGACACGATGCCGGCCGCGCTGCGCCTGCGCCAGAGCCTGTTCCAGTCGGTCATGCAGCAAGGTGCGATTGGGCAGGCCGGTCAGATTGTCATGGTGGGCGATATGCCAGATGCGCTGCTCGGCCTGCATCCGTTCAAACACCTCCTCTTGCAACTGGGTGTTGGTATTCGCCAGTTCGGCGGTGCGTTCGATGACGCGCTGCTCCAGTTCTTCATGAGCGCGCAGCAACGCTTCCTCCGCCTGATGCCGTTCGGTGACATCCTCGAAAATCCAGGTCAGGTCGAAACTCGCTGTCTGACCCGCGACCTGGCGCCCGGTGGCACGCACCCAGAAGCTATGACCGTCGCGATGACGCACCCGGATCTCGCCGACATAGGTGCGGCCTGCGGTGAGAATCGGCAATGCTTCCGCGCTGTGGCGCTGGTAGTCCTCTTCGCTGAGATAGAACACACGCGTCGAGCGGCCCTGCAACTCCGCCGTTTCGTAACCGAAAATCTCCGCCAGCCTGCGGTTGCAGCGCTCCACCATGCGGTCGCGCGAGAACAGGATGCCGACCGCCGCGTTGTCGAAAATCATCTGCTGCTCGTCGAAGGCGTGTCGCGCCCGTTCTTCGGCTTCGTGGGTGGCCGTGACGTCCTCGGCGATCCAGACCGATCCGGCATGAGGGTGTGCCGGATCGAAGGCGGTCCCGCTCATGCGCAACCAGGCGGTCTTGCCGTCGCGGCGAATGAACGACTGTTCGCGGCGGTGCGCAATGCCGGTGGAGATTTCTGAATACACCTGTTCACCGATGCGCTCGAATTCTTCATCCGTATTGAATATCCGTCGCGCCGACTGGCCTGCCAGCGTACCTACCGGCATGTCGAAAATTTCCTCGAAACGGCTGTTGCAGCGAATGAAAACACGGTTGCGTGCAACCGCGATACCCACCGAGGCGGACTCGAATATTGCCGACAGTTCGCGCGTGCTGCGTTCGAGAGCGTCGATCAGCGCGCGGTCTTCGGTGATGTCCTCGATGATCCACAGCGTGCCATCGCTCGGATGCTCGGGATCGACCGCCTTGGCCGAAACACGGCACCAGAACAATTCGCCGTTCTTGCGCTTGAGTTGCGTCTCGGCGCGAAATGAGGTGCCGCTTACAAGCACCGGTCCGGCTTCGCGCCCTAGTGCCGAGTAGGCGTCCTGGTCGGCATAGAGGATCAGCGCGGACTGGTTGATGAACTCGTCCAGCGTATAGCCGAACATCTCGGCGCAGAGGCGATTGGCCTGAACCAGGCGCCGATTGTGCGAAAACAGGATGCCGACAGTGGCATTCTCGAAAATCGCGTTGAGTTCGAGCGCAATTTTCTTCGGTGGCAAGGGAAGTCGACTACCGCCCATGCGCCATATCCGAGGCACTACCGGTTTCCAGGACGCGCAGCAGCGCGGAAGTGTCGCTCTTGCCCCATCCTTGTCCCATCAGCGCATTCAGTTGCTGCCATACCGCGGCCGATACGGGCAAGGCAGCGCCGATCCGGCTCGCTTCGTCCATCAGCAGCGCATAGTCCTTGTGGTGCAGACGCGCTTCGACACCAGCCATGAAGTCCCGCGTCGCCATGCGACCGCCGAATACATCCAGCACCCGCGAGCCGGCGGAGCCGCCCAGCATGGCGGTACGAACCAGCGCGAAGTCGACACCCGACGCGGCGGCGAGTCGCGCCGCTTCCGCCGTCGCTTCGATCGCCGCGACCATGATCATCTGATTGCAAGCCTTGGCCACCTGCCCGGCGCCGGTTTCGCCAACGCGCACGATGGTTTTGCCCAGCGCCTCGAAGATCGGTTGCAGCCGTGTCGCCAGCGCCGACTTTCCGCCCCACATGATGGCCAGCGCCGCATTCTGCGCACCTGTGCTGCCACCGGAAACCGGGGCGTCGACGAAGTCGACGCCTTGCCCGGCGTAGCGCGCGGCCAAGCGGCGCGCGGCGGAGGCGGCAATGGTGGAAAAATCGAGGTGCAGGCCGCCCGGCGCGAAGCCTTGCGCCAGACCCTCCGCGCCGAAGGCGAGCGCCTCGACATCCGCGCTGGCGGTGACATTGGTGCATACGATGTCGGCCTGGCGCGCCACCTCGGCCGGCGATCCACAGCGACGGGCTCCCAGCGCAAGCAGCTCAGCGGCCGACTCGGGGCGGCGCGACCAGACAAACAGGCTGTGCCCGGCGCGCAGCAGATGCTCGGCCATCGGTCGACCCATCGCGCCAAAGCCGATAAAACCCAGGTTCAAGGCGCGCTGCCCGCCGGGCTGATGGCCTTGTTGATCAGGGGTACCAGGGCCTCAGGCAGTTTGATGGCGCCGGACAAGGCGAATCGATGCGCCGCATCCGACATCTTGTTCCAGGTCTTGCGTACTATGCCCAGCCATTTCGCCTCGTCGTAATCCGGCTTGCTGCTGGCGAATCCGAGCATGTAGTGTTCGATGAAAACCAGGTCGGCGACGTCTTCGAGCAGCTGGGTTTCCGGGTTGACCTTGAGGCCGCGCTTGCCAACCGCAGCCATGACGCGTTCGACCAGGTCATCTTCGTAGCCGACCTGACGCATCAGCGCCCCGGCCGTTTCGGCGTGGAGCTTGTACAAGCCCGTGCGCCAGGCATGGTAGCCCTCCTTCGTCATCGGATAGCTGCTGCGGGGCACAGTCCAGCGCCGGATGTGCTGGGCGCGGACGGCCAGCCGCACGGCCTCGGATGCATCGGGCGCGAAACGATCCAGCATTTCCGACATGCGCCGGCCGTAGAGCAGTTCCTTGGGCTGGCCGGCGTCCAGATTGGGGTCTTCCGCGTTGGCCGCGTCAAATAGCGCGATGGCGCGATTGAATCGATCCTGCTGTGCACTCATGGCTGATCCTTCGTGTGACAAACCTGGGCAGTGCCAAACTTGAAGCCGGCATCTTAGACGAGACTACGAGCGGTAGTCGGCATTGATCTTGACGTAATCGTAGGACAGGTCGCAGGTCCAGACCGTGGCCTCCGCAGTGCCGCGGCCGAGATCGACGCGGACGGTAATTTCGGCGGCCGCCATGATGCGCGCGCCATCTTCCTCGCGATAGCTCGCGGCGCGGCCGCCGTTTTCGGAAACCAGCACTTCCTCGAATTGATCGCCTAAGCGACTGCCCAGCCAGACGCGAACGGCGGCGGCGTCCAGATCAGTGATGCCTGCGTATCCGATGGCGGCGAGAATGCGGCCAAGGTTGGGATCGGAAGCGAAAAAGGCCGTCTTGACCAGCGGCGAATGCGCTATGGCATAAGCCACCAGGCGGCATTCGTCCACCGTCGCGCCAGCGCCGACTTTCACGGTGATGAACTTGGTGGCGCCCTCGCCGTCGCGCACGATGGCCTGCGCCAGCTCCTGCGCCACGGCGATGACCGCGGCGCGCACGACCGGCCAATGGGGCGAGGCCTCGCTCTCGATCATGCACCCCGACGCGCCCGTGGCAATGACGACAAAGGAATCATTGGTCGAGGTGTCGCCGTCCACCGTAATGCAATTGAAGGACACGTCCGCGGCGTCCCGCGCCAATTGCTGCAACAAGGCCGGAGCGATGCCGGCATCGGTGGCGACGAAACCGAGCATGGTGGCCATGTTGGGGCGAATCATCCCGGCGCCTTTGCTGATGCCGGTGACGGTGATCGAAAAGTTATGCGCAGCGGTATCCCCTGGCGGGACGGCGCTGGTGACACGGCGACTGGCGGCTTTGGCCACCGTATCGGTGGTCATGATGGCGTGCGCGGCGGCGTGCCAGTGGTCGGCGGCGAGATCCGCCTGCGCTGCCGGCAGGCCGGCAATCAGGCGCTCGACCGGCAAATGTTCGAGAATCACGCCGGTCGAGAACGGCAGCACTTCAGCGGCCTGGCAGCCCAGCAATTGCGCCACCGCGGCACAGGTCTCGCGCGCCGCGCGCAGGCCTTGCTCGCCGGTCGCCGCATTGGCGATGCCGGTGTTGATCACCAGGGCACGAATGCCGCCGCCACTGGCCAGGTGCTCGCGACACAAGATGACGGGCGCGGCACAACATCGGTTCTGCGTGAACACGCCGGCCGCCTGACTGCCCGGCGCAAACTCGATCAAGCTCAGGTCGCGCCTGTTTTTCTTGCGAATGCCTGCCTCTGCCGTGCCGAGGCGGACACCGGCGACAGGGAACAGGGCTTCAGCGGCAGGGGTGGCGTAATTGACAGGCATGAGCGACTCCAAAAACAGTAAAGGGCGATGGCCGACGCGGGCGATGGATCAACGGGTTTCGAACACCTGGTGCCACAAGTCGCGAACGGCGTCCACCCGCTGTTGCACTTGCTCCGGCGCAACGCGCGGGCGCGCGCCGTTCAAACGCAATGCGTGTTGCATGCGGCGATAGTCGCGATAGGCATTGCGTACCTGCTCGGCGAGCGCGGGCGCAATCAGGCCCAGATCGCCGGCGATTTTCAGCAATGCGATATTGCCCAGGTTGCCGGTGAGTTCGGCGTGTTGATGCGAATAGCCGAGCACCAGGTACTGGACGATGAATTCGACATCGACCAGGCCGCCGGGATCATGCTTGAGGTCGAATACCGTCTCGCACTGGTCGCCCTTGGTGCCGTGAGCGTCCAGCATTTTTCGGCGCATGGCAAGGACCTCTTCGCTCAGCGTGGCCAGGTCGCGCTTTTGTCTCAGCACTTCGCAGCGGATGCGCTCGAAGGCGTCGCCTACCGCCGGGTCGCCCGCCGAGAAACGAGCGCGGGTCAAGGCCTGGTGTTCCCAGACCCAGGCCGATTCGATCTGATATTTGCGGAAGGCCTCGATCGAGCTCACCACCAGTCCGGATTCACCGTTGGGCCGCAGGCGCAAATCGGTTTCGAACAACTGTCCGGCCGAGGTCTGCGCCGAAAGCCAGGTATTCAGTCGCGTGCCGAGCCGGGAATAGTTTTCAGCCGCGTCGGGCGCCTCGTCGTCGAAAAGAAACACCAGATCGAGATCCGAGGCGTAGCCGAGTTCCTTGCCGCCGAGCTTGCCATAGCTGATGACGGCGAACTTCGGCGTCGCGACGTGGCGCTTGATGACCTTGGTCCAGGCCCATTCGATGGCGGCATCAAGCAGGGCGTCGGCCAGCGCCGAGAGATGATCGGCCAGCGCCTCCACGGTCAGCAAACCGGCGATGTCCTGCGTCAGCAAGCGGAAGGACTGGGCGTGATGCGCTTCCCGCAGCACATCCATCTGTTGTTCGGTATCGGGTTCGAGTTCCGCCAGTCGCTCGCGCAACTGGCGGCGGAACACCGACCAGTCGAACGTGGCCTGCAGCAGGCGGGGATCGAGAAGCTCATCGAGCAGTATCGGGTGGCGCTGCAGGTAGTTCGCCGCCCAGCTGGCGCTGCTGACCAGCTCCGCGACTTTTTGCAGGGCCTGCGGATACTGCTGCAGCAAGGCCAGATAGGCCGCGCGGCGGGAAATCGATTCGAGCAGGTCGATGCCGCGCGAGAGGGTTTCGTCGGGATTCGGCAGCGCCGCGGCGGCTTCGATCAGGCGCGGCACGAGGACGTCGAAACGGCGGCGAATATCCCTCGGCATCTGCTGATAGAGCGGCGCCGCACGCAGCGTCACCATGCGCTGAACGGCCGCCGGCGGATTGCGGTAGCCGAGACGCTCGAAATTCTCCTCTTGGTCGTCGCCGCCGGCATCGTTCCACAGCCCGGCCAGCACATGCTCGCCCTGATCCGGATCGGAGAACACCTGCTCGAAATGGCGCGAGACGGTCGCCCGATGGTCGTCCAGTTCCGCCAGCAGCGCCTCGAAACTGGCGAAACCCATGGCTTTCGCCACGCGCTGACGATCTTCGTCCACCAGCGGCAGGCTGTGCGTCTGCGCATCGTCGAGGTATTGCAGGCGGTGTTCGAGCCGGCGCAGAAAACCATAGGCGGCGTCCAGTTCGCCCGCCGCGTCGGGGGTCAAGGTGCCGCGCTCGGCCAAAAGCGCCAGCACCTTTTGCGTCGGCTTGATCTGCAAGGGCGCATCGCGCCCGCCGCGTATCAGCTGAAACACCTGGGCGATGAATTCGATTTCACGAATGCCGCCGGGGCCGAGCTTGATGTTGTCGGCCATGTCCTTCTTGGCCACCTCGCGGCGTATCTGCGCATGCAATCGGCGCATGGCGTTGATCGCGCCGAAATCGAAATACTTCCTGAAGACAAACGGCAACCTGATCTGCTCCAGCTCGTCGTGGCGGCTTCCGGTGAGCGGTCGCGCCTTGATCCAGGCGTAACGCTCCCATTCGCGCCCCTGCACGATGAAATAGTTTTCCAACATCTCGAAGGAGCACACCAGCGGCCCGGAATCGCCGTTGGGTCGCAGGCGCATGTCGACGCGAAACACCTGGCCATCCTCGGTCGCCTCGGCGATGGCATTGATCAGGCCGCGACCGAGCCGGTTGAAGAACTCGAAATTGGATATCGAGCGCGAGTTCGCAGGCGCTGAATCGGTCTCGCCGTCCTCCGGAAACACAAAAATCAGATCGATGTCGGACGACACATTCAACTCGCGCCCGCCAAGCTTGCCCATGCCGATCACGATCAGATCCTGCGCGCCGCCGTCAACACCGCGCGGCGTGCCATAGCGCTCGACCAGGCCCGGGGTGAGTATTTCCACCGCCTTCCTCACCGCCAGCTCGGCAATCAGCGTCATGCATTCGGTGACCTCGGCCAGCGGCGCCAGGCCGGCCAGATCACGAGCGGCGATGCGCGCATAGGCCCGTTGCTTGAGTTGCCTCAGCATCGGTTTTAGGTTGGCTTCCGTCAGCGGCTGGGCCTCCAGCCAGGCCGAAAGTTCTTCGGCGCTGACCGGTTGCTGCAGCAGGGATTCGACTTCCGCCGCCAGGCTGGGCTTGGCCGCCAGCAAACGCCCAAGGTAACGGGATGTTTCGACGATATCGGCGAGGTGGGGCATCGGTTAGAATTTATGAATTCAGCGCTTTGATCGTCCATTTTAGCTTGGGCAAAGGCGCAGCCCCCATGTCAGCACCCAGAACCGCCACGCCCAACAAATCGCGCCTGCTAACCCGTTTGCGCACTGCGCTGCACGCCGACTCCAGGCTGGGGCTGGCGCTGCGCGTGACGCTATGGGGGCTGGCCGTCGCCTACTTCGCCTTCGCCCTGTTGTTGCTGGCATTGCGCTACGCCATCCTGCCGCAAATTGAAAACTATCGCGGCGATGTGGAGCAAATGCTCGGCGCCGCCATCAATCGCCCGGTCGGCATTCGCAAAATCGAAGCGCACTGGGCCGGAATGCGCCCGGCGCTGAATCTCGAAGGCTTCGAGATTCGCGACACCGAGGGCCGTCCCGCGCTGGGCTTCGAAAATGTCGAGGCGGAGCTTTCCTGGAGCTCGCTGTGGCATTTCGAGCTGCGGCTGGCGCGGCTGGAGCTCGACTCGCCAAAGCTGCAACTGCGTCGCGACAAAGCCGGCCGCTTCTTCGCTGCCGGACTTGAAATCACGCCCCAGGCAGGCGATGAAGAAGGTTTTTCCGACTGGCTGCTGCTGCAAAACCGCGTCATCATTCGCGATGCCAGCATCGCCTGGCACGACGAGTTGCGCGACGCGCCGCCGCTGGAACTGAATCACCTGAATTTTCAGCTCGAAAACCGCGGCAGTCGCCATCGCTTCGGCTTCACCGCCGACCCGCCGCGACAGTTGGCGGCGCGCATCGACATTCGCGGCGATTTCAAGGGACGCGACCTGGATCGGCTCGAGGCCTGGAAAGGCGAGGTATATGCCGAACTGGATTACGCCGATCTTGCCGGCTGGCGTCAATGGGTCGACTATCCAGTGGATTTGCCGCAAGGCAGCGGAGCACTGCGCCTATGGCTGGGCTTTGCCGAAAAGCAACTGAGTTCGGTCACTGCCGACGTACGCCTGGCCGACGTTCGCCTGCGCCTGCGCCCGGATTTGCCCGAGCTCGATTTGCTCCGCCTGGAAGGCCGCCTGGCCGGACAGCGCCTCGATGGCGGCTTCAAGGCCAAGCTCAACCGACTGACGCTGGCAACCCGGGACGATCTGGTGCTGCAGCCGACAGACCTTGAACTGACATGGCTGGCTGCGAATGCGATCCGTCCGCAGCAGGGCGCGGCCAGTGCCAACGGTCTCGATCTGGCGGCGCTGTCCCGCCTGGCCGGCTACCTGCCGCTCGACGATGCGACGCGCGCCCGCCTGGCACGCCATGCACCGCGCGGCAGGGTTTTCGATCTGAAGCTGGACTGGAAAGGCAGCGCCAAGGACCCCGCAGCGCTCGCCAGCTGGAGCCTGAAGAGCCGCTACGAAGGACTGGGGCTCAGCGCCCTCGGTCCGATGCCGGGCATATCCGGCATCAATGGTCGTGTCGAAGGCAACGAAAAAGGCGGTAGCCTGATGGTCAATGGCCAACTCGCGGCGGTCGAACTGCCCAGCGTATTTGCCGAACCGAAGCTGGAACTGGAAGCGCTTGCCGCGGAAATTGGCTGGAAATCCAGCACGGAAGGACTGCTGGTGAATTTCTACAAAGTCACTTTTCAAAACCAGGATGCCGCCGGCGATGCCAGCGGCATCTGGCGCGCGCTGCCGCAGGGCCCCGGCCAACTTGAACTTGATGGCCGCCTGACACGCGGCAATGGCCAGGCGGTGTGGCGCTACATGCCGCTGGCAGTAGGCAAAGGCGTGCGCGACTGGCTGCAGACCAGCGTCGTGGGCGGCACGGCCAGCGAGGTGACGCTGAAGCTGCATGGCGATCTGGCGAAGTTCCCCTTCCGCGGTGGCAAGGACGGCGCTTTCGAAGTCCGCGGCAAATTCAAGGACGCGACACTGCGCTACGCCGACAGCTGGCCCGAGATCAATGCCATTGAAGGCGAACTGCTGTTCGCCGGCGAACGCATGCTGATCACTGGCAACAGCGGCAAAATTTTCGGCGTGACACTGCGCAACGTGCACGCCGAAATAGCCGATATCGAACAGCACGAGGAATTACTCGTGGTGAGCGGCAAGGCCGCCGGCCCGACGGCGGATTTTCTGCGCTTCATCGAGGCCAGTCCGGTCGGCGAGCGCATTGACCATTTCACCGAGGAAATGCAGGCCGAAGGCCGGGGCGAACTCGACCTCAAACTACGGCTGCCGCTACGCAAACTGGATGACTCCAAAGTCGACGGAAGCTACCGCTTCGATGGCAACCGCCTCACGGTGGACAAGGATTTGCCGCCGCTGGCCGAGGTGCGCGGCGGCTTGAGCTTCTCCTCGGATCACCTGCAGGCACGGGGTATTCGCGGCACCTTGCTGGAAATGCCGCTCAGCGTCGACGTAAAAACGGCAGGCGATGGCGGCGTCCAGGTCAACGCCGCGGGCGAACTCAGCATCCCGACCCTGCGCCGGCAATTTCCCCATGCCGTGTTCGATCATCTTTCCGGCGCCACGAAATGGAGCAGCACGATACGCGCCAAACGGAAAACCGCGGAAGTGAAGCTGACATCGAATCTGCTCGGCATCTCATCCAGCCTGCCGCCGCCCTTCAATAAATCGGCCAGCGAAACCATGGCCTTCAGTTTCGAACGCAAACCTTCCGCGACGGCCAGCGCACCGAGTGGACGCGGCGACACCAGTGCCGCGCCTCAAGCCAGGCCCGACCCTCGCGGCGAAGCCCTGGCCGGCAAGGTCCCCGCGAGCCGTGCCAGCGCCCAGGACATGCTCGACATCCGCCTCGGTCGCGCCCTTCAAGTCCAGCTGATGCGGCGTCACGACAGCGCACCGCCGCTCATCACGCGCGGCATTGTCGCTGTCGGTGAAGCCAGCCCCGGGCTGCCGGATCGAAACCTGGCAGTCGCCATCAACCTGACTTACCTCGATGCCGACTTCTGGCGCAAGCTGCTGGCGGATTCAAACAACGGCAATGGTCAGGGCAAGACGCCGGCATTCCAATGGCCGACGCTGCAATTCGATTTGCGAGCCGCGGAACTGGTGTTGCTGGAAAAGAATTTCCACGATGTCCGCGTCAAGGGAAGCCGACCCGAGCGGACCAGCAACACGCGATTCGAGTTGAAGAGTCGCGAGCTGGACGGCAACTTCGAGTGGAACAGCGCCGGTAGCGGCAAACTGTCGGGCCGGATTGCCCAGTTTTCGATTCCCGAGTCCGTCGCGACGCCAGCGGTGCTGCAGACAACGGCGCGCGAGGTGATTGATGAAATTCCGGCGCTCGACATCACGGTCGAGCAGCTGTCGTTCAAGAATCGCCCGCTCGGCACGGTGCGCATCGCGGCCGAGAATCTTGGCGGCTACTGGAACACCCAGATCGACGCGAAGAACGAAGACGGCACGCTGGAAGCCACCGGACGCTGGCGGCCGGGCCTGGCCCAGCCCGATACCCGTGTCGACTTCAAGCTCGGCGCCAAAAGCATCGAAAAACTGCTGGCCCGCATCGGCTACCCGGACACGATACGGCGCGGCAACGCCAAACTGGCCGGCAACCTGTCGTGGAGCGGTTCGCCTTTCAAGATTGACTTTGCCAGTCTCGACGGCAACCTCAGCCTCGATGCCGCAGGTGGTCAGTTCGTCAAGCTCGAACCCGGCGTCGGACGCCTGCTCGGCATTCTCAGCCTGCAATCCCTGCCGCGCCGCATCACGCTCGACTTTCGCGACATCTTCAGCGAAGGCTTCGCCTTCGACAGCATCGGCGGCCAATTCACTGTCGCGCGCGGTGAAATGGAAACCAAAGAGCTGAAGATCACGGGACCCTCGGCGAAGGTATTGATGAGCGGGACGGTGAATCTCGCCAGCGAAACCCAGAACCTCAAAGTGCGCGTGCAACCCGCGGTAGGCGAATCGATTGCGGTCGGTGCGATGATTGCCAACCCGGTCGCCGGTGCCGTCGTCTGGGCGGCACAAAAGCTGTTCAAGGACCCGCTCGACCAGGCCTTTGCCTTCGAATACGGCGTCACCGGCAGCTGGGCGGATCCGAAAGTCGAAAAGCTCGGCCAGGCACCGAAAGTTCCCGCGGAGAACGCGAAATGAAAACGAAACGCAGCGAAGCTTCAGGACAGGTGCATGCCCTTGCCGGCGAGCGTGATGCCATTGCCAGGATTGCCGCGATACAAATGATCTCGGGCCCGGACGTGGCGCCGAATCTCGTCACCGCCGGCAAACTGATTGCCGAAGCGGCGGCAGCCGGCGCGCAACTGGTCGCCTTGCCCGAGTACTTTCCGCTGATCGGTGCCACGGATGCCGATCGACTGACCGCGCGCGAAGCCGATGGCGCCGGGCCGATTCAGGATTTCCTTGCCGAAACCGCGGCCCGCCACGGACTGTGGCTGGTCGGCGGCTCTATTCCGCTGCTGGCCAACGATCCCGCCAAGCTGCGCAACAGCTGCCTGGTGTTCGACCCGCAGGGCAGGCGCGCGGCGCGTTACGACAAGATCCACCTGTTCGGCTTCACCAAGGGCGAGGAAAGCTACGACGAAGCCGCCACCATCGAGCGCGGCGATCAGGTCGTCAGCTTCGAGACTCCGCTGGGACGCGTCGGCATCGGCATCTGCTACGACCTGCGCTTTCCGGAGCTGTTTCGCGCCATGGCTGAGTTGTCCAACCCGGTGGATCTGCTGGTGCTGCCTTCGGCCTTCACCGAAACCACGGGGCGCGCCCACTGGGAATTGCTGCTACGCGCCCGCGCCGTGGAAAACCAGTGTTATGTTCTGGCTGCGGCGCAAGGCGGCAAGCATCCAAGCGGACGCATGACCCACGGCAACAGCATGGTCATCGACCCCTGGGGCGAGGTTGTGGCCCGCATCGACAAAGGCGAAGGCGTGGTCATCGCTGAACTGAACCGGCAAAAGCTGGTCGATACCAGAACCAGCTTGCCGGCACTGAAACATCGCATACTGTAGTTCGCCGCCACGCGGAGCCTTGCATTTTGCAAACAGAATACCAACCATTCACCACAGAGACACAGAGGCACAGAGAAATGCCCACAGAGAACACTCAGTTTTTATTTATTGCATTCGCCTTTCTCTGTGCCTCTGTGTCTCTGTGGTTAAGCTTTTCCTGGTTCCGGCCCGTCCGGTCCAATGTTATTCAAGGACATCCATGAACGCTCCCGTCAGCCCCATTCCCCACTTCGACGTCGCCGAAAAGATACTGCTCAAGCCCCACGGCCTGGCGCCCCACATGCTGGAGCGGGTATTCGGCCAGCTCTTCGGCAATCACGTCGATTACGCCGATCTGTATTTTCAGTACGCCCGCTCCGAGGCCTGGAGCCTGGAAGAAGGCATCGTCAAGTCGGGCAGCTTCAATATCGAGCAAGGCGTCGGCGTGCGTGCGATATCGGGTGAGAAAACCGCTTTCGCCTATTCCGACGACATCAGCCTGGCGGCGCTGAAGGCCGCCGCCAACACCACCCGCGCGATTGCCGCCGCAGGCGCCCAGCGCCTGGCGCCGCTGTTGCGGCGTGGCAAGCCGCCCGCGGCGCTGTATGCCGGCAACGACCCGATCGCGTCGCTCGACGATGCCGCCAAGGTCACGCTGCTGGAGCGCCTCGAAGCCATGGCGCGCGCCGCCGACACGAGGGTCCGGGAAGTCATGGCCAGCATCGCCGGGACCTGGGAAGTCGTGCTGGTGGCCCGCTCCGACGGCAGCATGGCGGCGGACGTGCGGCCGCTGGTACGTGTTTCGATTTCCGTGATCATGGAACAGGATGGCCGCCGCGAGCAGGGCTCCGCGGGCGGTGGCGGGCGCTTTGACTACGCCTATTTCAGTGACGCGGTACTCAAGGATTACGCCCAGCGCGCGGTACATCAGGCCAGCATCAACCTCGCCGCCAAGCCGGCTCCGGCCGGTGAAATGACCGTGGTGCTCGGCCCCGGCTGGCCCGGCATCCTGCTGCATGAAGCCGTCGGCCACGGCCTCGAAGGCGACTTCAACCGCAAGGGCAGTTCGACCTTTGCCGGCCGCATCGGCCAGCGCGTCGCGGCCAAGGGCGTCACCGTGGTGGATGACGGCACGATTGCCGACCGGCGCGGCTCGCTGACCATCGACGACGAAGGCAATCCGACACAGCGCACGGTGCTGATCGAAGACGGCATTCTGGTCGGCTACCTGCAAGACACGCTCAATGCCCGCCTGATGGGTGTCCCGATCACCGGCAACGGCCGCCGCGAATCCTTTGCCCATTTGCCGCTGCCGCGCATGACCAACACCACCATGCTGAATGGCAGCCACGATCCGCAGGAGATCATCAAGTCCGTGAAAAAGGGGCTTTACGCGGCGAACTTCGGCGGCGGCCAGGTGGATATCACCAGCGGCAAGTTCGTTTTTTCCACCGCCGAAGCCTATCTGATCGAAAACGGCAGGATCACCACGCCGGTCAAGGGCGCCACGCTGATCGGCAACGGCCCCGAAGCCATGACCCGCGTCGCCATGATCGGCAACGACATGGCACTCGATTCGGGTGCCGGCCCCTGCGGCAAGGAAGGCCAGAGTGTGCCGGTGGGTGTCGGCCAGCCGACGGTGCGTATCGATGGGCTGACGGTGGGCGGAACGGGTTAGCGTGAAAAATGTATTCGAAGCGCCGGGTGAAGGTCGAGCGAAGCGAGCCGATCAGTAGCCTCCCGAGAGGGGGGATGGGGGGCGGGCCTTCAATTGTTTTAGTTACGGCCGCTGCGCTTAACGCCGATGACGCCGGCGTTAGCCTCCACTGAAACTTCGTTTTAGCGTGTTTCATCTTCCGCAGGTGGAGCGTGCGGGCACGAGCGTTAAAAACTCACTTCTCGTCGAAGCTGTAACCCAGTTCGGCGACACCGCGCCGGATCGTCTCCAATGCCGCCGGCACCTGGTCCGGCGTGCCGCGAACGCCGAGTTCGATGTGCCGCTGGATTTCCTTGGTGCCGAGGAAGGGCAGGCTGAAGACCTTGATGCCGGAGAAGTCCGCTTCGACACGGCGCATCAGATCGATCAGCGCGCCTTCGCTGCCTTTCCACACCAGAATCGCCGCGTCGGCACTCGGTCGCGCGTTGAAGCGCCATGAGTAAAAGCTGTCGAGCACCCACTCGACCATCGGCCAGGCCATTTGCGGAAAGCCCGGCACGAAATGGTGCTGGCCGAGCGTGAAGCCGGGAATCCGGTTGTAGGGATTGGGAATGATGCTGCTGCCTGCCGGGAAGTTGCCCAGCGCCAGTTGCAGATCGGTCAGCTCGAACTTGAGCTCGGCGAAACGCGCCTTGATCTCGCGCTCGGCGTCGGGATGCAGTTTGAGCTCGACACCCGCCGCGGCCGCCGCCGCTTGTCGCGTGTGGTCGTCCGGCGTATTGCCGATGCCGCCAAAACTGAAAACGACGTCTTCGCTGGCAAAGCTGCGCCTGAGCGTTTCGGTCAGCCGCTCGCGGTCGTCGCCGATATAGGTCGCCCAATCCAGCGCCAGGCCGCGGGCGCCGAGCAGCTCGACCATTTTGTGGAAATGCTTGTCCTCGCGGCGACCCAGCGTGATTTCGTCGCCGATGATGATGGCGCCAAAGCCTTTCACTCTGGGCACCTGGATTCAACCACGGCGAACACGGCGACACGGCGCGAGAACCCAAACTTTGCCATGGCAGCCGTACAAGCCAACGGGTGATTGACCCGGGTTCCGCCATTCCCGGAGATCTTCGCCGTGTCGCCGTGTTCGCCGTGGTGAATGGCCTCTTGCCGGTTCACAGCTCGATGCCTCGGTCCTGTCGCTGACGGCGCAGGGCCGCAAGCCCGAGGTGCACGAACACCAGCGCGGCAAACGCCGGCGCCAGCAGGTTGATCAGCGGCAGATGCGCCACGCCGGCGGTCGCCAGTCCGGCCACGGTGAAGGGCATGCGATTGTCCTGAGTCAGGCGGCGCATCTCGGTCGGCGTCGCATGTTCCGCCAGGGCATCGAAGCAGAAGGTGCGCTGGTTCAACCACGCGCCCCAAAACAGTGGCAACACCAACATCGCCCCGGGAATCAGCAACAGCGGCAAGGTCACCAGACTGCCGACCACGAATATGGCGCCGACCATCAGGGTGTTGACCAGACTGCCCCAGAACACGTTCTCGCCATGGCGACCCAGATCCGGATAGTGATGTGCCGCCACCAGGTTGATCAGGTGCGGCAGGGCAAACACCGCCACCAGCAGCACCGCGGTGAAATAGGTCAGCGCGGCGAAGCCGGCCAGCAGCAAAAACACCCCGGCCCAGTGCGCGACCCATTCCCAGCCGGACCAGGGCAGCTGCGGCACGATGTCCGCCATCAAGGCCACGCCGTGCGCCCATACCGTTATGCCCACTGTGACCCAAAACACCAGCGCCACCAGCGGTGGCCAGATTGCCTGCCACAACACGGCGCCCCGCGTCAGGTCGCGCAGCGATTTGGTAAAAGCGGTAAGTACTTCAAGCATAGCCATTCCTTATCCTTCCTGAAAAACCCGGTTGAACCACAGAGACACAGAGGACACAGAGGAAAACAAAACGCCGCGCCGCAAGCTCGGACCACCCGAGGAGCGAGATGCCGTCGCGACCCGCTCGGCGTTTGACTCATCATCCTTCTCAGTGTCCTCCGTATCTCCGTGGTGAGCTTTTCAGGTTTATCAACATCACTTGTGTTGCCTGCTGTCCCACATTTTCTGCAAGCGTTTGACCGAGACCGGCGAGGAGGTTTTCAGTTCCTGCGCGAACAAGGCAACGCGCAGCTCTTCCAGCAACCAGCGAAACTCGTCGAGAAACGCATCACTTAGCTGGCCGGACTTCAGCATGGCATTGCGCTCGCGCTCCCAGGGCGTGCCCAGTCCCTGCCAGTCTGCCATCAAACGTGCATCGCGCGCGGGGTCGCTGCGTGCCTTTTCCAGCCGCAGGTTGATGGCCTTGAGATAGCGCGGGTAATGCTGCAAGCGCTCGAAGGGTGTGGTGGCGATGAATCTCCTCGGCAGCAGTTCAGCCAGTTGCGCGCCGATGTCGGCGCAGGCTTGAGGGAAAGCCTTTTGCAGCGAGGCGAGTTTTTTCGCCAGCACGGCATGCTCGGCCAGAATGCTGCCGATCAGTCGCAGGATCTCCTGCGCCACGAGCAGCACCCGTCCGCGTGCCGCGTCGCGCCGTGTCGCGAACGCCGACTTTTCGGCCGGCAAGGGGTCCATCAGGCAGGTGCGCTCCAGGGTGACGGCGACCAGTTGTTCGCGCAGTTCCTTCTCGCTGCCCAGCGCCATGAACTGCAAGGCAGTGTCGCGTAGGCCCGGCAACTTCTCGATGGCCTTGACCTGGGCGGAAAGCTGCAGCGCAAACAGACGCGCCAGGCCGCGCCGATGCTCGGCGCGCGCCTTTTCTTCGGTATCGAAGGCGGTGAGGCGCACGCTCTCCCCCATGTCTACCAACGCCGGGAACCCCACCGTTACCTGCCCGCGAAGTGGTTTCCCAGGTACGCAAGGCGAGCCAGTGCCGACTTTCACCTCCATGAGTTCGGGCAAGGCGCCAAAGCTCCAGTCCGTCAGCCCAGACGCTTCGCCTTCCACCGCCTCATGCTTCAATTCGGCGGTGGCATAGGCCTGCTCGACGCGGCCGCGATACTCGGCGCGCAACTCCGCCAGATTGCGCGATATCGCCAGCGTGGCGCCATGTTCGTCGCTGAGCCGAAAGTTCATGAACAGATGCGGCCGCAGTTCACCCGTTCTAAAGGCATCAAGCGGCAGTTTTTGCGCCAGCTTTTCTTCCGCGGCACGGGTCAGGGCGCGCACCAGCGGCTCGTCCGGATCGTGATCGTCGGCACAGAATGTTTCGGCAAAGGCATCCAGCGGTTGCAGGCGATGGCGATACTTTTGCTGCAGGGTCTTCAACAAGGCGAGAATTTTTTCCTTGAGCAGGCCCGGCACCAGCCACTCACAGCGGTTGGCCGGCAACTGGTTGAGCGCAGTGAGCGGCAGGCTCAGCGTCACGCCGTCGTCCGCCGCACCGGGATCGTGGTGGTAGCTCAACTTGAAACTCTGCCCGCGATGCAGAAGTTGCGGGGGGAACGCGTCGGTGGTGATGCCCGCCGCCTCGTGGCGCATCAACTGGTCCTTCTCCAGGCAGAGCAGCTTCGGGTTCGCACGCTCCGCCTCGCGCCGCCAATGGTCGAAGGCGGCCAGGGTGACGATGCCCTCGGGCAGCTTGTCGTCGTAGAAGGCATGAATCAATTCGTCATCGACCAGCACATCAGGTCGCCGCGACTTGTGCTCCAGCGCCTCGATTTCTCTGACGAGCTTGGCGTTGTGCTGGAAGAAACGCCACTTCTTCACCCAGTCTTCGCCGACCTGGCCCTCGACCAGGGCCTGACGAATCAGGATTTCTCGCGCCAGCTTCGGATCGCTCGGTCCGTAATGCACGCGTCGCTTGGCGTGCAGCATCAGGCCGTGCAGCGTCACCCGCTCCCAGGCCACCACCTGCCCCGGCCCCTTCTCCCAGTGCGGCTCATAGACATGGCGCCGGATCAAATGGCCGCCGACCTGCTCCAGCCATTCCGGTTCGACCTTGGCGACGCAACGCGCGAACAGGCGCGAGGTTTCCACCAGCTCGGCAGCGACGATCCAGCGCCTGGCCTTTTTCTGCAGCGAGGACCCGGGATGGATGAAAAACTTGATGCCGCGCGCGCCGAGGTAGTTGTTGTCTTCCTCGTTCTTCAGCCCGATGTGGCCGAGCAGACCGGTCAGCAGCGCCTTGTGGATGGCTTCGTAGCCAGAATCGCCCTTGCCGCCGGGCCGTCCCAAGGCGGGAGCGTTGTTCAAATCCGGAGCGGAGCGACCCGTAGTCACCCCCTCCCGCGGGGAGGGGGCTGGGGGGTAGGCACTCGAAATGTTCCAGCCGTGTTCATGGCACAGCGTCATCAACTGGCCATGCACCTCACGCCACTCGCGCAGGCGCAACCAGTTGATGAAGTTCTGCCGGCACCACTGGCGCTGCTTGCTGCTGGTTTCGTGTTTCCAGACTTCGTCGGCGGCATGCCACAGCTTGAGGTAGGACAGGAACTCCGACTTTTCGTCCTTCCATTTGGCATGCGCCTGGTCCGCCGCCCCCGCATGCTCCTGCGGCCGTTCGCGCGGGTCCTGGGTGCCGAGCGCGGCGGCGATGACCAGCACTTCCTTGAGGCAAGCCTGCTCGCGCGCCGCCAGAATCATGCGGCCGATCTTCGGATCGAGCGGCAGCCTGGCAAGTTCGACACCAATTTTTGTCAGCGCCTTGGTGGTCTCGTCCATGGCCCCCAGCTCGGTCAGTAGTTGGTAGCCGTCGGTGATCATGCGCGGCGCCGGCGCTTCGAGGAAGGGAAAGTCCTCGACATCGCCCAGGTGCAAGGATTTCATGCGCAGAATCACGCCGGCAAGACTCGAGCGCAGGATTTCGGGCTCGGTATAGGCCGGGCGCTTGTTGAAATCCTCCTCGTCGTAAAGCTTGAAGCAGATACCCGCCGAAACCCGTCCGCAACGGCCGGCACGCTGACTCGCCGCCGCGCGCGAAATCGGCTCGACCTGCAATTGCTCGACCTTGTTGCGATGCGAATAGCGTTTGACGCGCGCCAGCCCCGAGTCGATCACGTAGCGGATGCCGGGCACGGTCAGCGAGGTCTCGGCGACATTGGTCGCCAGCACCACGCGGCGGCCCTGATGCGCGGAAAACACCCGCGCCTGCTCGACCGCCGATTGGCGCGCGAACAGCGGCAGCACTTCCAGGCCCGGCGGATGGTGTTTGCGCAAGGCTTCGGCCGCCTCGCGGATCTCGCGCTCACCGGGCAGGAAGACCAGCACGTCGCCCGGTCCGGCACGATGCGCCTCATCCACCGCATCGACGATCGCATTGTTGAGGTCGACATCCCTTTTCTCGTCGAAGGGACGAAAGCGGGTCTCGATCGGATACAGGCGGCCCGAGACTTCGATCACCGGTGCCGCTTTACCGTTGCTGCTGAAGTGTTGACTGAAGCGCTCGGCGTCGAGCGTGGCCGAGGTGACGATCACTTTCAGATCGGGACGCCTGGGCAGGAGTTGCTTGAGGTAGCCAAGCAGGAAGTCGATATTGAGGCTGCGCTCGTGCGCCTCGTCGATCAGGATCGTGTCGTACTGGCGCAGCAGCGGATCGGCCTGGGTTTCCGCCAGCAGGATGCCGTCGGTCATCAGCTTGATGTAGCTGTTCGGCGTGACGCGGTCGGTGAAGCGGATCTTGAAGCCGACATGGCGGCCAAGCTCCGATTTCAGTTCCTGCGAAATGCGCGCCGCGGTCGCGCGCGCGGCGATGCGGCGCGGCTGAGTGTGGCCGATCAGGCCGTTCAGGCCGCGTCCGATTTCGAGGCAGATTTTCGGCAATTGCGTGGTCTTGCCCGAGCCGGTCTCGCCGCAGATCACCACCACCTGATGGGCGCCGATGGCCGCGCCGATTTCCTCGCGCCGCACATTCACCGGCAGTGCTTCGTCATAGGTAAGCAGCGGCCGCGCCGCCCGCCGTGCCTCGGGATCGAACTTCATTGCGCTTTACAACTTTGCATTCTGCAATCGGAGAATCATCGACATCATCAGAAACAATGACAAGCCGTTGTCCGGAAACGTCTGGAAACCATAGTGAGCATAAAACGCCGCCGCTTTCGCATGCTTGGCATCGACCACCACGGCATGCAGCCCGATTTGTTCAGCCATGGTTGTGGCAAGCCGCAAGGCATGCTCCAGCAGCACGGCACCGATGCCGGTCCCTTGCGCACTGACATCAACGGCCAAGCGGCCGATACGGGCGACAGGTATGGGGTAGCGCGGCAAGCGCAGGCCCGGCGGCCCATTGCGAAAATCGATGGCTCCGCTGCTCACGGTGTGGAAACCAAGAATGCGCGCCCCATCTTCCGCGACCGCAACGTAAGTGCGGCTGAAATCGCGCTCCGCTTGCTGGCGCGCGTAGCGCCTCAAAAATTCATCAAGCGCGGATTCGCCGCAATTAAAGTCGTCGCGTCGATGGCGGGCAGCCAGGAGTTCAATACGTGCCGGCATTCAGCGCCGCGCCATCAAGCGGCGCAACGCCTCGGTCGGCTCGGGCGGATTCTCCAATGCAGCAAGAAAGACATCCCGATCCCGGTCGGAAAGGGTGATCGTTTCGTGTTGCGAAACCAGACGCTGCGCCGCCTCGTAGGCGTTCTGCACCATGAAGCCGGACACGGTGGTACCCATCAGCGCGGCGGCGCGCTCGATCAGGGCTTTCGCCTCGGGGCTGGTGCGCAGGTTGATGCGGGCGGTATCCGGGGAATGGGTAGCAGCGGACATGGTGGAGGCCTTCTGGGAGTCGATGCGTAATTGTACGTCAATCTGCCACATTCTGATGAATTCGCCGGCAAGATCGCAGTCGCCCGCACCAATGTCCAAGCCACCGCGCTCCCCGTCCTGAATTCGTTTGCCGGCGTGACACCGGCCGGCGAATGGGTGCCACCGACCTGCCCGATCAATAAAAGTCCGCCCTCGCGGGACGCCGGCCGGTCCGCTTGCCGGCCAATGGCGGATATGTCCATTCCATTTTCCTCCGCCCTTGAACAAATCATCATCTTGCATTCCCGTCTGGCGAACAGGCATCTGATCGGCTAGAGTTCGCCGCAGGTCACTTGCCAATGGTCTATGCAAATGACTTGCGGGTGCTCATCCGAATGTCAGGCCATGAGCCAGCGCACCTCGCTCACCGCCGAAATCCGCCGCATGGAGCTCGATGAGGATTCGGATTATGAGAATGGAGGCAGCAACGATGCGAAACAAAAAGCGAAATGACTCTGACCCCTTTGGCACTGGCACTTTGGCACTGACCCCTTTGGCACTGACCCCTTTGGCACTGACCCCTTTGGCACTGACCCCTTTGGCACTGACCCCTTTGGCAGACCCTTTGGCACTCCTTTGGCACTTCTGCCTTTGGCACTTTGGTCTCATGGCACGAACGATGCCGGACCGCTCACGCCACCGCAGGTTCGCTTTGAAGAAAGCCGGTGATGGCGCGCTCCAGTTCGGGGGCGGCGAGCACGCGCGAATGCCCGTAGCTGCCGGTTTTGATCAGTTGCGCACCGGGGCACCAGGTTTGGATGCGATCGCCTTCGGTGTGATCCACGTAGCGGTCCTTCTCGTCGTAGAACAGCAGCAGGTCGGCGCCGGCGCCGGCAAATGCGCGCCCTGATTCAAGCTGGTCCCAGTCGCTGTCAAACTGGCCGGCGATGTAGTTCTTGTAGTTTTCGATTTGCGCCGGCCGCGGCGACAGACGTTGGCGTACGGCGCGGATCGGCGGAAACGGGTGCGAGGGCGCGCAGACGCACACAAAGCGCCGGGCGGCGATGCCCTTGATGGCGCGCGCCGCCATCATCGCCAGACCGCCGGCAGAGTGACCGATGTAGGCGTGAACCCCTTCGCCGAGTGTCTCCGAGATCGCGGCGGTGTCTTCGACGAAATGCCGCCAGCCGGTGCGTCTTCCCGGCGAATCGCCATGGCCCGTGACATCGATGGCCACGCAGCGAAAACCGGCGCCGGCAAGTTTGGTGGCCAGCGGCGCCATCTGGGCGGCGCGGCCGTTCCAGCCGTGCACCAGCACCAGCAAAGGCCCTCTGCCCCAGCTCCAGGCCATGTTGCCCGCCGACCCGTAGCGCAGCGGAATTGCCGGCGTCATCGCCTCCTGCTGGGCCTGGCTTACCACCGGCCGCTGTGTGCGTGCTGCCAGTTTGCGGATGATCGCGTTGGCCGGCCGTGCCGGCAGTAGTCTGACAAGGGTTCGGGAGGCGGTCACGAGCATGACGAATGGTTTCCTCGACGACGGCCGTGGTGGCGGGCACGGCGGCCTGACCCGGCCCGCGCCGACGGACGGCGGTCGCGAGCACGGGCAAGCCTAGCGGCAATGACAGTATGTTCAAGGACATTCGCCGAATGCAGCGCGGGCGGTTGGCGAACTCAGTGCGTCGTGTGCACGCCGTCGTGGAAGCGGCAGCTGTCGATCCCGTCGAGCGCCCAGAAGAACGTTTGCCGCGGCCCGGCGTCCGCTTCCTCGAACATTGCACGCACATTGCGGTCGCAGGCTGCGATGGTTGTCGCCCGCAACTGCCGGTCGTCGATGGAAAGCGCAATGGCCAGCGTGCCGACAATCATCGCCGACGCGGCCAGCGCCTTGTCGTCGGTGTGTCGCGAGTCCGGCATGCAAGATCGCAGCCGGTCGCGCAAAGCCGTCACGGCCCGCTCATAGCTTTGGCGTACTTCCGGTGTCCGGCTCGCGGTGTCCGTTGCCAAAAAAGCCAGTTCGACCGGCGGTGCGATGTCCGGCTCGCATCCCTGCCGGCAGGCGACAAACAGGCGGCCGAGCCAGTCGGCCAGTCCGCCGTCGCCGGCTTCTGCCGATGCGACCGTACCTTGGCCGGCGACGGCTTCGTGATACAGCCGGGCCTTGCTGCGGAAATGGGCGTAGAAGCCGCCGCGGGTGAGACCGCATTCGCCCATCACGTCTTCAATGGTGGTGGCGGCGAAGCCCTTCGCGGCAAACAATCGGGCGGCGGCGCCGAGAATGGCGGCTCGGGTTTTCTGCTTTCGGTCTCTGGCATGCGGCATGGATGGCACTCCCGGTCCGGTAGGGCGTTCCGGCGTAAGCCTACCGCAATCGACCATATGACCGGCAACATTTCAGTGCCGCCGGTTAGCCGGAACCCGGCAGCGACTTCAGCCGAAGAACAGCCCGCCGAAGATGATGGCGAGTCCGAGCCCGACTTTTAGGAGTGTTGGAGTAGCACCAAACCTCAGCAAACCTCAGGGTCAGAGTCATTTGACTTTCCAAACCTCAGGGTCAGAGTCATTTGACTTTCTGAACGCCTGACATCCCGCGTCGTCCACGCATTCGAGACAAGTCGAACCTGAGTTGGACCGGCTCTTCGAATACCGTCCGCTCAGAGCTACTTCATTGCGCCAGCTTGTGGATCGTGAATATGCCCAGGCCGGTCATCAGCAGCGAGCCGAACAGATGCATGGAGGCTGCACCCAATGCCCAACCGAAATTCAATTCGAGCCCCTTATCCCCAGAAAAGTCAGACTTGGCAAGACGGCGCTGACAAGCCGCTTATGGCTTCCAGAGCTTTACGCTGCGCGAGCGGCGGATGTTGCCGTCGCGCGTTGCAAGCGGCAAGCCATAAGCTCGTGCCGTGGCGACGATGATGCGATCGGCGGGATCACCATGAAAGCCCTTGGGTAGCGCGTCAAGCGCGACGATCACGGCAACGTCCATCGGCAGCAGCGAGACGCTTTCAGGCGCCGCCGCCGTGGGCAGCCAATGAGTCAGCGGGCTGTCGAGTTCGAGTCGTCCCTTGTCTGCAAGCATTTGCGCCTCCCACAGGCTGATGGCGGAAATTCCCGGCGGCGTGCCGGCAGCGGCCAGGGCATCCAGTGCCTCGCGCTCCGCTGCGGCGAGTTCCGGCTGACCGAGCAGCCACCACAACCAGACATGGGTATCGAGCAGGAGCGGCGGATTCACGCACCCGTTCCAGGCACGCCGCGCATCGCCTCGAACTCGGCGGCATCGAGCACCGACTCATCCGCTGCCGCGAGCAAGGCACCCCGGCCACGCAGGCGCAGCCAGGGTGACGTACCCTGAGTGGTGCTGGCAGTCGGCACCAAACGCGCGACCACCTTGCCGCGCCGTGTCAGGTCAACGGGAGCGCCATCCTTTTCAACCTGGCGAATGACGTCGAGGCAATGCAACTTGAATTCTGACACGCTGACGGTAATAGTAGGCATTTCACTTCTCCAAATGGCCATATTGAGAAGATATCACAACCCGGTGCGACAGGCCACACCGACGCCGTAGCGCCAGCGTCGAACTTCATTGCGCCAGCTTGTGAATCGTGAATATGCCCAGGCCGGTCATCAGCAGCGAGCCGAACAGATGCATGGAGGCGGCGCCCAATGCCCATCCGTAGTCGGCACGCTGGATCATGGCGACAACTTCGGCGGAAAAGGTCGAGAAGGTGGTCAATGCGCCGAGAAAACCGGTGATCAGAAACAGCTTGAGCTCGGGCGACATCTCGGCATTGAGGTGAAACACCATCACCGCCGCGCCGACCAGGTAGCCGCCGATCAGGTTCGCCGCCAGGGTGCCCAGCGGCATGGCCGGCAGCAAGGGGTTGAGCCACAGGCCCAGCCCATAGCGCAGCCAGGCGCCGAGGGCGGCGCCAATGCCTATGGCCAGAAACGCACTGATGTTCATGGGTCCGCATTTTACGTCGCGACGGTAGAATCGGTCCTTTCGCTCAGTTCCCCGCCAACCATGGCCGATTCAGAACCCAAAGCCTCGATCCGAATGGATACCGTACCCGGCGCAAGCGCACGGGTACATAATTTCATCCGCCACATCATCGACGCCGATCTCAAGACGGGCAAATACGCAGTGCGCCAGTGGAGCGGGCAGCCTGGCCCCGGAGAACAGCAAAAAGTCGGCGCTGGTGACGCCCCGCAGGAAGTCCCCTTGCGGGACACGGCGAAGATACGCACCCGCTTCCCGCCGGAGCCCAATGGCTACCTGCATTTCGGCCATGCCAAATCGATCTGCCTGAATTTCGGCCTGGCGCAGGACTACGCCGGCGCCTGCCACCTGCGCTTCGACGACACCAATCCGGAGAAGGAAGAACAGGAGTATGTCGATTCCATCATCGACGCCGTGCATTGGCTGGGTTTCGACTGGCGTTTTGGCGAGGAGACCAACCAGTACTTCGCTTCCAATTACTTCCAGTGGATGTACGACTTCGCCGAGAAACTCATCGAGGCTGGGCATGCCTATGTCGACTCGCAAAGCGCCGAAGAAATGCGCGCCAGTCGCGGCACGCTGACCGAAGCCGGCAAGAACTCGCCCTTTCGCACGCGCACCCCGGCCGAGAATCTCGATCTTTTCCGCCGCATGAGGGCCGGCGAATTCGCCGACGGCACGCACATCCTGCGGGCGAAGATCGACATGGCCTCGGGCAACATCAACCTGCGCGACCCGGCGATCTACCGCATCCGCCACGCCACGCATCACAACACCGGCGATGCCTGGTGCATCTATCCGATGTACACCTATGCCCATCCGATCGAGGACGCGCTGGAGAACATCACGCACTCGATCTGCACGCTGGAATTCGAGGACCAGCGGCCGTTCTACGACTGGCTGCTGGCGCGCCTGGCCGAACTCGGCTGCATCAATACGCCGCCGCCGCAACAGATCGAATTCTCCCGGCTGAATCTTTCCTATGTCGTGCTCTCCAAACGCAAGCTGATCCATCTGGTCGAAGAAAAACACGTCGATGGATGGGATGACCCGCGCCTGCCGACCCTGGTCGGGGCGCGTCGGCGCGGCTTCACGCCCGAGGCTTTCCGCCGCTTCAACGAGATGAACGGCGTCACCAAGTCGGATTCCTGGATTGACATCAGCGTGCTGGAAGAATGTCAGCGCGAACATCTGAACGAAACCGCGCCGCGCCGCATCGCGGTGCTCGATCCGCTCAAGCTGATTATCGACAACTATCCGGAAGACCAGGAAGAGGAATGTCTGGCCCCCAACCATCCGCAAAAGCCCGACTGGGGCAAGCGCGTGGTGCCTTTCTCGAAAGAACTCTGGATCGAGCGCGAGGACTTCATGGAAGTGCCGAGCAAGGGCTACTTCCGCCTGTTTCCAGGCAACAGCGTGCGCCTGCGCTATGGCTTCGTCATCAAATGCCTCGACTGCGACAAGGACGCCGTGGGCAACATCAGCGCCGTGCATTGCGAATACATGCCCGACTCGAAGTCCGGCACGCCGGGCTCGGACAACTACAAGGTCAAGGGCAACATTCACTGGGTGTCGGCGCGCCACGCCCATGCCGGCGAAATCCGCCTGTACGACCGCCTGTTCGCCGTCGCGGCGCCGGGCGCCGAGGGGCGCGACTTCATTGCCGATCTGAATCCGGATTCCAAGCGCGTGATCTCGGCGCAGCTCGAAGCCTCGCTGCAAAATGCCGCGGCCGAAGACCGCTTCCAGTTCGAGCGCCACGGTTATTTTGTCGCCGACCGCATCGATTCCAGACCCGGCGCTCCGGTGTTCAACCGCAGCGTCACTTTGAAGGACGGCTGGAAATGAAATTCTCCGAGCAACTCAGCGCCGCCTGGCAAAAAAACAACTCCCTGCTCTGCGTCGGACTCGATCCCGACCCGGCGAAGTTTCCCGCCCATCTCAAAGCTCAGCCGGATGCGATCCTGCGCTTTTGCAGCGAGATTGCCGATGCCACGGCCGATCTTGTCTGCGCCTTCAAGCCGCAGATCGCCTACTTCGCCGCGCGTCGCGCGGAGGACCAGCTCGAAGCGCTGATCGCGCACATCCACGACAGGCATCCGGGCATACCGGTGATCCTCGATGCCAAGCGCGGCGATATCGGCAGCACCGCCGAGCAATATGCGATCGAGGCCTTCGAGCGCTACCGCGCCGATGCGGTGACGGTGAACCCCTACATGGGTCGCGACTCGATCGAACCCTGGCTGGCCTGGCAGGACAAGGGCGTAATCCTGCTCTGCCGCACCTCCAATCCGGGTGGCAGCGATCTGCAATTCCTGAAAGCAAAAGTCGGCGCTGGTGATACGGCGATTTTCGAACACGTGGCCCGCCTCGTCGCCGAAGAGTGGAACACCACAGGCCAGTGCGCCCTCGTCGTCGGCGCAACCTTCCCCGGCGAGATCGCCCGCGTCCGTGAAATCGTCGGCGACATGCCGCTGCTGGTGCCCGGCATCGGCGCCCAGGGCGGCGATATAGAAGCCACGGTCAAGGCCGGCAAGACCGCGGCCGGCAGCGGATTGATGATCAACTCCTCGCGCGCCATTCTGTATGCCGGCAATGGCGAGGATTACGCCACCGCCGCGCGCCGCGTCGCGCTGGAAACACGGGACGCCATCAACCGCTGGCGCTAGTTCGGCCGTGCTTGAGCCGGCTTTCAAGCAGCCGGTGGACTGCCTCCGATATCGCTCAGCCCGACCATGAAAAAGGCCAGCCCGAGGGCTGGCCTTTTCTTTCCGGACGGATCCGGATTACTTCTTCTCTGCGGCAGGTGCAGCAGCGGGTGCGGCAGCGTCGGCCGGCTTGGCGGCATCGGCAGGAGCGGCAGCGGGCGCCGCGGCATCGGCAGGCTTGGCGGCATCGGCAGGAGCAGCAGCCGGAGCAGCAACCGGGGCAACAGCCGGAGCCGCGGGTGCCGGCGCGGCTTCCTGCTTGCCGCAGGCAACCAGAAGAAGGGCAGTCAGGGCAGCAGCAATAACGGGGGTTTTCATGATCGAGAGTCTTTCAAAAAAAAAGGGTCAAGTTGACGACAGCCTGCGGAACGCAGAGCGGCGCGATTATATGGACCGCGCATAGCGCCAGGCCAAGTCCGACACTCCTTCCAGATAGAATATTTTGTAAGAATTTGTATCGCGTCATTGTCCCAGGTTTGTGGCCCGGGCTCCACTCGACCGGCCGCTAGACGCGGCGCGAAACGAGTTCGCCCAGACGCCGCACACCGCCCTCGATGGCATCGCTCCATGGGTTGCCGCAATTCAGCCGCAGGCAGTTGCGATAGCGGCCGGAGGCGGAAAACAGCTGGCCAGGAATGAAGGCGATGCCTTCGGCGACGGCCTCGCGATGCAATTCCAGCGCATCGACCTGGCGCGGCATCTCGACCCAGAGCACAAAGCCGCCCTGCGGCCGCGACAGCAGGCATTCAGCCGGGAAATGCTCGGATACCTCGTCGGCCATGCGATTGACCTGACTGGCATAGGATCGGCGCACCTGCCGCAGTTGCCGGTCAAACCCGCCGCCCTCGATGAATTCGTTCAGGGCGGCTTGCTGAATGGTGCCGGTGACGCCGCTGCTCAGCGTCTTGAGCGTGGCCACGGCCGCCGCATGCCGCCCCGCGGCGACGTAGCCGACGCGCAGTCCGGGACTGATGGTTTTGGTGAATGAAGACACCAGCATCACATTGCCGCTGCTGTCATAGGTCTTGATCGGCCGCGGGCGTTCCTCCATGAAACACAGGTCGCCATAGACGTCATCCTCGATCAGGGGCACGTTGCGCTCGGCCAGCAGGTCGGCGACACGGCGCTTGTTCTCGTCGGGCATGACGCAACCGAGCGGATTGTTGGCGTTGGGCACCAGCAGGCAGGCTTTAACCGCACCGCCGCGTGTCGCCAGTTCCAGCGCTTCGACCGAGATGCCGGTACGGGCATGGGTCGGAATTTCCAGCGCCTTCATGCCCAGGCTTTCAATGATTTGCAGCAGTACGAAATAGGTCGGCGATTCCAGCGCGATGGTGTCGCCCGGCCCGGCAACAGCACGCAGACACAGGTTGATTGCTTCGGTGCAGGAGTTTGTGATCACCAGTTCCTCGGCGTCCAGCAGCCCGCCCCAATCCAGCGAACGTCGCACAATCTGCCGCACCAGTTTCGGATCGTTGTTGTGCGTGCAGCGCCCGACCGCGAGCAAATCGTTGCGGCCGCGCGCCACCTTGCCGAACATGCGCTGCATGCGCAGCGAAGGCAGCAGCCCCGGCCCCGGATAGGCGGCACCCAGCGGCAGCATGCCCGGCTGCTCGTTGGCCTGGAGGATTTCCATCAACAGCTGGTTCACGCCGACAAAGGTCGGCCGCGTCAAGCGCCCGCGCGCCACCGGCTCGGCCGCCGTGCGCGCCCGGCGCCTGACGTAGAACCCCGCCTGGGGACGCGCCTCGACCAGGCCGCGATCCTCGAGTTGGCGCAAAGCCTGCAGCACGGTGGACATCGACAGGCGCTTTTGCGAAGCCAGCCGGCGCACCGATGGCAATCGGTCGCCGGGCTGCAGCACGCGCTCGGCAATCAAGCCAGCGTACTCTTCGGCCAGATTCTCGTATAGGTAGTCACTCATCGAAGCATTGTCGGTCAAGGTCGAGTCGGTGCCGAGATACAGCAAGACGAAAAATCCAGCATAACAGTTGCCGAAACGATAAACTGTTCCGGATACAATTTTGCGCTCCTGAGACTGTTCCGCTGCCAACGGCAAGCCTAATCTTGCGGCATGGACACTCTCTATCAACTCAGGCATCACCCGGTCGATCTCGAATCCGCCGCCGGACTCGAAATCGTTCTCCACGAATGCCAGCCTTTGCGTCTGGTCCGTGCCAGGGGCCAAAGCATCGCCTGCCGCGCCGGGCGCGTCTGGATCACCGCACCGGGCGTGACCCAGGACATTTTTCTCCATCCGGGTGCAGCGTGGGAGGTCAGCAGCAATGGTCTGGTGCTGGTCGAAGCCCTCGACCAGGCGGTGGTCGTGCTGCTCACGCCAGCGACGCGGCCTGAAAAAGCCGTGGTGTCGCGAATCGCCGCTCGACAGAAAAGCTTGCAGCCGGAAGGTGGGCGCAAAGTCGGCGCCGGCAACACGCCGCCTGGCTCCGAAGCAACGCCTTTGCCCTGCGCTTGAACGTCACGGAAGACAGGGCGCGACACACTCCGGAGTTTTCCGGCAGACGGCGTTGATCGGCCCGCTCTTCTCAACCCGTAGATCGGCGACGCTTGACTTGCTGCCGGCATGCGCGACTTGGCGCAAGCCGTGGAAACAGGCAGAATCCGGCTTCAATCCAAATCGCAAAAAGGATGTCCGTCATGCGCACACTTGTCTTTTTAGTTCTCGTTGCCAGCACCAGCCTCGCGACAGCCGCCGAGGCGATCAAGCCCGGCCTGTGGGAAATCACCACCCAGATGAGTGGTGGCGACATGCCGGCAATGCCCGCCATGAGCGCCGCCGAGCGCAAGCAGATGGAGGCCCTGGGCATCAAAATGCCGAGCGCGGCCGGCGGTGCCATGAGCGTGGTGGTGAAACACTGCATCACCAAGGAACAGGCCGAGATGCGCGAGCCGCCGCAAACCCCCGAAGACCGCCGCCAGCGCTGCGAGCGCAAGGACGTGAAAACCGCGGGCAATACCACGACGTGGAAGATCGAATGCCATGGCGAGCAGAAAACCACCGGTACCGGCACGATCACCTATTCAGGCGACAAAAGCTACACCGGTGAATCCACCATCACGATGCAGGACAGCAAGCGCGGGACGACCACCATGAAACAGAAGTTCAGCGGCAAGTGGCTCGCCACCGCCTGCAAATAAAGACCGCTGGAAGCGGCGAACTCGGCCGATGCCAGCGCTTTCCGATTCCTTCTTTCCGCCTTGATTGATGATGCGCACACTTACCCTTTCCCGCTTTCTGATTGAAGAACAACGCGACAAGAACGTCATTTCCTCCGACCTGAGACTGCTTATTGAAGTTGTCTCGCGCGCCTGCAAGGCAATCTCCATCGCCATCGGCAAAGGCAGCCTGGCCGACGTGCTGGGCAGCGCCGGCAGCGACAACGTGCAAGGCGAGGTGCAAAAGAAGCTCGACGTCATTTCCAATGAAATCCTGCTCGATGCCAACGAATGGGGCGGCCACCTGGCCGGCATGGCATCGGAAGAAATGGAATTGCCGCACGCGATTCCAAACCGCTACCCGAAGGGCGAGTACTTGTTGCTGTTCGACCCGCTCGACGGCTCATCGAACATCGACGTGAATGTTTCGGTGGGCACGATTTTTTCGGTATTGCGTTGTCCGGAAGGCATGGATCCGACCGAACAGGCCTTTCTGCAACCCGGCGTGCGCCAGGTGTGCGCCGGCTATGCCGTGTATGGACCGACCACGCTGCTGGTGCTGACCCTGGGCGACGGCGTCAACGTCTTCACCCTGGACCGCGAGTTCGGCAGATTTGTCCTGACCCAGGACAATGTAAAAATTCCCGAGGCAACCAGCGAGTTCGCCATCAACGCTTCCAACGCGCGCTACTGGGATGCGCCGGTAAAGCGCTATGTGGACGAGCTGCTGGCGGGCGCGGAGGGGCCGCGCAAACAGGACTTCAACATGCGCTGGGTGGCTTCCATGGTGGCGGACGTGCATCGCATTCTCAGTCGTGGCGGCATCTTTCTCTACCCGGTCGACAGCAAGACGCGCAGCCAGGGCGGCAAGCTCAGGCTGATGTACGAAGCCAATCCCATGGCCATGATCGTGGAACAGGCGGGCGGCGCGGCAACCGACGGGCGACAGCGGATTCTCGATATCCAGCCGGAGAAACTCCACCAGCGCGTGCCGGTGATTCTCGGTTCGAAACAGGAAGTCGAGCGCGCGACGCGCTACCACGCCGAGTAATGCCGTGACCCGGGGCGCGGCCCGGGTCAGCCTCGCTACGCGGCCGGTTTTACGTCCCGCTGCCCATCCGGCAGGTCGCCTTGTTGCCCATAGGTGGCGAACTTCGCGATCACCCTGTCCATTTCGGCGACGTCCAGAAGTTTGGCTTCGCCCAGTTGCAGGACGCGCCAGTACTGCTCGCACAAGCCTTCCAGTTCGACGGCCAGGGCCAGCGCCTGATCCGCGTCGCGGCCGAACACCACCATGCCGTGATGGGCCATCAGGCAGGCGCAGCGATCATCCAGCGCACCGATAATTGCGTCTGACAATTCCTGGCTGCCGAAGGTGGCGTAAGGCGCACAGCGCACGTCCCCACCGCCGAAGCGCGCCACCATATAATGAAAGGCCGGCACGCCCAGTTCCTGGCAGGCCAGGGCGGTGGCGAAGGGAGAATGAGTGTGCACCACGGCGCCGGCGGCCGGCTTCGCCGCGTAAATATCGCGATGAAAGCGCCATTCGGACGAAGGCAAGCGCTGCGCCCGCGGACTCACCGCACCGTCGGCGCCCACTTCAACCATGTCGTCCGCCGTGCAGGCGTCGTAGGCCATGCCGGTCGGCGTGATAATGAAGCCACCGCTGATGCGCGCACTGACGTTGCCCGCGCTGCCGCGATTGATCCCCGACGCATTCATGGCCCGCGCCGTGGCGAGCACCTTGTCAGCCGACGAAGAATATTCGCTCATGGCTGCCAGGCGTCCAGCGCACCGGCCGGTGCGATGCCGCGCTCGGAGATGATGCCGCTGATCAACGCGGCCGGGGTCACGTCAAACGCCGGATTGGCGACTTGCGTGCCCAGTTCGGCGAGCGAGGTGCCGACTTCTTCGGCGGCCCGTTCTTCAATCGGAATTTCGGCGCCCGCAGGACAGGCGAAATCGATGGTCGACAGCGGCGCCGCGACGTAAAACGGCACCCCATGCGCCTGCGCGGCGAGCGCCTTGAGATAGGTACCGACCTTGTTCGCGGTATCGCCATTGGCGGCAATCCGATCGGCGCCGACAATCACCAGCTCGACCTTGCCCTGCATCAGCAAGAGACCCGCCGCGTTGTCCACCACCAGGGTATGCGGCACGCCAGCCTCGGCAAGCTCCCAGGCGGTGAGCAGGCCCTGGTTGCGCGGTCGCGTCTCGGAAACCCAGACATGCACCGCCAGGCCGGCGGCATGCGCGGCATACACCGGCGCCAGCGCCGTGCCGTGCTCGACGGTGGCCAGGCGACCGGCATTGCAGTGGGTCATGAGGTTGACGACGTCGCCGTCACGAAAAACTTGCCCCTCCTCCCCGGCTCTCCGGTCAGACGCCGGCGGCGGCGACCCGGATCCATCCCGCGCAAGGACATGCCTGGCGCGCGCTTCGCTGATGCGCTGAATCAGCAACAAACCGTGCCTGCCGATGGCGGCATTCGCCGCCTTGTCTTCGCGGGCAATGGCGCGAGCCTCGTCCCAGGCAACATCTCGCCGTGTCGCCAGCGCCGAGTTTTGCAGCACGCGGCGCAAACGCTGCAGAGCCCATTGCAGATTGACCGCGGTGGGGCGTGTTGCCGCAAGGGTATCGACGACGTACTGCACACGGGCATCGGAGGCATCGGTCGCCAGTCCGAGGGCGACGCCGTAAGCCGCCGTGGCGCCGATCAGCGGCGCGCCACGAACCTGCATGGACCGAATCGCGTGGGCCGCGTCTTCCAGCGTCTCCAGTCGCACGTATTCGATCGCATAGGGCAAGCGGGTCTGGTCGAGAACCACGACATGGGCGCCATCCTCGCGAATCGTCGGCCGGCTCGATGCCGTATCCTGGCTGATGGAAACGGCCGGGCCGTCCTTGTCCGCGCCGCGACTCAAGTCAGTTCAGCTTGCCGTGGCAATGTTTGTATTTTTTTCCGCTGCCGCAGGGGCAGGGATCGTTGCGCCCGACCTTGGGCGCCTGCCGTTCGGCGGGTTGCGCCGACTTCTTCACGGCAGTGCCGAGCGCTTCGTCAAAGTCGGCATGGTGATACTGCACATTCTCGAGCTGCGGTGGGGTTTCCACCTCCTCAATTTGTTCTTCAGTACGAACCTCGACGGTCATCAGGAGTTTGGAGACTTCGCTGCGCACGGTCTGCAACAAGCCCTCGAACAGTTCAAACGCCTCGCGCTTGTATTCCTGCTTGGGATTCTTTTGCGCATAACCGCGCAGATGAATGCCTTGCCGCAAATGATCCAGCGCGGAAAGGTGCTCGCGCCAATGCGTGTCCAGGCTCTGCAACATGACGTTGCTTTCGAAGCCGGCCCAGGCGGCGGCATCCACCGTGCTGATCTTTTCGGCGTAGGCGGCATCGCCGGCATCCAGCAGGCGTTTCAGAATATCGTCGTCGCCGAGCTCCGGCTCGTTCTTGAGCCATTCGGCGATCGGCAGCTTGAGATGCAATTCTGCCGCCAGCGCGGTTTCGAGGCCGGCGACATCCCACTGCTCCTCGACGCTGTCGGCAGGAATATGCAGACGGAAGGTGTCGTGGATCTGGCCCTGGCGCATGGCCGTGATGGTCTCCGAAATGTCGTCGACATCCAGCAGCTCGTTGCGCTGCTGATAGATCACCTTGCGCTGGTCGTTGGAAACGTCGTCGTACTCGAGCAGTTGTTTGCGAATGTCGAAATTGCGCTGCTCGACCTTGCGCTGCGCCGATTCGAGTGAACGACTGACCAAAGGATGTTCGATGGCCTCGCCCTCGGGCATCTTTAGACGCACCATGATGGTGTTGAGTCGTTCACCGGCAAAAATCTTCAGCAGCGAATCGTCCAGCGCCAGATAGAAACGCGATGAGCCCGGGTCACCCTGGCGACCGGAACGGCCGCGCAACTGGTTGTCGATACGGCGCGACTCATGGCGTTCGGAGCCGATGATGTGCAAGCCGCCGGCGGCCAGTACCTGGTCGTGCACCTTCTGCCACTCGGCCTTGAGTTCGGCGATGCGTTTTTCTTTGTCCTCGGCGCTCAGGGCTTCGTCGTCGCGGATGGCGGCGGTCGGCTTCTCAATATTGCCGCCCAGTACGATGTCGGTGCCGCGTCCCGCCATGTTGGTGGCGATGGTGATCGTGCCAGGACGGCCGGCCTCGGCGACGATCTCGGCTTCGTTCGCGTGCTGCTTGGCGTTGAGCACCCGATGTGGCAGCTTTTCAGCATCCAGCAAACCGGAAAGCAGTTCGGAATTCTCGATCGAGGTGGTACCCACCAGCACCGGCTGGCCGCGCCCGTGGCAGGCGCGAATGTCGGCGATGATCGCCTCATGCTTCTCCTGTGCGGTGCGGTAGATCTGGTCGTTCTCGTCCTTGCGGATCATCGGCTTGTTGGTCGGGATGACCACGGTTTCCAGGTTGTAGATCTGCTGGAACTCGTAAGCCTCGGTGTCGGCCGTGCCAGTCATGCCGGCGAGCTTGCCGTACATGCGGAAGTAGTTCTGGAAGGTGATCGAGGCCAGGGTCTGGTTCTCGGCCTGGATCGCCACCCCTTCCTTGGCTTCGACCGCCTGGTGCAGACCGTCCGACCAGCGCCGCCCCGCCATCAAGCGACCGGTGAATTCGTCGACGATGACGACTTCGCCGTCTTGCACCACGTATTGCTGATCGCGCAAGAACAGGTTGTGCGCCCGCAGCGCCGCGTAGAGGTGATGGATCAGCAGGATGTTGGCCGGTTCGTACAGGCTGCTGCCTTCGGCCAGCATGCCCAGCCGGGCCAGAATTTCCTCGGCCTTGACGTGGCCGGCTTCGGTCAGCAGCACCTGGTGCGATTTGAGATCAACGGTGTAATCACCGGTATCGATCTCGCCCTCGCCCTTGGCCACCTCGCCGATGGTCAGCAAGGGCGGCACGGCATTCATCTTCACGTAAAGCTCGGTATGGTCCTCGGCCTGGCCGGAGATGATCAGTGGGGTGCGTGCCTCGTCGATCAGGATCGAATCCACCTCGTCAACGATGGCATAGCTCAGCCCGCGCTGCACCCTCTCGGCGGGCGAATACACCATGTTGTCGCGCAGGTAATCGAAGCCGAATTCGTTATTGGTGCCGTAGGTAATGTCGGAAGCATAGGCGGCGTGCTTTTCAT
Organism: Burkholderiaceae bacterium; assembly: GCA_021738065.1. Lineage (GTDB taxonomy): Bacteria > Pseudomonadota > Gammaproteobacteria > Burkholderiales > Rhodocyclaceae > Sulfuritalea. Next base: position 38,375 of record JAIPCT010000014.1, read on the forward strand.
CATGCGGCATCTGTGAAAGATTGACGCCGACGCTGAGCCCGAGAAAGCGGTAGATCCGTCCCATCCACTCGGCGTCGCGGCGGGCCAGGTAATCATTGACCGTGATCAGATGAACGCCCTTGCCGGGAATTGCATTCAGATACACCGCCAACGTCGCGGTCAGGGTCTTGCCTTCACCGGTACGCATTTCGGCGATCTTGCCGAAATGCAAAACCATGCCGCCAATCAGTTGCATGTCGAAGTGGCGCAGGCCGAGCACGCGTCGGCTGGCTTCTCTCACCACCGCAAACGCTTCGGGCAGCAAGTCGTCGAGCCCTTCGCCGGCAGCGTGCCGGCTGCGAAACTCATCGGTTTTGGCTCGCAGAGCCTCGTCCGAAAGCTTCGATGTCTCGGCTTCAAGCGCATTGATGCGAAATGCGGTTTGGGAATACTGCTTGATCAGCCGGTCGTTGCGGCTGCCGAAAATCTTCTTGAGGAAACCGGAGATCATGGGTTACGCGGCGGCGAAAAGCCGGGAAAAGCAAAACGTCGATTTTAGCATGCGAGGGAGGGCGGCCTCCCCGGACTCAACGCGGGTGCGAAGTCGACCGCTGGCTTGCCTGTGCCATTTTCAGGAAATTGTTGGGGTTCTTCGGCTGACCATCAACCCGCACTTCAAAATGCAGATGCGCTCCGGTCGAGCGACCGGTGGACCCGACTTCCGCGACTTTCTGGCCGCGCTTGACCATCTGTCCAGCCTTCACCAGGAGCTTCGACGCATGTGCATAGCGGGTGGTCAAGGCGTTGCCGTGGTCGATCTCCACCATATTCCCGTATTGCGGATGAGCCTCCGCGCTGACCACGATCCCCGCCGCCGCCGCGCGAATGACCGTGCCCGGGTTTGCCACAAAATCGACCCCCTCATGCATCGCCCGCTCACCGGTAAAGGGATCGACACGCCAGCCGAAGGATGAGGCGTTCCATTGCGCCTCGACCGGCAAACTGGTCGGCAACAGGCTTTTCCTGATGCGATCCTCAAGAAGTTGCGATTCAATCAGTGAAATGGCGTCGGACTTTTCTTCGACTTGATGCGCCAAGGCGTCAACGGCGCGCTGCAGTTCGGTGGAAGACATGGCCATGGGCAGGATCAACGGGCCACCGCGACCCCCGGTTTTTTGCTCAAACGCCTTGATCTGCATGGGTTTGAAGCCAGCCATGCCGGCCAGCCGTTCACCGATGGTGTCCAGACGCATCAGTTGCGCCTGCATTTCGCCCAGCTTGACAGCCATGGCATTGAGATTCTCGCGAACAAAGGCCTTGGAGCGCTGCGCCTCTTCGTCGTTGGTGGCTCGAACCAGATCCTGCAGAAATGGCAGGCGAACTTCCGCCGCGTGACGGACAGTGAAATATGAAAACAGCGAAGACAGCACCAGCACCGAACCGAAAAGGGTTGCCGCGACAAGAAATGCATGGCGCCAGGTCAGCGTGATGCTTCTCGCGGTTGCCAGCCGGTTAGAGACGAGAATAATATGCATCCCTTCCCTTCCTTCAAGTTAGTTTTAGGTTTCGCGCCGATAATGCCGACATTGGCCCACACTAAAACTCGTTATCCATGACAGCGCGCAGTCTCCAGGAACACCTGACCTCCGGCGACAGCATGGCGCGGCTTGCTGCCCACGCCCAACGCCTCCTCCAATTTCAGCGTCTCCTGGAAGCTGCTCTGCCGGAGGCGTTAAGGCCTCATGCGCGGGTAGCAAACTTCCGCTTGGGGAAAATATTTATCCACACCGCGAACGGTGCAGTCGCTGCGAAAATCCGTCAACTCGGACCACGCCTCGCCAGCGAGTTATCCAACAAGGACGTGAAGATTACTCAAATCGAAGTCCGAGTGCAAGCCCAAAACCCGGTTCTTCGCGACAGCAAGCATGAACGTCCCGCCCTGCCAGGAGAAAAACAGAAGCAAGGACTCACTGCACTTAGTCGTAATCTACCAGATGACTCAGCTTTGAAAGGCGCCCTGGAGCGCCTGCTGCGAAGCGTCAAAGAATGATCAGGCGCTCGGCCGCCATAAGAACCAGCACGACCAGGACAAAAACCAAGGCGCCTTTGGCGACACGGGCCGACAGAACCAGATAGCGCCGATCGCGAGTGAACAACCAGGCGATGATCCCGCTGCCGATGGTGATCGCCGCCAATATGCCGACGATCCTGAGCAGCAACATGATTAGCGCGCGATCACTCGCTCGGAGCGACTAACAATCGTCGAACAAATCGAGCAAATGAATCTCTTCCCCTGTGCGGAGAACGATGGAGGGGGGTTATCTATCTTGCAGAACCGGCCTTTCGTCTGCTTCGGGGATGCCGCAATTGGCCGCATGAGCGCTAGGCCAACCGGGGATACAGGCTGGCGATGCTGCCCGGCGCATCCTCGGCGCGCTGGAAACTGACGAGTTCCCAGGCGCTGGCATCAGCCAGCAGCTCGCGCAAAAGAAGATTGTTCAGCGCGTGGCCCGACTTGTGGGCTGAAAAGGCTCCCAACAGGGGATGGCCGGCAAGATAGAGATCGCCGATGGCATCAAGGATCTTGTGTTTGACGAATTCGTCGGCATAGCGCAGGCCTTCATTGTTCAGCACCCGGTATTCATCCATCACAATGGCGTTTTCCAGGCTACCGCCAAGTGCCAGACCCTGATCGCGGAGGGTTTCGACGTCCTGCATGAAACCGAAGGTGCGCGCGCGGGCCACATCCTTCAAATACGCCTGATCAGCGAAATCGACGTGCGCCCGCGAGGCGGAGCGATCCACGGCGGGGTGGTTGAACACAATCGAGAAATCCAGGCTGAAGCCGTCGTAGGGCGAAAGCTTGGCCCATTTGTCACCCTCTTTCACTTCCACGGTCTTCTTCACGCGGAGAAATTTCTTGGCGACATTCTGTTCTTCGATGCCGGCCGATTGCAGCAGAAATACGAAGGGTGCGGCCGAGCCATCCATGATCGGCAACTCGGCGGCGTCGACGTCGACATAGATGTTGTCGATGCCAAGCCCGGCCAGCGCGGACATCAGGTGCTCGACCGTGGCGACCTTGACCCCGTCGCGTTCCAGGCATGACGCCAGGCGGGTATCGCCGACACCGAAAGGATCGGCCTTGAGATCGACCGGCGGCCTGAGATCGACCCGCCGAAAGACCACGCCGGTGTTCGCTTGCGCCGGGCGCAGCACAAGCGACACCTTGACGCCGGAGTGAAGACCAACGCCGGTGGCTTTGACGACTGATTTGAGGGAACGCTGACGAAGCATCGGGTAATGACAATAGGAATGGTGCGGAGCCGCAAGTTTACCACGCACGGCCGGCCCGGCGGGAGGAGGCGCCCGCTGGACCGGCCGTCCGACTGATGCGATCAGTCAGATTGGCGGCGCAAAAATGCCGGGATGTCGTACTTATCCACCCCGGAAGCGGCCATGGCATCGGCCTGGGAATTGCGCGGCGCCCCTCCCCGGGCGCTGCTGGTGACACTGGAAAGATCGATGGCACCCTGACCATTGCCGACGTCGTACACCTGCAGGTTGTCGGTACCTGTGCGCAGACCCACGGCCTCGACCACGCTCATGCGCGGCTTGGCTGCTTCGCGTGCGGCGACAATGCCAAGTCCGGTGGCGACCACCGTGACGCGTAGCTGGTCTTCCATCGCCTCGTCAAACACTGCGCCGCAGATCACGGTTGCCTCGGGCGCGGTGTATTGGCGAATGGTTTTCATCACTTCCTTGTATTCCTTGAGGCCCAAGGTGGTACTGGCAGTGATATTCACCAGCACGCCACGCGCGCCCGACAGCTCGATGCCTTCGAGCAGAGGACTCGCCACCGCTTCTTCGGCTGCGACGCGAGCGCGATCGACGCCGGCAGCCACGGCGGAACCCATCATCGCCTTGCCCATCTCGCCCATTACCGTGCGCACGTCTTCGAAGTCGACGTTGACCAGGCCCGGCACATTGATGATTTCGGCGATCCCGCCCACCGCATTGCGCAGTACGTTGTCCGCTGCCTGGAAGGCTTCCAGCATGCTGACTTCGTCACCCAGCACCTCTTCGAGCTTCTCGTTGAGGATGATGATCAGCGAATCGACATGAAGGGCGAGTTCCGCCACGCCGTCCTCGGCCAGACGTTTGCGCTTGCCTTCATATTCAAAAGGCTTGGTCACCACGGCGACGGTCAGAATCCCCAGTTCGCGCGCAACTTCGGCGACCACCGGCCCGGCACCGGTACCGGTGCCACCACCCATGCCTGCGGTAATGAACACCATGTGCGCTCCGATCAGCACCTCGGCGATGCGCTCGCGGTCCAGCAACGCCAGATCCCTCGCCTTGTCCGGTTTGCCGCCCGCACCCAAACCGGGACCGAGCTGCAATTTGACGGCGGCGCTGCTTTTTCTCAGTGCCTGGGCATCGGTATTGCAGCAGATGAATTCGACGCCGCCGACACCTTCGCGAATCATGTGCTCAACCGCGTTGCCACCCGCGCCACCGACGCCAACAACCTTGATGACTGTTGCGCCCGTCCCCGCTGTCGTTACTTCTTCAAGTTCAAACATACTCGCCTCCTCCTAAAACCAACTCGTTCAAAAATTTCTGGTAAACCACGCCCGCATCCGCGCCAGAACCTGCCCGAAACTTCTCGGGCTTTGCGCCTTCATGCCACGGTGGCGTTGCGCCACCCCTTCCAGCAACAATCCCATGGCCGTGGAGTAGCGGGGATTGCGCACGTAATCGCGCAAATTGCCGTCGTAGTGCGGCATCGCCAACTTCACGGTGTTATGAAATATTTCCTCCCCCAGATCCGCCATGCCGGGCATCTGCGCCGCGCCGCCGGTCAACACAATGCCGGCTCGCAACAAACGCTCCTTGCCGCTGCGATGCAGTTCCTCCTGCACTTTCTGGAATATTTCCTCGACCCGGGGCTGTATGAACCCGGCCAGGGTCTGGCGCGACAGCTGGGTCGCCGGGCGATCGCCGACACCCGGCACTTCGATCATGTCCTCCGGATCGGCCAATTGCTGCAAGGCGACGCCGTAGCGCATCTTGATTTCCTCGGCATCCTGGGTCGAGGTACGCAAAGCGATGGCGATATCGTTGGTCAGTTGGTCGCCCGCGATCGGAATGACTGCTGTGTGGCGAATCGCACCTTGCACGAACACCGCCATATCCGTGGTGCCGCCGCCGATATCCACCAGGCAGACGCCGACATCCTTTTCGTCTTCGGTCAGCACCGCATACCCGGACGCCAAGGGCTGCAACACCAGATCGACCACTTCCAGGCCGCAACGGTGCACGCACTTGACGATGTTCTGTACGGCGGTGACTGCGCCCGTGACCAGATGCACCTTGACGTCGAGCCGCTTGGCATCCATGCCTATCGGTTCCTTGACCCCATCCTGGCCATCGACGATGAATTCCTGCACCAGCGTGTGCAGAATCTGGTCATCGGCCGAAATCGAGGTAGCGTTTGCGGCCTCGATCGCCCGCTCGACGTCGAACTGGGTGACTTCCTTGTCGCGCACCACGGCCATGCCGGTGGAGTCCTTGCTCTTGATATGGCTGCCGGCGATGCCGGTATAGACCTCGCGCACCTTGCAGCCCGCCATCATCTCCACTTCGGCGATGGCTCTTGAAATCGAATTCACCGTGGCTTCGATGTTGATCACCATGCCGCGCTTCAGGCCGGCGGATTCCTGGGTGCCGAGGCCGAGTATGCCGAGCCGACCCTCGGCATCCAGTTCGCCGACGATGGCGACAATCTTCGAGGTGCCGATATCCAGCCCTACTATCAGGTCGCGTTTGGTTTCTTTGCTCATCAGCTCTTGCTCGCCCGGAGGGCAAACCCGTTGGGATAACGCATATCCACCACGCCGATGGTCTGCAGGCGGCTTTTGGCGGCGTTGCTTGCAGTGGCGTAGTGGGTCGTGAATCTGTTCAGGCGGTCGCGCAATGGATGCTTGGGCTGCTCACGACCCAGTTCCAGCACCACGCCATCATCGAGCTTGAACTGCCAGGCATCACGGGCCGACAGGTGCACGGCGATCGGCCTGCGCCCGATGCTTGCCAGGCCTTCCTCGAATTCCTGATACCGGCTCAGGACCCGGGACGCCGAGCCCTCGGGACCGGCAAATTGCGGCAAGGCTTCGGTCGTCGAGGCCAGGAACACTTCACCACTGGCATTGACCAGGCGCATTTCGCCCTCCTGCGGAGTCCAGCGGGCCACGGCGCGGTGCTCTTCCAGTTGCAGTTCAATGGCGTCCGGCCAAATGCGCCGCAAAGAGGCGGAACGTACCCAGGGCAGGCGCTCGAACGCCGACTGTGCCGTGTCCAGGTTCACCGTGAAGAAATTGCCCGCGAGCGCTATGCGTGCCGCATGTTCGATTTGACCGTAGGAGACGCGATCGATCGGCGTCGTGACCAGCAGCTGTTTCAGCGGGAACACCGGAAGACTGCGCAGCGCCAGGGTGCCGGCCCATGCCAGCAGGACCGCCGCGGCCAATAGCAACAGATCGGCCAGGAGATTGATCAACACGGGACGATCCCAGAAACCGTCGCCGCCGCCCGGCTCGTTGCGGGTGTTGCCGCGCGCCTTAGCCACAGCTGGCCTCTTCGAGCAAGGTGAGCACCAGTTTCTCGAACGGCATGCCCGCCGCCCGCGCCGCCATCGGCACCAGGGAATGGTCGGTCATTCCCGGCGCGGTGTTCGCCTCCAGGCAATAAACGCTTCCGGCAGCGTCCAGCATCAAATCAATACGGCCCCAGCCGCGTCCGCCAAGAATGGCGAAAGCCCGCAGCGAAAGCTCGCGCATTTCGGCTTCCTGCGCGTCGCTGAGGCCGCTGGGAATCAGGTATTGAGTGTCGTCGCGCAGGTATTTCGCATCGTAGTCGTAGAACTCCGTCGCCGGCACGATGCGGATCACCGGCAAGGCCTGGCCGGCAATGATGCCGACCGTGAATTCACCTCCGTCCAGGTATTTCTCGGCCAGCACGCAAGCGTCGAAACGCGCCGCCAGATCGTAGGCGGCGCGCAGATCGCCGCTTTGCTTGACTTTGCTGATGCCGAAGCTGGAGCCTTCGTTGGCCGGCTTGACGAACAGCGGCAAGCCCAGACTCGACTCGACAGCGGAATAATCGCTGTCGGCATCGAGCACGGCGTAGTCCGGCACCGGCAAGCCCGCCGCCTGCCAGACCAGCTTGGTACGCCACTTGTCCATCGCCAGCGCGGAAGCCAGTACGCCGCTGCCGGTATAGGGCAAGCCGAGAAATTGCAGGGCGCCTTGCAACGTGCCATCTTCACCGCCGCGGCCGTGCAGGGCGATGAACACGCGCTCGAAGCCTTCGGCATGCAATGCTTCCAGCGGCTTGTCGCGCGGATCGAAGCTGTGCGCGTCGACAGCCGACGAGCGCAATGCGGCCAGAACGGCGGCTCCGCTTTTCAGCGAAACCTCGCGCTCGGCCGACTTGCCGCCCATCATCACCGCCACTTTGCCGAAATCCATCAGTTCCCCTCTCTTCCGCGCTCGGACTTGTTGCCTGTTACACCGACAATGCGCACTTCCCGCACCAGGGAAATGCCGAACTTCTGTTCGACCACTGCCTGAATTTGGCCGATTAGCAGTTCTATCGCACTCGCGCTTGCCTTGCCCTCTGGATTAACGATGAAATTCGCATGCTTTTCGGAAACCTGCGCGCCATCGATCTGTGAGCCTTTGAGGCCTGCCGCCTCGATCAATCGCGCGGCGTGATCGCCGGGCGGATTGCGGAAGACGGAGCCGGCGTTGGGCAGTTGCAGCGGCTGGGTCGCCGTGCGTCGATCGAGGAGTTCGCGCATGCGCTGTTGAGCGGCTTCCGTCGCGTCTTCGGGAAAACGGAACCAGGCGGCGGCAAAGATCTCGTCCGTGGATTGCTTGAGGCCGACATGGCGATAGCCGATGGCGAAATCATCAGGCGTGCGGACAATCTGCTCGCCGTCGCGATTCAGCATCAACGCGCGCTCCACATAGCGCCAGGTTTCGCCCCCGTGGCAACCCGCGTTCATGGCCAGCGCGCCACCCACGGTACCGGGAATGCCGGCGAGGAACTCGGCCTCGGCGCAACCCTGCTTGCCGACAAACCGCGCCAGCTTTGGCGAGGGAACGCCGACTTCGGCATAGAAGCTGCCGTCGGCTTCGCGCCGCAACGTGTCCAGTACGCCGAGCGTGAAAATCGCGGTGCCATCGAAGCCGCCGTCACGCACCAGCAGATTGCTGCCCAGGCCCACCATCAGCAGCGGTTCGTCGGGGCGCAGTCCTTGAAGGAAAACGACAAGATCGGCCAGATCGGCAGGGAAATACGCCCGCGCCACGGGCCCTCCCGCGCGCCAGGACGCATGCCCGGCCATCGACTCGTTTTCGCGCAGCACACCGCGCAGCGCTTCAGTCATGGGCGGCCTCGTCGCTCAAGCGGGCCGCTACGCCGCCAATGGAACCGGCACCCATGGTGATCACCACATCGCCATCACGCGCTGCCGCCAGAATGGCTGCCGGCATCGCCGCGATATCCTCGACGAATATCGGCTCCAGCTTGCCGGCGACGCGCACGGCGCGCATCAGCGTGCGGCTGTCAGCGGCGATGATCGGCGCCTCGCCGGCGGCATAAATTTCGCCGAGCAGCAGGGCATCGAATTCGGACAGCACCCTGACGAAGTCCTCGAAGCAGTCGCGAGTGCGGGTGTAGCGATGCGGCTGAAACGCCAGCACCAGACGGCGTCCGGGAAAGGCACCGCGTGCCGCAGCGAGGGTCGCCGCCATTTCCACCGGATGATGGCCGTAATCGTCGACCAGGGTGAATTGGCCGCCGGCAGGACAGGCAATCTCGCCATGACGCTGAAAGCGCCGACCGACACCGCGAAACTCGCCCAGTGCCTTGATGATCGCCGTATCGCCAACGCCGACTTCCGTGGCCACGGCAATCGCGGCCAGCGCGTTCAGCACGTTGTGCCGCCCCGGCAGATTGAGCACGATAGGCAAGCGGGTGACGCTGCCATTGGTGCGCACGCACGTGAAGCGCATGGTGCCGCCCTCGGCCACCACGTCTTCGCCACGAAAACTGGCGTCGCTGTCGATGCCGTAGGTGACGATCTGTTTCGCCACGCGCGGAATGATCTCGCGTACGTTGGGGTCGTCGCCGCAGACGACGGCAACACCGTAGAAGGGCAGGCGATGGAGGAAATCGACGAACGCCTGTTTCAACCTCTCGAAGTCGTGGCCGTAGGTTTCCATGTGATCGGCATCGATGTTGGTGACCACCGAGACCACGGGCGACAGAAACAGGAAGGAAGCATCGGACTCGTGGGCTTCCGCCACGAGGAATTCGCCGCTGCCCAATTGGGCGTTGACGCCGGCCGAATTCAGACGGCCGCCGATGACGAACGTCGGATCGAGGCCCCCGGCCGCGAGACAACTGGCAACCAGGCTGGTGGTGGTGGTTTTGCCGTGCGTACCGGCAATCGCGATGCCCTGCTTGATGCGCATCAGTTCGGCCAGCATCTGCGCGCGCGGCACCACAGGCACGTGACGCTCGCGCGCCATTTGTACCTCCGGGTTGTCCTCGCGCACGGCGGTCGACACCACGACCGCGTCCGCGGTGGCGACGTTCTGCGCCTGATGGCCGATCGCGATGCGGATGCCCTGCGCCGCCAGGCGGCGAGTCGTTGCACTGTCATTGAGATCGGAGCCGCTGATCTCGAAACCCTGGTTGGCCAGCACTTCGGCAATGCCGGACATGCCGGCGCCGCCGATGCCGACGAAGTGGATGCGCTTGACTTTGTGTTTCATGATGAAGCCTCTATACCGGGCAAGCGAGGTGATTGATCACCACGGAGGGCACGGAGCACACGGAGAGAGACAAGACAGAATTTCAGCTTTTCTCCGTGGTCTCCGTGCCCTCCGTGGTGGCATGTATTTCCCATTTTTATTTCGCCAGCTCCACGCAGGCCCGCGCCACGTCTGCCGTGGCTTCCGGTCGCGCCAGTTCGCGCGCTCTCTCGGCCATTTGCGCGAGTTGCTGGCGCGAGAGATTGCGGATCTCGGCCAGGCTCTGTGGAGTCAGTTCATCCTGCGGCAACAGGATCGCTGCTCCGGCATTGCTGAGAAAGCGCGCGTTCGCGGTTTGATGATCATCCACCGCATGCGGAAACGGCACCAGCAGACTGGCCACGCCTGCCGCCGCCAGTTCGGCCACGGTCAGCGCCCCCGAACGGCAAATCACCAGATCCGCCCAGGCGTAGGCTCCGGCCATGTCGTTGATAAATGCCACGCAATCGGCCTTCACGCCCGCCTCGGCGTAGCGCTTGGTCAGCGCGGGCAGATGCTTCTCGCCGGCCTGGTGCACCACGGCCGGCCGATCCTGTTCCGCAAGCTGCGCCAGGGCGCGGGGCAGCGCTTCATTCAGAGCCTGCGCTCCCAGGCTGCCGCCGACGACGAGAACGCGCAGCGGCCCTTCATGCCGGGTATAACGCAAAGTCGGCTCTGGCAGCACGGCGATTTCGGGGCGCACCGGGTTGCCGACCCAGTCGCCTTTTTTCAGCACATCGGGGAATCCTGTCAACACCCGATCGGCCAGACCGGAAAGCACGCGATTGGCCAGACCGGCCACTGAATTCTGTTCGTGCAGCACCAGCGGAATGCCCTTGAGCGAAACCATCATCGCGCCGGGAAAACTGATATAGCCGCCCATTCCCAGCACCACATCCGGCCGGATTCGCTTGAGTTCGGCCCATGCCTGGACAAATCCGCGCAGCAGATTGAACGGCAACACCAATTTGCGCACGAAACCTTTGCCGCGCAAAGCGGAAAAGCGCACCCAGGCCATTTCGTAGCCGCGCCCGGCTGTCAACTTCGCCTCCATGCCATCCGGGTTTCCCATCCAGGCGATCTTCCAGCCCTGTTCGCGCAGATGCTCGGCAACCGCCAGCCCCGGCATGATGTGCCCGCCCGTGCCGCCAGCCATGATCAGGATGGTTTTCATTGAGCTGCAAACCCTTGAACCACGGGGAACACGGGGGGCACGGGGAAATTCAAGAACCGTGAGAGGTTTTTGCACTTGCATATCATGTGCCGGAACCGATCGCAGCTACTCCTTGGTTCTCCCCGTGCCCCCCGTGTTCCCCGTGGTTGCGTCATGTCTTTGTTACTCATACCTGCTGCCCCCGCATCAACTGCCGATTTTCCCAATCGACGCGGAGCAGGATGCCCAGGGCCAGGCAGTTGGTGACGATGCCCGAGCCGCCGAAACTCATCAGCGGCAGGGTCAGGCCCTTGGTCGGCAACAGGCCCATGTTCACGCCCATGTTGATGAAACCTTGCACGCCGAGCCAGATGCCGATGCCCTGGGCGACCAGTCCGGAATGCACGCGTCCCAGCACCAGTGCCTGGCGACCGATGGCGAACGAGCGCTGCACCAGCAAGGCGAACAGCCCAACCACAAAACAGACGCCGACAAATCCCAGTTCCTCGGCAATCACGGCGAGCAGGAAGTCGGTGTGTGCCTCGGGCAGGTAGAACAGTTTTTCGACGCTGGCACCGAGGCCGACGCCGAACCATTCGCCGCGGCCAAAGGCGATCAGCGCGTGCGAGAGCTGATAGCCCTTGCCGAAGGCGTCTTGCCAGGGATCCATGAAACCGAATATGCGCTCGCGCCGATAGGGTGATACCCAGATCATGATGATGAAACTGATCACCAGCACGACGACCAGACCGCTGAACACCCTCGCGTTGATGCCGCCCAGAAACAGAATGCCGGTCGCGATGCAGAGAATGACCACCAATGCGCCGAAATCCGGTTCGCGCAGCAGCAGGAAGCCGACCAGCACCATGACCAGCGCCATCGGCCCGAATCCGCGCACGAAACTGCCCATGTCATGCAGCTTGCGACTGGTGTAGTCGGCCGCGTAGATGACGACAAACAGTTTCATCAACTCAGAGGGCTGGAGATTGATCGGCCCGAGCCCGATCCAGCGCTGGGCGCCATTCACGGAACGGCCGACATGTGGAATCAGCACCACCAGCAGCAAGACAACGCCCGTCAGAAAAAGCCAGGGCGCCGCCTGCTGCCACAGGCGCAGGGGAATCTGGAAGGCCATCACGCCGGCGACCAGTCCCACTGTCAGGAATACCGCGTGACGCACCAGAAAATACGCCGATTGATTGCCGGTGAAGCGGCTGCCTTCGGCCGTCGCGATCGAGGACGAATACACCATCACCAGTCCGAGCAGCAGCAGGGCCAGGGCCGGCCAGAGCAGAAGACCGTCGAGCTCGGCGGGAGCCTGCTGCGCAGGCGCGGCGTAGGCTCGGCTCATGTCTGGCGCTCCAGGGCTTGCACCGCAGCGGCGAACACCTCGCCGCGATGCGGGTAGTTGCGGAACATGTCGAAACTGGCGCAGGCGGGAGAAAGCAGCACGACATCGCCCGGACGGGCCAGACGCCGCGAACACGCCACCGCATCTTCCATGCTGTCCGCGTGCTCGATGACAAGACCGGCATCACCCACGGCATGCTCGATCAACGGTCCGTCGCGACCGATCAGAACCAGCACCCGCACATGGCGCGCCATGACCGGCTTGAGAGGCGAGAAGTCCTGACCTTTGCCTTCGCCACCGGCAATAAGAATGATCTTGCGATCATTCTTATTGCCGTTCGGCGGAACTGGAGCGCCCTCCCTCCCAGCCTCCCTCCCCAAGGGAGGGAGGTGACTCTTGCGATCATTCTTATTGCCGTTCGGCGGAACTGGAGCGCCCTCCCTCTCGGCCTCCTGCTTCGCGCCCGTCATTTCGGCCAACTGCTCGCCGATGCCGTTCAGGGCGGCCAGCGTGGCGCCGACGTTGGTGCCTTTGGAATCGTTGTACCAGATCACGCCGTCGAATTCCGCGATCCGCTCGACGCGATGCGGCAAGCCGCGAAAACTGCGCAAGGCCGGCAGCAGTGCATTGGCATCGAAGCCGAGACTCGCGCACAAGGCCAGTGCCGCCATGGCGTTGGCGGCGTTGTGCAAGCCCGCCAGCGGCAACTCGGATACCGGCAGCAAGTAGCGCTCGCCTTGCACCAGCCACGTTTCGCCGCGATTCGGGCGCAGGCCGAAGTCCTCGCTGGCTGCCGGCGCATCCAGTCCAAAGCTGATGATGCGGTGGCCGGCCAGCGCCATGTGGCGTACATGGGGATCATCCCGATTCAGCACTTGCACGCCGGGCGCGCCTTGCGCGGACTGGAAAATTCTGGCCTTGGCCGACGCATATTCGTCGAGCGTGATGTAGCGGTCGAGATGGTCTTCGGAAATGTTCAGCACCGTCGCCGCGGCAGGATTGAGCGTCGCCGTGGTTTCCAGTTGAAAACTGGAAAGCTCGAGCACCCACAGTTGCGGCAAGACGCCGCCATCCTGCGCCGCCATCAGCGCAGTCAGCGCCGCCGGCGAGATATTGCCGGCGACACCGACGGTCTTGCCCGTGGCGCGCAGCAAATGCCCGGTCAGCGCGGTGGTAGTGGTCTTGCCGTTGGTGCCGGTGATGGCCACGACCGGCGCCGAGGTAGTGCCGGCCGGCGCAATGCTGCGCAAGCCCTGGGCAAACAGTTCGATTTCGCCAACCACCGGTATGCCGGCGCCACGTGCCTGCAAGACCACCATCAAACCACCCGAAAGCCCCGGCGAAAGGACCAGCAGGTCGATACCGACGAGCAAGGACTTGGCGAACTCGCCGCCTAAAAACTCGGCGCTGGCGACACGGCGGCGCAGCTCCTCCAGATTCGGCGGCGCGGCACGCGTATCGGCCACCCGTACGCGCGCACCCTGGCGCGCGCACCACAACGCGCAAGCCAGGCCCGATTCGCCGAGGCCGAGGATGAGAACGTGTTTGCCGTTCAAATCCATTCTTCCACCACGGCGACACGGCGACACGGCGAATGCAGTCGCACAGCCTTACGCCGTG
>JAIPCT010000015.1 GCA_021738065.1 Burkholderiaceae bacterium
TCGAACGAAGCGGCGGCAGAAAAGAAGTGATCAAGCAGTCCGGTGATCGCGCCGAGGTTTCGGGTCCGATGACCATGGCGGACGCGAGCGCCTTGCTTGCGGACGGGGAGGCGGCTATTGCCGCCGATGCTTTGGCATTCGATCTGGCGGCAGTGACCGATCTGGATTCTTCCTGCCTGGCCATCGTGTTTGGCTGGATGCGCGCGGCAGAGGCCGCCGGGAAAACCCTGAGCCTTCTGAACCCGCCGAAAAATATGCTGAGCCTCGCTGCCGTCTATGGCGTTGCCGATCTGCTCCCTCAGCATTGATCGTTTTCCGATTTTCGATTCCCGCAAGATCGATGCTACGGGACCGCCGTGCGCTCGGCACGGACTGCGGCGCGATGGCGTTCAGCGCATGCGCTGACATGAAACAGGTCCTCGGATAGAGGCCATGCCGCCAGCCATCCTTATTCAGCAGGTATCCAAAAACTTTGGCAGCACTCGGGCGTTGGACAAGGTCGACCTGGAGATCCAGCCGGGTGAGTTTTTCGGCCTCTTGGGTCCCAATGGGGCCGGCAAGACGACCCTGATATCGGCGCTCGCCGGATTGGTTCGTGTGGACGCCGGCAGCCTCAGCGTGATGGGCCACGATGTCCAGTCGGACTATCGCGCCGCACGCCGTCATCTCGGCGTCGTACCCCAGGAACTGGTATTTGACCCGTTCTTCAGCGTCCGCGAGTCGCTGAAGATCCAGTCGGGCTATTTCGGCATTGGCGACAACGATGACTGGATCGACGAGATTCTGGTAAATCTCGGGCTGGCGTCAAAAGCCGACGCCAACATGCGCATGCTGTCCGGAGGCATGAAGCGCCGTGTCCTGGTGGCGCAGGCGCTGGTCCATCGTCCACCGGTCATCGTGCTGGACGAACCGACCGCGGGTGTCGATGTCGAATTGCGGCAAACCCTGTGGCAGTTCATCAAGCGCCTGAATCAAGCCGGACACACGATAGTGCTGACCACGCACTACCTCGAGGAAGCCGAAAACCTGTGCAATCGCATCGCCATGCTGAAGGATGGCCGGGTCGTGGCACTGGACACCACGGAAAAACTGTTGCGCCGCTTCTCCGCCCATGCCTTGCGCTTGCGTACCGATGGCGCGATGCCTGACGATCTGGCGAGTGGTGCCTCGGAAAGCGCCGGCTGGTGGACTCTGCCCTTCGACAGCTTCGATGAGGTCGAACCGCTGCTGGCGCGGATTCGGGCTGCCGGCTGCAGGATCGAGAGCCTTGAAATCAGTTCACCGGATCTTGAGGAAGTGTTTATTCGAGTGATGCAGGGGTCGCATCAGGGACAGGTGAACTGAGATGCGCCACGGAGGCTTCACCACGCTTTTTTACAAGGAAGTTCTGCGTTTCTGGAAAGTCGCCTCGCAGACGGTTGCGGCACCCGTATTGACCGCGCTGCTTTACCTGCTGATCTTTTCGCACGTGCTGGAAGGGCATGTGAAAGTGCACGGCATTTCCTACACTGCATTCTTGATTCCCGGACTGGTGATGATGTCCGTGCTGCAGAATGCCTTTTCCAATTCCTCATCCTCGCTGATTCAGTCCAAGGTGACGGGAAACATCGTCTTTGTCCTGCTACCGCCGATTTCCTACCTGGAGTTTTTCGCGGCCTATGTTGCGGCTTCGGTGGTACGCGGGCTGGTGGTGGGCGCGGGCGTGTTGTTTGCCACCTTCTGGTTCGCCCCGCTCACGTTTGCGGAACCGATCTGGATTCTGGTTTTCGCCGTGATGGGCGGCGCCATCCTCGGCAGTCTCGGCGTGATTGCGGGCATCTGGGCCGACAAGTTCGATCAACTCGCCGCTTTCCAGAACTTCCTGATCATGCCGCTTACTTTTCTGTCGGGCGTGTTTTACTCTATCAACTCCTTGCCACCGTTCTGGCAGCAGCTCTCGCACTGGAACCCGGTTTTCTACATGATTGACGGTTTTCGCCATGGCTTCTTCGGTATTTCCGATGCCTCGCCATGGCTCAGCCTCGCGGTTGTCAGCGCCTGTTTGATGGTGCTGGCGGCATTTACCCTGAATCTGCTAAAGCGCGGCTACAAGCTGCGAAATTAAGGAGCAAGCACATGCTGGACCCACAACAAATCGAGACCTGGATCGCTGCCGAAATGCCCTGCGAGCATCTTTCCGTCGAGGGTGACGGCCATCACTTTGCCGCCGTCATCGTCAGCGCGGAATTCGCCGGATTGAATCACGTCAAGCGCCAGCAGCGCATCAACGCGATTCTCAAGGCACGTTTCGACTCCGGTGAATTGCATGCCTTGTCGATGCAGACGCTGACGCCCGAGGAATGGAAGGCCAATGGATAAACTGCTGATCGCGGGAGGCAGGCCGCTCTCGGGTGAGGTGGCGATTTCTGGCGCGAAGAACGCCGCGCTGCCGTTGTTGTGCGCGGCGCTTCTGACCAAGGAGCTGGTGACCTTCACCAATGTGCCGCAGCTCAACGATATCGGCACCATGTTGAGACTGTTGGCGCAGATGGGTGTCAAGGTATCGCGCGAGGCCTCAAAACTCGGCGCTGGCGATACGGTGACGCTGGACGCCGCGAATCTGGATAACGCGGTTGCGCCCTATGAAATGGTGAAAACCATGCGCGCCTCGATTCTGGTCCTCGGGCCGCTGGTGGCGCGCGCCGGCGAAGCCAAGGTGTCGCTGCCCGGCGGCTGCGCCATCGGTGCGCGGCCGGTGGATCAGCACATCAAGGGCCTGACCGCGATGGGTGCCGAGGTCAGCGTCGAACACGGCTACGTCCATGCCAAGGCACCACGGCTCAAGGGCGCCCGCCTGTTCACCGACATGGTGACCGTCACCGGTACCGAGAACCTGATGATGGCCGCCTGTCTGGCGCAAGGCGAAACCGTGATCGAGAATGCGGCGCGCGAGCCGGAGGTGGTCGATTTGGCCAATTGCCTGGTATCCATGGGCGCCCGCATCTCGGGTGCGGGCGGCGACGTGATCCGCATTCAGGGCGTGGCGGCCTTGCACGGCACCACGCATCGCATCATGCCCGATCGGATCGAGACCGGCACCTATCTGTGCGCCGCGGCTGCCACCGGCGGTGAAATCCGTCTTACCGGCGCCTCGGCGGCCAATCTGGACGCGGTGATCGACAAGCTGATGGATACCGGTTGCGAGATAGTCGCCGAGCGCGATGCGATTCGCCTCAAAGCGCCGCGGCGATTGGCGGCCGTGAGCATTCGCACCGCGCCCTATCCGGCCTTTCCTACCGACATGCAGGCCCAGTTCATGGCGATCAATTCCGTGGCCGAAGGTACCGCGGTGATACGCGAAACGATTTTCGAGAACCGCTTCATGCACGCGGTGGAACTGATTCGCCTCGGCGCCGACATCAAGATCGACGGCAATACCGCATTCGTTACCGGGCGGCCGGCGCTCGACGGCGCCACAGTCATGGCGACCGATTTGCGCGCTTCTGCCAGCCTTGTCATTGCCGGACTGGTGGCACAGGGTGAAACGTTGATCGAGCGCATTTATCACCTCGATCGGGGCTACGAGGGCCTGGAGCAGAAGCTGGCCGCTTTGGGCGCCGACATTCGCCGGGTAAAATAGTGTCATGAGCGGAATCACGATTGCCCTGTCCAAGGGCCGCATTTTCGAAGAAACCCTGCCCCTGCTTGCGGCGGCTGGCATCGTTCCGGCGGAAGATCCGGAAAAATCGCGCAAGCTGATCATCGGCACCAATCGCGATGACGTCCGCGTCGTCATCGTTCGTGCCTCCGACGTACCGACCTATGTGCAATACGGCGCGGCCGATCTCGGCATCGCCGGCAAGGACGTTCTGCTTGAGCACGGCGGCATCGGCTTGTACCAGCCGCTGGATCTGAATATAGCCAAATGCCGGATGTGCGTCGCGGCGCCCGCCGGTTTCGACTATGCCGCGGCGGTCCGCTCCGGCGCCCGCTTGCGCATTGCGACCAAGTACATTGCCGTCGCGCGCGAACACTTTGCGGCCAAGGGTGTGCATGTCGATCTGATCAAACTGTACGGCTCCATGGAACTGGCGCCGCTGGCGGGCCTGGCCGAAGCCATCGTCGATCTGGTATCCAGCGGCGGTACGCTCAAGGCCAACAATCTGGTCGAAGTCGAAGAAATTATGAACATTTCATCGCGGCTGGTGGTGAATCAGGCGGCGCTGAAAATGAAGCGCGATCTTCTGCAACCGGTGATCGCCGCCATCGAAGGCGCAATAAAGTGATCCGCCGCTGGTCGACGGGCGATGCTGGCTTTGTGGGGGCGCTTGACGCACTGCTGCATTTCGATCATTCGACGGACGATGCCATCGAACTGACCGTTGCCGAGATTCTCGGCAGGGTGCGCGCCGAAGGCGATGCCGCGGTGCTTGAATACACCCGCCGCTTCGATCATCTCGAGGCGGCCGCACTGGCCGAACTGGAGTTGCCCGCAAGTCAATTGCGCGAAGCACTGGACCATCTGCCGGCCGCGCAGCGTTCCGCGCTCGAAGCTGCCGCACAGCGAGTGACGTCTTATCACGAGCGGCAGAAGCTCGAATCGTGGAGTTTCACCGAAGCCGATGGCACGCGTTTGGGCCAGAAAGTCACGTCGCTGGATCGAGTCGGTCTCTACGTACCGGGTGGCAAGGCCGCCTATCCAAGCTCGGTGCTGATGAACGCTTTGCCGGCGAAGGTTGCAGGTGTCGGCGAGTTGATCATGGTGGTGCCGACACCGCGCGGCGAAAAGAATGCACTGGTCCTGGCTGCCGCCTGTCTGGCCGGAGTCGATCGGGTATTTACCATCGGTGGCGCGCAGGCGGTGGCTGCGCTGGCCTATGGCACGCAAACCATTCCGCAAGTCGACAAGATCGTCGGCCCCGGCAACGCCTATGTGGCGGCGGCCAAGCGTCGTGTGTTCGGTACGGTTGGCATCGATATGGTCGCCGGCCCCTCGGAAGTGCTGATCATCGCCGATGGCTCGGCCAATCCCGATTGGGTGGCGATCGATCTATTCGCCCAGGCCGAGCATGACGAACTGGCGCAGGCCATTTTGTTGAGTCCGGATGCGGATTTCATCACACAGGTTGCGGCCAGCATCGAGCGCTTGTTGCCGGCCATGCCGCGCCGCGAAGTGATTGCCGCTTCGCTCAAGGGACGCGGCGCCTTGATCCAGGTGGCCGATCTTGACGAGGCGTGCTCTCTGGCCAACCGCATCGCGCCCGAACATCTTGAACTGGCTCTGGACGATCCCGCGCCGCTGGTGGACAAGATTCGTCACGCCGGCGCCCTATTTATCGGCCACTACGCATCGGAATCGCTCGGCGACTACTGTGCCGGTCCAAACCACGTGCTGCCGACCTCCCGCAGCGCGCGATTCTCGTCGCCACTCGGCGTTTACGATTTCCAGAAGCGCAGCAGCGTGATCGAAGTCTCGGTGGCCGGCGCCCAAACCCTGGGACCGATCGCCGCAACCCTGGCGCACGGCGAAGGACTGGCGGCGCACGCCCGCGCAGCGGAGCTGCGCATCAAGCCTTAGTCGGCGGAACGGCGCATCAAGCCCGGCGCCGTTCAAGTCTCCTCGGAAAGAATTTCCTTCAGTGCCGCGACCAGCGTTTCACACTGCGCGTCGGTGCCTATCGTGATGCGCAGGAATTGATCGATGCGCGGCAGCTTGAAGTGGCGCACGATGATGCCGCGCCGCCGTAGCGCCAGCGCCGACTTTTCGGCATCGCGCTGCGGATGGCGCACGAAGATGAAATTGGCCGCCGAGGGCAGCACCTCGAAGCCGAGGGCGTTCAAGTCGCCCACCAGCTTCTCACGCGAGGCAATGACGGTCCTGCAGGTGCGCTCGAAATACTCGCGATCTTCGAAGGCCGCTGTTGCGCCGGCGATGGCGAGCCGTCCCAGCGGATAGGAATTGAAGCTGTTCTTGACCCGCTCCAGGGCGTCGATCAGATCCGCATGTCCGGCGGCAAAGCCGACCCGCAGCCCGGCCAGCGAGCGTGCCTTGGACAGAGTCTGCACCACCAGCAGGTTGGGATAGTCGGCAATCAGCGGAATCGCGCTTTCGCCGCCGAAATCGACATAAGCTTCGTCGACCACCACGACCGAATCTGCGTTGGAGCGCAACAGGCGCTCTATCTCGGCAATCGGCAACAGGCGGCCGGTCGGCGCATTCGGGTTGGGGAAAATGATGCCGCCATTGGGCTTGAGGTAGTCGTCGATGTGGATCGAGAAGTCCTCAGCCAGTGGAATCGTTTCGAATTCCACCTGATACAGCCCGCAGTAAACCGGATAAAAACTGTAGGTGATATCGGGGAACAGGAGCGGTTGCGCGTGCTTCAGCAAGCCGAGAAAGACATGGGCCAGGACTTCATCGGAGCCGTTGCCGACGAAGACATTCCGTGCATCGATCGCGTGGAACTTTCCGATGGCGGCTTTGAGTTGCTCGGCGTTCGGATCGGGGTAGAGTCGCAAGGCATCGCTGGTTGCATCGTGGATGGCCTGCAGGACGCGCGGCGAGGGGCCGCAGGGATTTTCGTTGGTGTTGAGTTTCACCAGGTTGGCGAGCTTGGGTTGTTCACCCGGTACGTAGGGCTCAAGGTGCTTGACGACATCGCTCCAATAGCGGCTCATGGCTGAATAGAATGGCAGGTGAGATGGTGGGAATCGGTGGTCATGCCCGGCGTGCAGGCGGCGAGGCCGATGGTATCATGCAGCCCTCAACCCATTGTTTGACATAGACTGCCATGCGGCAAGCCGAAATCACGCGCAACACACTCGAAACCCGCATCCGGGTCGTTCTCGATCTCGACGGTACGGGGGTTTCCAAACTTTCTACCGGCATTGGTTTCTTCGACCACATGCTGGACCAGATCGCCCGCCACGGAATGATCGACCTGACCGTCGAGGCAAAAGGCGATCTTCACATCGACGCGCATCACACCGTTGAAGACGTCGGCATCACGATAGGTCAGGCATTGGCCAAGGCGCTGGGCGACAAGAAAGGTTTGCGCCGCTACGGACACGCCTACGTGCCGCTGGACGAAGCCTTGTCGCGCGCGGTGGTGGATCTTTCGGGGCGGCCGGGCCTGGTCTTCAATGTGCCGTTTACCCGGGCCATGATCGGTGAGTTCGATGTCGATCTGGTGCACGAATTTTTCCAGGGGCTGGTGAATCACGCCGGAATGACCCTGCATGTCGACGCCTTGCGCGGCGACAATTCCCATCATCAGGCCGAGACCGTATTCAAGGCCTTTGCCCGTGCGCTGCGCATCGCGGTTGAAGCCGATGCGCGCGCGGCCGGTTCCATTCCATCGACCAAGGGCGCGCTCTGATTCTTCCATGAGTACGGTTGTGGTGGTTGATTACGGCATGGGCAACCTGCGTTCGGTAGCCAAGGCCATTGAGCATGTCGCCCCGGAGGCTGTTGTTCGCATCAGCTCGGACGCCGCCGAGATTGCCTCGGCTGATCGGGTCGTGGTACCCGGTCAGGGCGCGATGCCCGATTGCATGCGCGAGTTGTCGGCGCGCGGTTTGCGCGACGCCGTTGTTCGCGCTGCGGCCGAAAAGCCCTTTCTTGGCATTTGCGTGGGCTTGCAAATGCTTTTCGGCTTGGCCGAAGAAGGCGGCGTCATGGGCCTCGAAATCCTGCCGGGGACCGTGCCACGATTTCCCGCTGCAGCGATGGTGGCAGCCGACGGCACGCGGCTCAAGGTGCCGCACATGGGCTGGAATCAGGTGCAACAGGCCGAGGCGCACCCACTGTGGGATGGTATCGAAGACGCCGCGCGGTTTTATTTCGTGCATAGCTATTACGTCGAACCGCAGACGCCTGACCTGATAGCGGGTTCAACGCATTACGGCATACCCTTTACCAGCGCGGTTGCTCGCGCTAACATCTTCGCTGTTCAATTTCATCCGGAAAAAAGCGCCCAGGCGGGCTTGCGCCTGCTGGACAATTTCATGCGCTGGAATCCTTGATACGACTGCCTCTCCGGCGCTTCTTTATCTCTACCTATTCCTATGCTGCTGATACCTGCGATTGACCTTAAAGATGGCCACTGCGTTCGACTCAAGCAGGGCGCAATGGACGATGCCACGGTATTTTCCGAAGATCCGGCGGCGATGGCCCGGCACTGGATAGATCAGGGCGCACGGCGCCTGCATCTGGTCGACCTCAATGGTGCATTTGCCGGCAAGCCGAAGAATGAACGGGCGATCAAGTCGATTCTTGAAGAAGTCGGCGACGAGATTCCTGTTCAGCTGGGCGGCGGAATCCGTGATCTGGATACCATCGAGCGCTGCCTCGATGACGGCATTACCTATGTCATCATCGGCACCGCCGCAGTGAAGAATCCGGGTTTTTTGCACGACGCCTGCGGCGCTTTTCCCGGACACATCATCGTCGGGCTCGATGCCAAGGACGGCAAGGTCGCGGTGGATGGCTGGTCCAAGATGACGGGACACGATGTCGTCGACCTGGCGAAGAAATTCGAAGACTACGGCGTCGAGGCGGTGATTTATACCGATATCGGCCGTGACGGCATGCTTTCCGGCGTCAATGTCGAGGCAACGGTCAAGCTGGCGCAAGCCTTGCGGATTCCGGTAATCGCCAGTGGCGGCATCGCCAGCATGACGGATGTCACCGCGCTCTGCGCCGTGCAGGCGGAGGGCATATCCGGAGCCATCACTGGCCGCGCGATTTACGAAGGAACGCTGGATTTCCGCAAGGCGCAGGCCGAGGCGGACAAACTTTCGGGCCGCTGAGCCCCGCTTGTCATGCTCGCCAAACGCATCATTCCCTGTCTCGACGTCAACGCCGGACGCGTGGTCAAGGGCGTCAACTTCGTCGAATTGCGCGATGCCGGTGATCCGGTCGAGATCGCACGGCGCTACGACGAACAAGGCGCCGATGAGATTACCTTTCTCGACATCACGGCCAGTTCCGATGACCGCGACCTCATCCTGCACATCATCGAGGCGGTCGCAGCGCAAGTATTCATCCCGCTCACCGTGGGTGGTGGCGTACGGCAAGTGGACGATGTGCGCCGGCTGCTCAACGCCGGCGCCGACAAAGTCAGCATGAATACGGCAGCGGTAAACAATCCCCAATTGGTGGCCGATGCTTCGTCCAGGGTCGGTTCGCAGTGCATTGTCGTCGCTGTCGATGCCAAGCAGACGGCGGCAGGACACTGGGAAGTCTTTACTCACGGTGGGCGAAAAAATACCGGACTCGACGCCATCGAATGGGCACGGAAAGTCGAGAGCCTCGGTGCCGGCGAAATCCTGCTCACCAGCATGGATCGGGATGGCACCAAGGCCGGGTTTGATCTTCAATTGACGCGATCGATTGCCGACGCAGTCGGCATACCTGTCATTGCCAGCGGTGGTGTGGGTACGCTGCAGCATCTGGCGGACGGAGTCACCGAAGGCCGCGCCGACGCCGTTTTGGCCGCCAGTATCTTTCACTACGGGGAATTCACCGTGCGCCAGGCCAAGGAATACATGCGCAGCCGCGGGATTGAGGTAAGGTTGTGAGCGAAGTACCTGAAGCGCCATGGCTCGATGAAGTTGCCTGGGATGCGCAGGGACTGGTTCCTGCGATTGCTCAGGATGCGGCAACGGGCGAAGTGCTGATGTTTGCCTGGATGAACCGCGATGCGTTGAGATTGACTGCCGAATCGGGCCATGCGGTGTACTGGTCCCGGTCGCGCGGCCGGTTGTGGCACAAGGGCGAAGAGTCCGGTCACCGCCAAAAAGTACTTGAACTGCGCGTTGATTGCGACAAGGATGTAGTGCTGCTGAAGATCGAACAGATCGGTGGCATCGCCTGCCATACCGGGCGACGTGCATGTTTTTTCTACCGGCTTGACGGCTCGGGCTGGATTGCTGTCGAGCCTGTGCTCAAGGACCCGAAGGAGATTTACAAGTGATAGATCTTGAAGTCATTCACCGTGTTCAGGCAACTTTGCTTGAGCGCAAGGGGGCAGCGCCGGATTCATCCTACGTCGCCAGTCTGTATGCCAAGGGTACCGACGCGATCTGCAAAAAGGTCGCGGAAGAAGCCGCCGAAACCATCATGGCGGCGAAAGACGGCGATCGCCTGCATCTGGTGCGCGAAGTCACGGACCTGTGGTTTCACAGCATGATCCTGCTCACCCAGTTCGGTATCGGTGTGGACGACGTCATGGTCGAGTTTCGTCGTCGGGAAGGGATTTCCGGTATCGACGAGAAGAAAAGCCGGAGCCCGGAATCGTGAGCGACTGCATTTTTTGCCGGATTGCGTGCGGAGAGATTCCCTCGAAGAAAATCTACGAGGATGAGGAAATTTTCGCCTTCCACGACATCAACCCGATCGCCCCCGTGCATTTCATGATCGTGCCGAAATTGCATATTGGTTCGCTGATGGAGGCGGACATGAGCCATCAGATGCTGCTCGGCCGCATTCTGGCCAAGGCCAATGAACTGGCCAGAAGTCAGGGGCTCACGGATGGCTTTCGCACCATCATCAACACCGGGCGAATAGGACAGCAGGAGGTGTATCATCTCCACGTTCATATTCTGGGTGGCCCCGAGCCCTTGGGGTCCATGCTGAAGCGCAAAGCGCCCTGAAAAATCACCGAACGCAAGGAGAAAATGCAATGGGAGCTTTTAGCATCTGGCACTGGCTGATCGTGCTGGTAATCGTCATGCTGGTGTTTGGCACCAAGAAACTGCGCAATATGGGTTCCGATCTGGGTGGCGCGGTCAAGGGATTCAAGGATGGCATGAAGGAAGCCTCGGCTGACAAGCCCGCCGACCCGCAGCAAGTTACCGGCGAGACGATTGACGTCGAAGCGCGTCGAGAGCAGACCAAGTCCTGATTCGGGGTGAGGATGGCGCCTGCCGGCTATTGCCGGGCCGCCGTTCCTCCGCCCGCCACATTTCTTTTTTGATCCCTGCGAGCCCATGTTCGACATTGGCCTATCCGAGTTGATGTTGGTTGCCGTGGTCGCTTTGGTCGTTATCGGACCGGAGCGCCTGCCCAAGGTCGCCCGCACTGCCGGGCATCTCCTGGGTCGCTTGCAGCGCTATGTCAGCGACGTCAAGTCCGACATCAGTCGCGAGATGCAGCTCGAGGAACTGAAAACAATGCAGAAACAGATGACCGATCAGGTCAACAGCATTGGAGCGTCGGTGACACACGAGATGCGCGAGGTTGAATCCTCTGTCAGCAAGGCTGTCGATCCCGCTAGCGGAGATGCCGCCGTGTCGCCAGCGCCGACTTTGGAGGAGCCTACGGAAGCTGCTGCGCCTCAGCCGGCACCAACGCCGAACGCTGAAGCGAAGGCCAAGGAATCACCGAGAACCTGATGGCCGAAGAACAGGAAACTTTCCTCTCTCATCTGGTCGAGTTGCGCGATCGCCTGATTCGCGTCCTTATCATGGTTGGCCTTGCTTTCATCCCCCTGGCTTTCTTTGCCCGCGAGCTGTATTCCCTGCTCGCGGCGCCGCTGCTTGCGGTTTTGCCGGCTGGCGGCCAGATGATCGCGACCGATGTGGTGGGCGTGTTCCTGGTGCCGATGAAAGTGGCGCTGACGGTGGCTTTTCTTGTCGTGCTGCCCTTTGTCTTGTACCAGGTATGGGCCTTCGTCGCGCCCGGCCTCTACGTGCATGAAAAGAAACTCGCGCTGCCGCTGCTGGCGGCCTCGGTAATACTGTTTTTTGTCGGCATGGCCTTTGCCTATTTCGCCTTTTTCCCGATGGTATTCGGCTTCATGTCGAAGTTCGCCCCCGAGGGCGTGGCATGGATGACCGACATCGAGAAATACTTCTCCTTCGTGCTCACCATGTTCATGGCCTTCGGCGTCACTTTCGAGGTGCCGGTGATCGTGATCGTGCTGGTCAAGATCGGCGTTGTCGAAGTCGCCAAACTGCGCGAAATACGGCCCTATGTCATCGTTGGTGCGTTTGTCATTGGCGCAATATTTACTCCCCCCGATGTGATTTCGCAGTTCATGCTGGCGATGCCGATGTGGCTGCTCTATGAGGCCGGAATAATCCTTGCCAGCATGATTGTCAAGTCACCACCCAAGGAGGCCGGCGCCTCGGACTATCGACCACCTTCCGATGAGGAAATGGATCGGGAACTTGATCGCGCCGAGCAACACTCGGGTGAGCAGAAGACCTGACTCGGTTCGTGGCGAGGGCAAGGCGCGTTTGGTTTGGCAGTGGCCGATGCTTCCCAAACCACGGCCTCGTTGTTCCCGTCTCCCTAAAACCGGGAAACCGATGAAATCTGCTTCAACCGCTACGCTTGCCAGGTAAACGCTGGCACATAAACCTCCGGCCGGATTCGGCAGGCGTCCGGGTTTGCCTCTACGCCCGAGGTTTCGCATGACGGCGGAACTTGATACATTCCGAACCATGAGTGTAAATATTGCCCAGTTGTTGGCGCGTGCTGCGCGCCTTCATCCGGAGCGGCCCGCGCTGGCGCAGGGGAAGCGGTTGCTCGCAAGTTATGCGGAACTGGCGGAACGCGTCGCCGGACTCGCGGCGGGAATGGCGGCCCGATTGGCGCCCAATGACCGGGTCGCCCTGGTGATGAAGAACTGCCCGCAGTACCTCGAGATCATGTTCGCCTGCTGGCATGCCGGGCTGGTCGCCGTGCCCATCAACTCCAGGCTTCACCCACGGGAAGTGGATTTCATTCTTGCCGACAGCGGTGCGCGACTGTGTTTTGTCGACGCAGACCGGCATTCCGCGCTGGGCGCGCCCGTCGCTGCCAGTTTGGACCAGCGGATCGATATTGACAGCCCAGGCTTTGCGCAATGGAGCGCCGACGGGACGATGCCGCTTGCCGCAAGAGCGGCGGACGACGCGGCGTGGCTGTTCTACACCAGCGGTACCACGGGACGGCCCAAAGGCGTGACCTTGACGCATCGCAATCTGATGGCGGCCACACTCAACTTTTTCGCCGACGTCGATTCGATCGCGACGGATGACGCAATCATTCACGCGGCGCCAATGTCGCACGGCTCGGGCTTCTACATGTTGCCCCATGTCGCTCGTGCCGCGCTCAATGTCGTGCCTGAATCAGGCGGCTTCGATCCTGCCGAGATCTACTCACTGCTGCAGGTTCATCGCGGTGTGACCATGTTTGCCGCGCCGACCATGGTGAAGCGCCTGGTCGATCACCCAGGCGACTCGGAGCTGCCGGGGCTCAAGACCATCGTGTATGGCGGCGGGCCGATGTATGTCGCCGATTGCAAGGCGGCGATGCAACGCTTTGGCTGCAAACTGGTGCAGATCTACGGCCAGGGCGAATCGCCCATGACCATTACCTGTTTGAACAAGAAGCTGCACGCCGACTCCAAGCACCCGCGCTACGAAGAACGTCTCGGCTCGGTTGGCCATGCCTTTACCGGTGTTGAGGTCCGGGTCGCCGGCGCCGACGACAATTCGCTTGCGGCAGGCGAGGTCGGCGAGATACTGGTGCGCGGTGACGTGGTCATGGCCGGCTACTGGAGCAATCCGGCTGCCAGCGCCGAAACTCTGCGCAATGGCTGGCTGCACACGGGAGACCTGGGCAGCATGGATGAAAACGGCTTACTCAGCTTGAAGGACCGCAGCAAGGACTTGATCATCTCGGGTGGTTCAAACATTTATCCGCGTGAAGTCGAAGAGGTATTGCTGAGGCATCCGGCGGTGAGCGAAGTGTCGGTGGTGGGCCAGACCGACCCAGAGTGGGGCGAAATCGTGATTGCCTTCGTCGTCGCACCTGGCACTCCTCCCGACCGTGAAGAACTCGATACCCTGTGCCTGGAAAATATTGCGCGCTTCAAACGCCCCAAGCGCTATGTGTTCGTCGATGAACTGCCAAAGAACGATACCGGAAAAGTGTTGAAGACCAGGCTGCGCGAGCTGTTGCCGATCTTGGCGCCGCTACCCGCGGGGCGGCAGGCGGAGCACTAGAATGCCATGAGGCAATTGTCGCTGGCCAAGCGGTCGAAGGTTTTTGACAAGCCCCCGTCTGTCTATGGCTTGAGATCAATTCGCAGCTTGCACCGGGAGCATGAATGAAAATCCTGCATCGCCCTGATGGCAGTCTGGTGGCAGTCAGCGACAGCCGGCGACTGGCGCGCTGGTTTCTCGGCGCATGCCTTGCCTGCGTGGGCCTCGCGGTCTATCGCGCAATGAGTGAGTCGATGGACTCGGAGCGGTTTATCGGCTCGGCAGGTGCGGCGGTGGTTTTTTTATTGTGTTTTCTGGCCATATTCGAATACAGCAGCTTTGTCTTTGATCGCGCCCGACGCGAGGTCATCTGGCGGCGCCACAGCCTGTTTTCGCGCATGAAAGGCAGCATTCCATTTGCAGCGGTCGAGTCGGTAATTGCCGATACCTTGATCGGTAGCGATGACGACATTACCCGGCGCATCGCGTTGCGCACCAAATCCGGCCTGGTGCCAATGACCCGGGCATACACGGGCGACCCTGATGGAAAACTCATCCGTATGGCCGCGGATCTGAATGCCGTTCTGGGCCGCGCAAGCGGTGACGAAGAGATGAGCAGCGTGCTCGAATTGATCAATTCGGATCGCGAGACAGAAGCCGTGCGCCTGATTCGAGGAGAACGGAAGATGTCGCTGGAACAGGCGCGAAAGGAAGTGTCGCGCCTGAAAAAGATGGCACCCGGCGGCACGAAGCCGCTTGATGACAAGGCGAGCGCGACACAAGAGAAAATTCCGCAGGATGCAATCGATGCGCTTGTGCGCGGCGACAAGATCGATGCGATCAAAATCGTCCGTGTCGCCAATGGCACCGGACTCAAGGAAGCCAAAGACCTTGTGGAGCGGTTCCAGGCGGGAAGTACGGACGCCAAGCTGGGCGTGCCTGCGCTGCGCTACGGAGACGACAACGGGTGGTCGGGCTGGATTCTCCTCGTTGCAGCGACTGCTCTGCTGGCCTATTATTTTCTTCGGTCGTAGTTGCCGCGGGATCATCTTGTTCATCGCCTAGAACTGGATATGACGAAGATCGATCTTGACTACCTGCGGAGCTGGGTCGGGAAATCACATGCCGACGAAGATTTGATTATGGCCCGCCACGCACGACTGATGGCGGCCACTTTGAACAGCACGCCGCCGCAGCGCATTGAAGATGGCATGAGCCTGCCGCCGCTTTGGCACTGGATCTATTTTCTGGACGGACTACCTGCCCATGAGCTCGGTCCCGACGGCCATCCGGCGCGGGGCGGGTTTCTGCCGCCGGTGCCCTTGCCGAACCGGATGTGGGCGGGAGGTCGCGTCTCGTTTGTGGACCCGGTGCGAATCGGTTCGGTGATCCGCAAGGAATCGAGAGTCCTGAGGGTCGATCACAAAACGGGTCGTTCCGGCGATCTCGTCTTTGTGGCTGTCCTTCACGAGTTGAAGTCTTTGCAGGGAAGCGTGTTGATTCGCGAGGAGCACGACATCGTTTACCGTGCCGCACCGCCGCCGGGCAAGCCCGCCAGGGTACCGGCCAGCCTGCCAATGGGGCAGTTCACCAGAGCATTCACACCAAGCAGCACAACACTTTTCCGCTATTCGGCGCTGACATTCAACGGACACCGGATTCATTACGACGCGGACTACTGTCGCGCGGTTGAGGGCTATGAAAATCTGGTGATTCACGGTCCGCTCATGGCAACTGTGTTGGCAGACTATGCGGAGGAAGTGAGCCAGCGCCGGATTCGCCAGTTCGACTACCGAGCCGTCGCGCCTGCGCTGCTGGGAGGACCGGTTACACTCCATGCCAGCATGCAAGAAGAGCGCGTCGTCCTTTACGCGACCAAGGGTGCCGACACCGTGTGCATGCAGGCCGAGGCTGCGCTGGGCTGAAGCAAAACCAGCAAGGCATGGCGAACTTCCCGCCGATCGGGAAACCAATTTTCTATCCGGAATCGAACATGAAAACTGCAATGAGAATGTTTTTCAAGGCCCTGCGATTTGTCATCGGGCCGCTGCTGTTGTTGTGGGAATATGTCTCCCGACCCAAAGGCGTCGTGCGCACGCCAGAGCGGCAGACGGAAGTGGATCAACAGTGCCGGCAAATGGCGCTGTATCAGTATCAGACTTGCCCCTTCTGCATCAAGGTCAGACAGGAAATGCGGCGATTGTCACTGAAGATCGAACGGCTCGACGCGCAGCACGATGAAAGCAATCGCGCAAATCTGCTGCGTGGCGGCGGCCAGGCGAAGGTTCCCTGCCTGAAGATTACCGATGCGAAGGGCGAGAGTTCGTGGATGTATGAATCGACGGAGATTATTCGCTATCTTCGCGGGCGATTTTCAGCGACTTGACCGGCACTCGGGGCAGACGGAGCGATAGCTGCGCGACTTGCCGCGACTAATGAGCGGTTTCCGGGCAGTTTTGGCCGGGCATCGGGTCTCGGTCTTGCCATGCCGGAGCGGCGACGTCGCTTCCGGCACGCTGCGAACTCAGGCCCGAATTCGCGAATGCTTCAGGAAGTGCTTGCCGTTGCATGCCAAAGTCGCAATTTGTCCAGCGAGAGCGGGGCGGTCTCGGCCAACACCATGCGGGCGCCGTCGAATGTCTCATGGATGGTGTAATCGCTGAGCGTGATCACCGTCGGAATTCCGGCGGCGAGCGAGGCGGCCAGTCCATGAGAGGAATCCTCCACGGCAAGGCATTCACGCGGCGGCAGATTGAGTTGCTGCAAGGTCCACAGATAGAGTTGCGGCGATGGCTTTTTCTCCGCCACCACGTCACCGGAAGCGATGGCATCAAACCAGCTGTCGGCATTGGGTCCAAGGTTGGCCCGGAGCAAACCCGCGATATTTTCCAGTTTCGAGCTTGAGGCAATCGCCAGCCGAATGCCCTCGGTACGCGCATCGCAAATCAGTTGCCCGATATCGGCGCGCAGGGGAATCGCCCCGGCAGTCAGCAGCCGCTGATAATTCAGCGTCTTGATGTCGTGCATGCGCTGCAGCAGTGCCTCAAAGTCAGGGCGCGCACATGTTGCGGGATCGAAGTGCTCGGCATAGTGGCGCATTCTTTCCCTGCCGCCGGTGACATCCAGCAATGTGCCGTAAAAGGCTTCGTCCCAGTGCCAGGGCAGTCCCACTTCGGCAAAGGCGGCGTTGAAGGCCGGGCGGTGGCCATCCCGTTCCGTGTTGGCAAGGGTGCCGTCGACATCAAAAATCAGCGCGCGCAAGGCCATGGTAAGTCCCCACATGTGAAATGGTAAAACGAAAGACTAGCCGATTTTCCGCCTTGAGGGAGAACCCCTCAACTGTTTATTGGAACCAGCAATCGCCCGCAGGGCCGAGCCAGACGGTGCTAGAGTGCACATGATGGGGGGTCGGCGTCCCGCCGCCAAACTTGATGCAGCAATTGTTGACAGGAGACTGAGAGTACGTGAAACCTACGAACATCGGCGCCCCCGATTACTTTCACAAAGTCGTGGATTGCCAGTGGGCATGTCCGGCTCACACCCCGGTTCCCGAATATATTCGTCTGATCTCTGCCGGACGTTATTCGGAAGCCTACATGATCAACTGGCGGTCCAACGTCTTTCCCGGAATTCTGGGTCGCGTTTGCGATCGCCCCTGCGAGCCCGCGTGCCGCCGCGGTCGGGTGGACAAGGAGCCGGTCGCCATCTGCCGGCTGAAGCGGGTATGTGCCGATCTCAAGGACGATGTTCAGGATCTCCTGCCGCGAGCACCGGAAAAGAAAAACGGCAAGCGCGTCGCTTGCGTCGGCGCCGGTCCAGCCTCGCTGACCGTGGCGCGCGATCTGGCGGTGCTCGGCTACCAGGTGACGGTATTCGACAGCGGCGCAATGCCCGGCGGCATGATGCGCAGCCAGATTCCAAAATTCCGGCTGCCCGACGAAGTCATCGACGAGGAATGCGGCTACATCGTTAATCTTGGCGTGGAAACCCGCTACAACCATTGGGTCGAAAGTCTGCAGGCGATGCTGGCCGAGGATTGGGATGCCGTTTTTGTCGGCACTGGCGCCCCGCGCGGACGCGATGCCGAGATTCCGGGGCGCCAGGAGGCTGCGGCGCATATTCACATCGGCATCGAATGGCTGGCCAATGTGGCTTTCGGTCACACGGAAACGATTTCAAAGCGCGTGATTGTTCTCGGCGGTGGCAATACGGCGATGGATTGCTGTCGTTCGGCGCGCCGGCTCGGCGGGGAGGATGTCAAGGTCGTGGTGCGCAGCGGTTTTGATGAAATGAAGGCTTCTCCCTGGGAGAAGGAAGAAGCCATTCACGAAGGCATCCCGATTCTCAACATGCTGGTGCCGAAGGAGTTTGTGCACGACAAGGGCAAGCTGACCGGCGTGCTGTTCGAGAAAGTGCGTGCCGAATATGATGCCAAAGGTCGGCGCAGCCTGGTTCCCACGGGCGAGCCGGATAGTCTGATGGAGTGTGATGAAGTTCTGGTGGCGATCGGGCAGGAGAACTTCTTTCCCTGGATAGAAAAGGACATCGGCCTTGAGTTCGACAAGTGGGGCTTGCCGGTGTTGAACGAGGTCACGCTGCAGTCGACTCTGCCAAAGGTATTTTTCGGCGGCGATTCCGCTTTCGGTCCGAAGAACATCATAACGGCCGCGGCGCATGGTCACGAGGCGGCAATTTCCATCGACCTGTTCTGTCGCGGCAAGAACCTGCAGGAACGTCTGCCGCCGATGGTCAATCTTGTCAGCCAGAAGATGGGCATCCACGAATGGAGTTACGACAATCAGGTCTCCGAGGAAGAACGCAAAAAAGTACCGGTAAAGGCACTGGAGAAAACCCTCAAGGACATCAAGCTCGAACTCGAACTGGGTTTTGATCCCTACCAGGCCTGTGCCGAGGCCGAACGTTGCCTCAATTGTGATATCGAGACGGTATTTACCGTCAAGACCTGCATCGAATGCGATGCATGTGTCGATATCT
Organism: Burkholderiaceae bacterium; assembly: GCA_021738065.1. Classification (GTDB taxonomy): domain Bacteria; phylum Pseudomonadota; class Gammaproteobacteria; order Burkholderiales; family Rhodocyclaceae; genus Sulfuritalea. Next base: position 18,952 of record JAIPCT010000015.1, read on the forward strand.
GCCCGACGGAATGCATCACCTTTACCGGCAACGGTGAAGAAGACGACTTGCGCGGGCGCCTCAAGGCACCGGCTCCGCACAAGGATCAGGCACTGTATGTCTCGGACATACTCAAGACGGGGCGCGTCATGGTCAAGGACGAAAACATTTGCCTGCATTGCGGCATGTGCGCCGAGCGTTGTCCGACTGGCGCCTGGGACATGCAGAAGTTTTTCCTGCAGATGGCCGAGGCCGGAACGGAGGCACCGAAAACATGAACGCTACGACAGGCATCCAGAGTTGCAACGACTTCGTCATCAAGTTTGCCAACGTCAACGGCTCGGGGTCGGCATCGGCCAATGAACTGTTCGCCCGCGCCATCATGCGCATGGGCGTGCCCGTTGCGCCGCGCAATATCTTTCCGTCGAACATTCAGGGCATGCCCACCTGGTACGAAATGCGCGTTTCCGCAGACGGCTGGCTCGGCCGTCGCGGCGGTTGCGATCTGATGGTGGCGATGAATCCCCAGACCTGGGATCGGGACCTCGCGGAGATCGATGCCGGTGGCTATCTTTTCTACGACTCGACCAAGACCTTGCCGCGCTCGCGGTTTCGCGAAGACATCACGGTGCTGGGTATTCCGCTCACCGAAATCTGCAATCGCGAATACACCGATCCCCGTCAGCGCCAGCTATTCAAGAACATCATGTATGTCGGTGCGCTCACGGCACTGCTGGACATGGACCTTGGCGTTGTCGAGCAGTTGATCGCCGAACAGTTTCGCGGCAAGGACAAGCTTATCGGCGCCAACGTCAGCGCGCTCAAACTGGGTTACGACCATGCTCAGGCGAACCTCGCCTGTCCGATCGGTTTGCGGGTCGAGCAATCGGATGGCGTCGGCGATCAGATTTTCATCAACGGCAACAATGCCTGCGGCCTGGGTGCCGTGTATGGCGGGGCAACGGTTGCCGCCTGGTATCCGATCACGCCCTCAACCTCGGTTATTGAAGCATTTGCGGGTTATTGCCGCAAGTTTCGGACCGACCCCGACAACGGCAGGGCTCGCTATGCCGTGGTTCAGGCCGAAGATGAACTGGCGTCGATCGGCATGGCAATCGGCGCCGCCTGGAATGGCGCACGCGCTTTCACGGCGACGTCGGGTCCCGGGATTTCGCTGATGCAGGAATTTTTCGGCCTGGCCTATTTTGCCGAAGTGCCGGTTGTCATTTTCGATGTACAGCGCGGCGGGCCGTCCACCGGCATGCCGACTCGCACGCAGCAATCCGATCTGATTTCCTGCGCCTACTCGTCGCATGGCGATACCAAGCACGTGATGCTGTTTCCGGAAGACCCTCACGAATGTTTCACGCTCGGCGCCCAGGCTTTCGATCTGGCGGATCGCCTGCAGACGCCGGTATTTGTCCTGCTGGATCTCGACATCGGGATGAACGACAGGTTGTGTCAGCCCTTCCAATGGGACGATCAGCGCCGCTACGATCGCGGCAAGGTGATGAGCGCGGAAGACCTCGAAGCCGGTAAAAATTTCGGTCGCTATCTCGACGTCGACGGCGACGGTATTCCCTGGCGTACCATTCCCGGCACCCATCCGACCAAAGGCGCCTTCTTCAGCCGGGGCACGACACGCAACGCCTATGCCAAGTACAGCGAGGCTGGAACCGACTATGTGTACAACATGGAACGCCTGCGACGCAAGCTCGAAACGGCAAAGAGCGTGTTGCCGGAGCCGATATTGCAGCCTGCCTCGAATCCGACTCGCTTCGGCGTGATCTACTACGGTTCGACGGCTCCGGCCATGGCTGAAGCGTTTTCCCTGCTCGAAGCGCAGGGCATTCATGTCGACATCCTGCGCGTGCGCGCCTTCCCGTTTGCCGACGCCGTGATCGATTTCATCAATGATCATGACTTCGTATTTGTCGTCGAGCAAAACGAAAGCGGCCAGTTGCGCATGCTGCTGAGTACGGAAGGCGAAGTGGATCCCAAGCGCCTGATACGCGTCCTGCACTATGACGGGACGCCCATCACCGCCCGCTTCATTTCAGGCCGGATCGCCGACGCGCTGTCGACGCACAAGGTAACTCCGATTCGTAAAAAGGTGGCCTCATGACCTATCTCGTCAAACCCAATCTGCTGCGGCCGGATATGCCCAGAAACACGCTGGGCTATACCCGGCGCGATTACGAGGGCGCGATTTCGACACTCTGTGCCGGATGCGGTCACGACTCGATCAGCGCGGCAATCGTGCAAGCCTGTTTCGATCTTGATATCGAGCCGCACCGGGTTGCCAAACTGTCGGGCATCGGATGTTCCTCGAAAACACCCGACTATTTTCTCGGTGCTTCGCACGGCTTCAACACCACGCACGGGCGCATGCCTTCAGTGCTCACCGGGGCGGCGCTGGCCAATCGCGACCTGACCTACCTGGGCATTTCTGGCGATGGCGATTCAGCGTCGATCGGCATCGGTCAGTTTGCCCATGCCATGCGGCGCGGCGTCAATATGACCTACATCGTGGAAAACAACGGGGTCTACGGTTTGACCAAGGGACAGTTCTCGGCTACCGCCGACAAGGGCTCGAAGAGCAAGCGTGGCGTCGTCAATAGCGATACGCCGATCGATCTGGTGGCGCTGGCCCTGCAACTCGGCGCCAGTTATGTGGCGCGCAGCTTTTCAGGTGACAAGGAGCAGTTGATTCCGCTGATCAAGGGAGCGCTGCGCCATCGCGGGCCGGCCTTCATCGATGTCATCAGTCCCTGCGTGACGTTCAACAATCACGCCGGATCGACCAAGAGCTATGACTATGTGCGCGAACACAATGACGCTGTCAATCGACTCGACGTCATCCTGCCGCGCGATCAGATCAACGCCTCCTACGAGCCCGGTTCGCTGCGGCGGATTGTCCAGCATGACGGCTCGATCCTGCATCTGCGCAAACTGGCGACGGATTACGATCCCTCGGATCGCGTCGGTGCCATGAACCATCTGCAGGAACGGCATGTGCTGGGTGAAATTGTCACCGGCCTGCTCTACGTCGATAGCGCCGCCGAGGACATGCATCGGAACCTCAACACGGTGGACAAACCGCTCAATCAGCTCGGTGATGCCTATCTTTGCCCGGGCAGCAAGGCTTTGCACGCGCTTAACGCAGCGCTCAGGTAGCCCAATATTGCCGGGCTGGCTTTCTTGCGGCGGATAGCCTCACCTCCGTCGATGAAACCAGGCTAACGCGGCTGGAACGCCTGCCCCCACCCGTCCATCCTCATGCGGGGGAAGTGACTGATTTGTTCGCTTGCGCGACAAATACCTGTCGCTCCGAACGATTTGTTTCACGTCAATGGCTGTGCCCCGGCTGGTCGGTCCCGGCCAACTACTCGTCGCGCGGTGGCCTCGGTCGCTTACCGATGATGACATCGACGCCGACGTCTTTTCCATTGCGCTTGAGCGTGAACGCGGCGGGTTTTTCCGGTTCCAGCGCGGCGATCAGTTCCAGCATGCCTTGGGCGTCCTTCACCTGTTTGCCGGCCACCTGGGTCAGTACGTCGCCGGGCTTGATGCCGGCCTTGTCCGCCGGACTGCCGCGCATCACGCCGGCAATCAAGGCTCCCGACGTGCCGGACAGCTTGAACGACTCGGCGAGTTCATCGGTGATTTCCTGCACCTCGACGCCGACCCAGCCGCGCGTGACGCTGCCGGTCTTGACGATCTGTTCCATCACGTTCTTCGCCAGCGAGACGGGTATGGCGAAGCCGATACCCATCGAGCCGCCACTTTGTGAATAGATTGCCGTGTTGACGCCAACCAGATGGCCGTTTGAATCGACCAGCGCGCCGCCCGAATTGCCCGGGTTGATTGCAGCGTCGGTTTGAATGAAGTTCTCGAAGGTGTTGATGCCAAGGTGCGAACGACCGAGCGCGGATACGATGCCCGAAGTCACCGTCTGGCCGACGCCAAATGGATTGCCGATCGCCAGCACAACGTCACCCACGCGCAAATTCTCGCTGCTGCCGAACGCGATTACGGGGAGTTTGTGGTCGGCGGGGATACGCAATACCGCGAGATCCGATTCGGGATCGGAGCCGACGATGCGCGCCTTGTACTTGCGCCCGTCACTGTCCGCGACTTCGATCTCATCGGCGCCGTCAACCACATGGAAATTGGTCAGGATGTAGCCTTCGGGCGATACCACGACACCGCTGCCCAGTCCGGAGCGGCGCTGGGACAGGTCGCCAAAGCGATCGCCGAAGAAATGGCGAAAAATCGGATCATTGATCAGGGGATTGCGCGGCCCTTTCACTTCCTGGCTGGTGAAGATATGCACGACCGCGGGAAGGGCTTTTTTTGCGGCCTCGGCATAGGACCCGGGACGCAGCATCGCGCTTCCGGTCGGCGCCTCGAACACCGTCGCGACTTCGGTAAATCCCCCGTTCGCGCTCGGCAGGTGGGACAGCCATTCCGGCTTGAGCGTCTTGACGACAAACAGGATGGCGACGCAGATCGTGACGGTCTGGGCAAAAGTAAGCCAAAGGCGGCGCATAATTTGATTTATTTGGGGGGGCGAAAGGATGTCGGATAAAGCCGTGCTTCGTGAGGAACTTCGCGCGTATCTGAATCAGGAACTCGACGTCGCGCGCTTCCGCGATTATTGCCCAAACGGGCTGCAAGTGGAAGGCCGCCCGCGCGTTGCGCGCATTGTTTGCGGTGTTACCGCCAGTCAGGCACTGATCGAGGCGGCCATCGAGCGCGAGGCCGATGCCTTGCTGGTGCACCACGGCTGGTTCTGGAAATCGGAAGACGGCAGCGTCACGGGGTTTCGCAAGCAGCGCATGGCGCGCCTGCTGGCGCACGACATCAATTTGTTTGCCTATCATTTGCCGCTGGACGCCCATGCAAGCCTGGGCAACAACGCGCAACTGGCCGCGCGCCTGGGCTGGACCGTGACCGGTCGTTTTGGCGAGCAGGACATCGGATTTGTCGGCGTCCCGCCAGCGCCGACTTTTGCCGGCGATCTGGCACAGGTTCTGGCAAAGGCGCTGGGGCGCGTTCCCCAGTTGATCGGCGACCCACGACAGCCGGTGGCGCGCATCGGCTGGTGCAGCGGCGGCGCGCAAGCCTATTTCGAGGGTGCGTTGGCGGCCGGGGCCGACATATTCATTTCAGGCGAGATTTCGGAGCAGACCGTGCATCTCGCGCGCGAAACCGGGATGGCCTTTATCGCGGCCGGCCACCACGCCACCGAACGTTACGGCGTGAAGGCGCTGGGCGAACATCTGGCCGAAAAATTCGGCATTTCCTGCGAGTTTGTCGATATCGACAATCCGGTGTGATTACTCGAGGCGGAATCTAACCGGAAACAGGGACTGGCGCGGGCTGCCAGGCAGCGCGCCGATCTTGCGCACCGCGTCGAGCGCGGCCTGGTCGAGTATCGCGTGGCCGGAGCTGCGTGCGATGGAGGCAGTGACCAGCTGTCCGTTTTCAGCCAGTGCCAACAGCAGGATGACTTCGCCTTCGATACCGTTGGCGACGGCTGCCGGCGGATAGTAGAGATGCTCGCTCAGTGAAGTCTGTGCACTGCGTAGCGCCTGGCCCTGCAGTTTTCGCGGCGGCGAAACAGGGGGCGGCAGGATTTTTGCGCTCTCGATCGGTTCGCTGCTGACAGCCTCCGCCGGTGTTTCGGCCGGGTTCGGCGGGATCAGGCGGGCATCGACGCGGGCCAAGGGAGACGGCGGCGGCGTGGGGGCTAACCAGTTCGGGGCGGCAATCAGCGCGGCGTGCAGGGCAAGACTCAGCAGCATGGCAAAATGAAAAGGCATCGGGGGATTCTAATTCGCGTCCCGCCTGCGCACGCTCCGCTTGAATAATTCAGGCGATCGCCGCATCTCTCGCGAGAGCGCCCGGCGCGACGCCACTCACGATTCTCTATACTTCCCGATATGAAAACCATTGCCCTTTTGCTGAGCTTCCTTATCAGTCTTGCGACTGTACATGCCGCGAGCTTGCCTGACCCGACGCGTTTTTCCCTGGCCATTGAACGCGGCGACCTGGCCCTGGCGCGCGAGTGGCTCGACGCCGGCCTCGCGCCCGACTTCGAAGGCAAGCTGATCGGAACGGGCGTGATGATCGGTGCCTGGGAAGGCAATATTCCCATGATGAATTTGTTCGTCGAGCGTGGTGCCAATGTCAACATGACCAACGCACTGGGTGAACAAGCTTTGCTTCACGCGGCCTGGAAGGGCCACCTGAAAGCGGTGCGCTGGCTGGTGGAGCGCGGCGCAAACCTGAATCGCCAGGGCAAGCAGTGGGCGGCCTTGCACTACGCGGTGTTTGCCGGTCACGCCGATATCGCCGCTTACCTGATGCAGCAGGGCGCCGACATCAACGCGCTGTCGACCAATGGCTCGACGCCTTTGATGATGGCCGCGCGGGAGGGACAGGAGGCGCTTGCAAGGGTATTGCTGGAGGCCGGTGCGCGGGCCGATATCGTGAATGAACACGGTGACGATGCATTGCGCTGGGCGATGCGCAACAACAACCTGAAAATCGCTCGCGAGATTGCCGGAAGAGAGCGCTTTTCCGAGGTGGTCGCGCAGCCGGCGGCGACCTGGGGACCGGAGATTCGCTCGCAGCCGGTGCCCGATCGGGTCGATGCGCTGATGGCCCAGGCCCGCAAGATGGAGGCATCGGGGCGGCGTGAAGAAGCGCGCAAGTTGTATCGGGCGGCGATCGCCGGAATACGTCGGGCCGAGGCGGCGGCGACCAGGACGGCGGCGGCGGAGCGCGCCGCGACGGGAATGACGATTAGCGCGCAGCGCGGCAAGCCCGAAGCGCAGTCGGCAGCCTTGAGCTATTCGACGCCGGCCATCAACAACGAGAGCGCCGAGGTGGTTCGCAACGCCGGCGCAAAAGTCGGCGCTGGCGAGACGGCGAACAGCGCGCTCGCAGCGCCGGGAGGTGTGGTGGACGACTGGTTGCGCCGCGCCCGCGAGCTGGAAGCCTCAGGGCGCCGCAAAGAGGCGTTGCAGGCCTATCGCCAGGCCGCCACTGCCTTGCGCGGAGACGGCACGGCACCTTCTTCGCCCGCCCTTGCCCTGCCCTGAGCTGGATTCAGGTAGCAGAGAACTGGACAATTGACTTCTAAACATAAAAACATTATGATATGAGGAATCTAATTACACAACAGTAAATTCCAGAATACCCCAAGGAGACACCATGAGTGAGAAAAAATTTGCCTCGCATGCCGACCTCGAAGAAAAGAAAGTCAGTTTCGAAAAGCTGTCCGACAACGCCTATGCCTACACCGCCGAGGGTGATCCGAACACCGGCGTGATCATCGGCGAAGACGCCGTGATGATCATCGACGCCACCGCGACGCCGGTCATGGCGCAAGACGTGATCCGCTATGTGCGCCAGGTGACCGACAAGCCGATCAAGTACGTCACCCTGACGCATTACCACGCCGTGCGCGTGCTCGGTGCCTCGGGCTACAAGACAGAGGGCCTGCAGGACGTCATCGCTTCGAAACAGACGCGCGAACTGATTGTCGAGCGCGGCCAGCAGGACATGGATTCCGAGATCGGACGCTTTCCGCGCTTGTTCAATGCCGTCGAGAGCGTGCCCGGGCTGACCTGGCCGACCGTGGTGTTCGACAAGGAAATGACGCTGTGGATGGGCGATCTGGAAGTCAAGATCATGCATCTGGGTCGTGGCCACACCAAGGGCGACACCGTGGTCTGGTTGCCGCAACAGAAAATCCTGTTCTCCGGAGATCTGGTCGAGGCCGACGCGGCTTGCTATACCGGCGACGCCTATCTGACCGACTGGCCGGCAACGTTGGATGCGCTGGCGGCCCTGAAAGCCGAGAAAATGATTCCCGGCCGCGGTCCGGCCTTGCTGGATCCGACCCAGGTCGCAAAAGGCCTGGCCTACACCAAGGATTTCGTCTCCACGCTGTACCGCAGCGCACAGGAAGCCGTGGCTCAAGGCATGGACCTCGCGGCTTGCATGACGCATACGCGCAAGAACATGGATCCAAAGTTCGCCAGCGTGTTCATCTACGAGCACTGCCTGCCGTTCGATGTCACGCGCGCCCATGATGAAGCTTCGGGAATTCGCGACCCGCGCATCTGGACCGCCGAGCGCGATCAGGAAATGTGGCATGCCCTGCAGGCGGCTGCCTGACGCCGCCTGCAGGAGTTAACCGATGCTGTCGACCTACACGTATCCTAAATTTGAATACACAACGCCGCCGGAAATCGCCAGTGGAAGCACGCTGAAGGTCCCCGTGGTGATCGTCGGTGCCGGCCCCGTGGGTCTGGCCGCGGCGTTGGATCTGCAACTGCATGACATACCAGTGCTGCTGCTGGACGAAGACGACACCGTTTCGATCGGCTCGCGCGGCGTGTGCTACGCCAAGCGCGCGCTGGAAATCCTCGATCGCTACGAAGTCGGCGACGCGGTGTGCGCCAAGGGCGTATCGTGGAATGTCGGACGCACCTTCTTCCGCGACAAGGAAGTGTACAACTTCAATCTGGTGCCGGAAGCCGATCATCACCGTCCCGGCATGGTGAATCTGCAGCAATACTATCTGGAAGAGTATCTGGCGAATCGCGCCGCGTCACGGCCCGGGATTGATCTGCGCTGGCGCAACAAGGTGGTATCGGTGACGCGAAACGGAACGACCGTCACCTTGAAGGTCGAGACCGAGGACGGTTTCTATGCCGTCGAGACCGATTGGCTGATTGCCGCCGACGGGGCGCGCAGCCCGATTCGGCGCATGCTGGGCCTTGAAGTCGAAGGCAAGATATTCATGGATCGCTTTCTCATCGCCGACGTGGTGATGAAGGCTGATTTCCCCGCGGAGCGCTGGTTCTGGTTCGATCCGCCGTTTCATCCGGGACAATCGGTGTTGCTGCACAAACAGGCCGACAGTGTGTTTCGTATCGATTTCCAGTTGGGCTGGGATGCCGATCCGGAACAGGAAAAGAAGCCGGAGAACGTGCTGCCGCGCATCAAGGCCATGCTCGCCGCATTTGACGGCGCAAGCGGCAAACCGGAGCGCGAGTTCGAGCTGGAATGGGTCAGCGTGTATACCTTCCAGTGTCGTCGCATGGGCAGTTTTACACATGATCGCGTGCTGTTTGTCGGCGACGCGGCGCATCAGGTCTCGCCATTCGGTGCGCGCGGCGCCAACTCGGGCCTGCAGGATATCGACAACCTGGGCTGGAAGTTGAAACTGGTCATCGATGGCAAGGCGCCGCCCGCGCTGCTGGACAGCTATTCGGAAGAACGCGTATTCGCCGCCGATGAAAACCTGATGAACTCGACACGCTCGACCGATTTCATCACACCCAAGAGCAAGGTCAGCAAAACCTTCCGCAATGCGGTGCTGGGTTTGGCGAAGGATCATGCCTTCGGCCGCGCGCTGGTGAATTCCGGCCGTCTGTCGGTGCCGGCTTTTCTCACCACCTCCAGCCTCAACACGGCCGACGACGCGGCGGACGAATTTTCCGGACGCATGGTGCCGGGAGCGCCGATGGATGATGCGCCGCTGCTGGACAACGGCAGTGAAGGCTGGCTGCTGGACAAAGTTGGCAAGCAGTTCTTCGCCCTCTACTTTGCCGATGATCCGAAGTCGCTGGATGCCGCGACCATCGCTGCACTGTCCGGGCTTTCCCACGGCGGCATCGCGGTGCAAGCCCTGGTGATCGCGTCGATATCGGGTAGCGTCGCTGGCGGAATTCCGCATCTCGAGGACGCACATGGCGTCGCCGCCCAGCGCTACGACGCACGGCACGGCACGGTGTATCTGGTGCGCCCCGACCAGCATGTTGCCGCGCGCTGGCGGGTGCTGGATCCGGCAAAGATCAAGGCCGCCGTGGCGAAAGCCACCTGCAATACCTGAGAGGGAACATGACCATGGCACTCAATCTGAATCCGAATTTCGCCGAAGCCGGGGTGAGCTATTTCACCGCCTACGCGCCCGGCGACGATTTCTACGAAATGCTCATCAACACGCATCGCGATTTGTCGGATGAGCAGTCCGAACTGCTCAACGCGCGCCTGATCCTGCTGCTCGCCAATCATATTGGCGACATCGGTACGCTGCGTGAAGCCCTCACCATTGCTCGCGAAGGAGTCTGAACATGAGCGCAAGCCTGATCAAGAAAGTGCACCACGTCGCCTATCGCTGCAAGGATGCCAAGCAGACCGTCGAGTGGTATGGCAAGTACCTCGACATGGGTTTCATTCTCGCCATTGCCGAGGACGAAGTGCCGTCGACCAAGGCGCCCGATCCCTACATGCATATTTTTCTCGACGCCGGCGCCGGCAATATTCTGGCCTTCTTCGAGTTGCCGACCCAACCGGAAATGGACCGGGATCGCAACACACCGAGCTGGACCCAGCATCTGGCGATGGAAGTCGGGAGCATGGAAGAAATGCTTGCCGCCAAGGCGCGGCTTGAAGCCGATGGCATCGAAGTCATCGGACCGACCGATCACACGATTTTCCAGTCGATCTACTTCTTCGATCCGAACGGCCACCGCCTGGAACTGGCTTTCAATACCGGTACGGCGGAAATGATGAAGCAGCTTGATGAGGTCAAGTGGGACATGCTCGAAGAATGGGCAAAAACAAAGAAAGCGCCCAAGCACGCGCGCTGGATGCATGACGGCAGTGTTTCCTCGGCGGGCGCCAAAAAATGAAGCTGGCGACCCTGAAACAAGGCGGTCGTGACGGTACACTGGTGGTCGTCAGTCGGGATTTGACGCAGTGTCAGCCGGTCGGCGATATTGCGCGGACCTTGCAACAAGCGCTCGACAACTGGGATGAAGTCGTTACCGGGCTCGAACAGGTCTACCTGGGGCTGAACAATGCTCAGGCACGCCATGCCGTTCCCTTCGAGCCCAAGCATTGCCACAGCCCCTTGCCGCGCGCCTACCAGTGGGCGGACGGGTCGGCGTATATCAACCATGTCGAACTGGTGCGAAAGGCCCGCGGTGCGGAGTTGCCGCCGGAGTTTCACGTTGATCCGCTGATGTACCAGGGCGGTTCCGACAGCTTCGTGGGTCCCCGTGACCCGGTCATGGCTTGCGATGAAGCCTGGGGTATCGACTTCGAAGCCGAGGTTGCCGTCGTGACCGGCGATGTACCCATCGGCGCCACACCCGGGCAATGCGCCGAGGCGATTCGCTTGCTGATGCTGGTCAATGACGTCAGCCTGCGCAATCTGATACCGGCCGAGTTGGCCAAGGGTTTCGGTTTCCTGCAATCCAAGCCGGCATCCGCGTTTTCGCCAGTGGCTGTCACGCCGGACGAACTGGGGGCGGCGTGGAGTGATGCAAAACTGCATCTGCCGCTTGAAGTCGAGTTGAACGGCGAACTCTTTGGCAGGCCCGATGCCGGTGTGGACATGACCTTCGGCTTCGGCCAGCTGGTGGCGCATCTGGCAAAGACGCGCGAACTCGAAGCCGGCACCATCATCGGCTCGGGCACGGTTTCGAACAAGCAGGGCGGTTTGTTCGGTTCTTCCGTGAGCAATGGCGGCGTGGGTTATTGCTGCATCGCCGAAGTCCGGATGTACGAAACCATCGAAGAGGGCAAGCCCAGAACGCCCTTCATGCATTTTGGCGATCGCGTCAGAATCGACATGAAGGACGGCACGGGTGCCAGCATTTTCGGCGCCATCGAGCAAACCGTCGAGCGGATCCAGCCTGCGGCTTGAGTCGGGCGGCGCTTCGGTCTCAGCGCAGGCTGATGTCGGGCGCGCCTCTGCCGCGCTACGCGCCGTGGTCTTTCTGGATCTCGATCAGCAGCAGGATTTCTTCGGCGACCGATTGCGGGAATCCTGCGCGCGCACCTTCCCGGTTGTCTTCGAGCAGTTGCCGCAGATAGCTCATGCACTCCGCCGGCTGCAACCAGGTCTGTTGTATGTGCACCGCCACGCGGGTAAATTTTTCCAGTTCAGGTGCTTCGGCGTTGTCGGCCCGCACCCATTCTTCAGCCTGGATATTGAAGTGCTTGCGCAGCTTTTCCGCGGTTTCCTGAAACTCATGTTGCTGGCCTCTGCGGCGATAGATGCCGAGAAGTTTCAGCCAGTGATAAACCGCCTGGCGTGGATGGGCCTCCGTGTAATCCAGCAGGGCTTCGGCCGCGCCTTGGTCCAGCCCCATGGAAAGCATGATCTCGGCGAGTTGCAGCGTAGGTTCCAGATTCTTTTGCTCCGGGTTCGATGCGACTTTTGTGGAAGTTGCCGACCTCGGCCGCGGCACCCGGGCGTTTTCGCGCGCTATGGTTTCCGGGTCGGCTTCTTCCAGTGAAAAGTCGATCACCATGGGCGCAACAGTCGGTTCTGGCGGGGCGGCATCGGCGGCTGAGTCGGGGATCTCAGCAAGTCGGGTGGCGGCCATGGGTGGAGCGGACGCCGCTGCAGCAGCAGCGTTTGGAGTCGGCACGGCTTCGGTCGCCGGGCCCGCGGCTTTCGCTGGCGTGATGACGGGTGTCGTCGCTACGGAATCCACAGCGACCGGTATGGCCGGGCTGGAAGGCGTTACTGAAATCGCTCCTGTGGGTGCCGCTTCGCTTGATCGGCGTCCGCGGAACCACCACAGGGCCACTAGAAACGCGGCGGTGATGTTCGCGACCCACAGGCGCCAGTCATAGGCGCTCAATGTGTCAGACTCTGCCTCAACGCCGGTTATCACTGCCTTTGTCACGGCGGATGCACCCGGTTGCTGTGCCGGCATGCTCAGAATCAGGCGGCTGATTTCGCTGATGGTAGTTTCCAGACGTTGCAACTTGTCGAGCATGGCCTGGACGGTTTCGGCTTCATCAGCGCTCGATTTGGCGGCGCGCCACTCGATCCGCAATACCGAGCGCTCATTCTCCGTCAGCTTGCCAATGCGCCCGGTATCCAGCCTGTCGCTGCGCTGCAGGCCCGAATCGGAACCGCCCGTCGCGGCCAAGGCCGAAGGCGATAACAGCGTGGCGATCACGGCGGCGCACAGCGAAGCCATACGGGCCCGGTGATTGATTGACAGAAAGGCAAATTTTGACATCGCAAGAATCGTCGCTATAGTCGCGTCATTCTAGCCTCAGCGCGGGGTGCTGGTTTGTTTCGAGCCGGTTTGGTCGAACCTTCCAGCCCCCATATTTTTCCGCCGGCGTGTCGGGTGACGAGTTTGTTTGCAGCAGTTTTCATTGAAATCAAAAAACTTCACCACAGAGACACAGAGGCACAGAGAAAGGCGATGAATCAAGGCCGTGTGCATCGACGGCCCCTCACCCTTTGCTTGATCCGCCCTTGCGGCGCACCGCTTTGTTTTTTCTCTGTGCCTCTGTGGTTCAATCGAGTTTTTCAGGCTGAATGCCATATACAGGATAGCCATGAAGCTCTACAGCTACTTTCGCAGCTCCGCCAGTTTTCGCGTTCGCATCGCGCTGGCGCTCAAGGGACTCGATTACGATTACCTCGCGGTACATCTGCTCAAGGACGGTGGCCAGCAATTCCTTGGCGCGTTTAAATCACTGAACGCGGCCGCCCTGGTGCCGGTCCTCGACGACGATGGAACCGTATTGACGCAGTCCCTGGCCATTATTGAATACCTGGACGAGACGCGGCCGCAGCTTCCACTGCTCCCTGCGGACCCGGCGGGCAGGGCGCGCGTGAGGGCGCTCGCGCTGGCCATCGCCTGCGAGATCCATCCGCTCAACAATCTGCGCGTGCTGGCTTACTTGACCAAGACGCTGGGCATCTCGGACGAACAAAAAACCGCCTGGTATTGCCACTGGGTTGAAACCGGACTGGCCGCGGTCGAGTCGATGCTGCAAGGCCACGCATCGACGGGGACCTATTGCCATGACGACACGCCCGGACTGGCGGACATTTGTCTGGTGCCGCAGATATTCAACGCGCAACGCTTCAAGGCGCGTCTGGATCATGTGCCAACGATCATGCGCATTCACCACGCGTGCATGAACTTGCCTGCTTTTTCCGATAGCGCGCCGGGCAATCAGCCCGATGCCGAATAGCTGGCTCCAGTGGCGCGCGCCTGACGCAGCCCCAGCCATTCATTGCCTGCCAGAGCACTGATCACCAGCATGCCGCCAAGCAGCACATTGATGTCCGGATCTTCGCCGGCGCCAAGCCATGCGAGTCCGATGCCGAAAATGATCTCCAGCAATGCCAGCAGCGACACTTCGGGTGCACTCAGCGTGCGTGCGGCGACTATCGCCAGCGAACAGGGCACCGCAAGTTGCATCAAACCGAGAAACGCGAGCCAGCCGATATCGTGAAGACTGGCTGATAGCGGCCATGCCAGTGGCAGGGTGGCGAGGCTGGACAAGCCAGCACCGATCAGGATGGCGGGAACCATGTCGGCGCTTGCCGATTTCTTGACCAGTGTCCAGTTAACCGCGGCGGCACAGGGTACGCATAGGGCTACCAGCAGGCCCGCCAGACCCTCGCTTGCGGCACCCGACACCTGCCCGCCGAAGACGCCGGCTATGCCCACGCCCGCCAGCACGATGGCCCACCAGGTTCGCTGCGGAAGCGCGTGCCCCGAGGCGGCGCGTGCGACCAGCGCCGTCAGCAGCGGCGCGATCGCCATGGTCACCAGCACATTGGCGACTGTCGTCATGGTAAGGGCGATCATGAACGCGGTGAACATGATCGCCCAGCAGACGCCGGAGGCCCAAAGGTATCGCCCGCCGGAAACCAGGCGGCGTGTCAGTCCCGGCCCGCGCCAAAGGCGCAGGATCAGGCCGAGCGACACGAGGGTGAAGAAGCTTCGCCAGAACGTGATTTCAAGGCCGCGCGCGGCATCGAGATGGCGCGTCACCACGCCGGCGGTGGACCACAGAAAACTGGCCACAACCATCAGCGCGACGGCACGGCCGTGGCCGGCATAGGCAGTGGACGTCATCCAGGGCTTTTCAGGCGGCCGGCAAAGAGCTTGCGCAACTTCGCGGCTTTGGGCGCTACAACCACCTGGCAGTAGCCTTGCCCGGGATTGTTCGCGTAGTAGTTTTGATGCCCCTCTTCGGCACGCCAGAAAGTCGGCGCTGGCGATACGGCGGTGACAATCGGCTCGGGCCAGAATTTTGCTGTCGTGAGCTCGGCAATCAGCGCCTTGGCGATGGCCTCCTGTTCGGTATCGTGGGTGAAGATCACCGAGCGATACTGGGTACCGACATCGTTGCCCTGCCGGTTGGGCGTCGTCGGGTCGTGAATCGCAAAGAAGGCTTGCAGCACGCTGCGATAGTCGATCACCGTGGGATCGAAGCGCACTTCGACCACTTCGGCATGGCCCGAGTCACCGCTGCATACGCTGTGGTAGTCGGGATTCTGCATCTGTCCTCCGGCGTAGCCTGACACCACCGACTCGACACCGCGCAGCTGAATCAGCGCGGCTTCAAGGCACCAGAAGCAGCCGCCACCCAGGGTGGCAACGTTGGCGGAGGTTTCGGCAGTGCTGGTCATTCGAGTCTCCCGCAGCGAAGGGTAAGGGGCCAGATTATGGTCTTTCTAGATTCTGCCTGGGGCCAGATCGTGCGCAGGCGTTCTCCCAGCGCCACGCAGGGGTCGCTGCCGGTTTCCCGGATGCAGCGCCGGGTTGCCGACCAGGTGCGCAGGTAGGCGAGCAAATCGGCCGATGTCCACTCGAGGCGGATTTGGAACTCGGGTGTGGCGATATCGGCGCAGGGGAAAGGCATGCCGCGGTAACCGCGGTCGACCCAGCGACGTTCCGGCGGCCAGTAGCGGCCGACGATGTTGGTATGGAAGTCGCTCAGCATGGCGTTGAGTTCCGCATCACCCTGCAGCAGGGAATACGTCCATGCCGCGAACAGGCCGCCGGGTTTGAGCACGCGCTTCACTTCTGCGTAAAAAGCTTCTGTGCTGAACCAGTGCAAGGCCTGCGCAACGCTGACCAGATCGCAGCTTCGGTCCGCCAGGCCACTGATCTCGGCCGGCGCGATGCGGTAATCGATGCGGGGATGAGGCGTGGCCTGTGTGAGTTGCTCGGCGGACAAGTCGGTGGCATGGACGCGCTGGAAGTGCTCGGCCAGCGCCTGTGCTGCCTGCCCGTTACCGGTGGCGCAATCCCAGGCCAGTTCCCGGGTCGGGCAGTGTTGTGCCAGCCAGGCAAACAACTCGGGCGGATAGGCGGGCCGCGCTTTCGCGTACTCCGCGGCCTGGCCGGAAAAATGATCGGCAGCCATCGGTGCCGGTCAACTCAACAATTCGTGCTCAGACGCGTTCGATGATGATCGCGATGCCCTGTCCGACGCCGATGCACATGGTGCACAGCGCATAGCGACCGCCGCTGCGATGCAACTGGTACATTGCGGTGGTGACCAGTCGGGCGCCGCTCATGCCCAATGGATGGCCGATCGCAATGGCGCCGCCGTTGGGGTTGACCCGCGCGTCGTCGTCGGCCAGTCCCAGATCGCGGGTCACCGCCAGACCTTGTGCCGCAAAGGCTTCGTTGAGTTCGATGACGTCCATCTGTTCCAGGCTCAAGCCACTCAGCGCCATCAGCTTCCTCACCGCGGGCGCCGGGCCGAAGCCCATGATGCGCGGCGCGACCCCGGCTGTCGCCATGGCGACCACCCGGGCGCGTGGTGTCAGGCCGTGGCGCTTGGCGGCGTCGGCCGAGGCGATCAGCAGCGCACAGGCGCCGTCATTGACGCCGGACGCATTGCCGGCAGTGACGGTGAGCTCGGGCCCGTTGATGCCTTTCAGCTTGGCCAGTTGCTCCGGCGTAGTGTCGGGCCGCGGATGTTCGTCGGTGTCGAACACTTTCGGATCGCCTTTTCGTTGCACGATCTCGACAGGGGTGATTTCGTCCTTGAAGTAGCCGGCGGCTTGAGCGGCCGCCCAGCGCTGCTGCGAGCGCAGGGCAAATGCATCCTGATCGGCGCGGTTGATGCTGAATTCGGCGGCAACGTTGTCGGCGGTCTCGGGCATGGAGTCCACGCCGTATTGTTGCTTCATCAGCTTGTTGATGAAACGCCAGCCGATGGTGGTGTCATATACCGCATTGCTGCGCGAGAAGGCGCTGTCGGCCTTGGGCATGACGAAGGGGGCGCGGCTCATGCTTTCCACGCCGCCGGCAATCATCAGCGAGGCTTCTCCCGCCTTGATCGCGCGTGCCGCGGTGCCGACGGCGTCCATGCCGGACCCGCACAGGCGGTTGATCGTGGTTCCCGTGGCGCTGACCGGCAGGCCGGACAGCAGGGCGGCCATGCGCGCCACATTGCGGTTGTCCTCGCCAGCCTGGTTGGCGCAACCGTAAATGACGTCCTCGACCTGCGCCCAGTCGACCTTGCCATTGCGCGCGATCAGGGTTTTTATCGGCAATGCGGCAAGATCGTCGGTGCGGACGCTGGACAAGGTGCCGCCGTAGCGACCGATGGGAGTACGCGTCGCGTCGCAGATAAATGCTTGTTCGTTCATGCTGCCTCCGCCGGGCCGCCCGCGCTGACGCGGACAAATGATGGACACCCCCTCCCTGCCTCCCCCGCCGAGCGTGGGAGGTGACTAGTCACCCCCGCCCTGAGGGGGGGGGAAGGAGGGTGGGCAGCGAATTCCCCAAAAGGGGTTGGGGGATGGGTTGTCATTAAATTTCGCTTTCGTCGAAGAAATGTCCCTTGATGCGGGTGGAGCGGCCACGAAAAACGGCAATCGTCTTGCCGTTCTGGTTCGTAACCTCGATGTCGTATATGCCGCTGCGTCCGCCCTGGTGGCGCGCGCTGCCGATGGCTGTGAGTGTATCGCCAAGATGGGCCGGCGCGACAAAGTTGATGTCAACGCCGGCGGCGACCGCCTTGTGATTGAAGCTGTTGCAGGCATAGGCAAAGTTGGTGTCGGCCAGCGCAAAGATGAAGCCGCCGTGGCAAATGCCGTGCCCATTCACCATGTCCTGACGCACCGCCATGCTTACTCTGGCGCCGCCCGCGGACGTGTTTTCAATGACGATGCCGAGACCTTGCGCCGCGTGGTCGTCCGGCCACATGATCTCGGTGCAGCGTTCGGCGATTTGCTGCGGGGAAAGCGCCATCATTCGCCCTTGAATGAAGGGCTGCGTTTTTCCATGAAGGCGGCGACGCCCTCGCGATAATCGTGACCAAAGCCGAGTTCCCGCTGGCTGACGCGCTCCAGTTCGAGTTGCTGCTCCAGACTGTTGCCGCTGCTGGCGTAAATCGCCTGCTTGGTACGGGCGAGCCCTTTGGTGGGTGCCGTGCTGAAATGGGTGGCCAGCCTGTCGGCCTCTGCCGCCAGTTTGTCGTCATCGACGCATTTCCAGATCAGTCCCCAGGCTTCGGCCTGCTCGGCCGAGAGTTTGTCGCCGAGCATCGCCAGGCCCATGGCGCGGGCGGTCCCGACCAGGCGCGGCAGCGCCCAGGTGCCGCCGGCGTCGGGGACCAGTCCGAGTTTGCAAAACGCCTGAATGAACGATGCCGAGCGTGCGGCGAGCACGATGTCGCAGGCCAGCGCGATGTTCGCGCCGGCGCCTGCCGCGACACCATTCACGGCGCAGATCACCGGTATTTCCAGCGCCCGCAGGCTCAGCACCAGGGGTTTGTAGAAGGTTTCGATGCTGTAGCCCAGGTCAACCGGCTCATCGCCCGCGGAGACGTTGCGATCGGATAAATCCTGACCGGCGCAAAATCCTCGCCCCGCGCCGGTCAGCAGCAAAACCCGCGCCCCCTGGTCGCGGGTCCGCTCGAGCGCTTCGCGCAGTTCGAGATGCATCTCGCCATTGAAACTGTTGAGCCGGTCGGGACGATTGAGCGTGATGCGGGCGATGCCGCTGTCGAGTGAAAAAAGAATGTGCTGGTAAGTCATCGGCGGGTCTCCGGATCGCGGATCAGTTGGCAACAGCCAGACCGAGGCGTTTGAGCGACGCGGCCGATTGGGCTTTCCAGTCGCCAAGCATTTCCGTGCTGCTGCGTCGGCGCAGTCCATACTGGATGTAAGTCGTCGCGTGATCCGAATCGACCCGACCAAAAGTGGCGGTGACGCGCGGATACCAGTAGTTGACCGCCGCTTGCACGGCTGCCTGATTGCCGCCGCGTTCGATGGCCTGGGCGACGCCGCTTTCGCCCAATTTCGCGTGTTCTTGTTCCCGCGGCAGTATTTGCCCGATGGCTTCCGCGAGCGGCAGGTAGGAGCAGTGTTGCATTTCGGCCAGTTGAATCGCCGTGGCGGCCCCCATCAGCATGTTGAAAACGAGGGCGTCTTCCCATCCCTCAAGGGGATAGTGGAAGACATTGAGTCGTTTGTCGCCGCCGATGCGCCGGGTTCCGAGATCAAGATGGCGATCAAGGCGCGAATCCCAGGCATGGGATCGCACGTAGAGCAGGGGGTTGACGCCAAAGGGCTTGAGCAGGGCGAGCGCCAGCTCGGCGTGCACGTACTTTTCGGTGACGATTTTGGCCGCGACAATCCGCTCCCTGAGCCCGGGCCCTCGATTGATGAAGGGGCAGAATCCGGCAGCGCCGGCAAGCTCGGAATCAGCGAAAACCACCACCAGCCGCATCAACTCGTTGCGGTAGGCGGTCGGTACCGAGGTCCCGGCGCATTTCAGCAGATCGCCCTCGGGGGCGCCGATCGTGTTTCCGGCGGCGATGAGTTCGAGAAAACCCGTATCCTGTTTTTGCATGACTCGCTCCACAATGTGTGCCCATACTCCGCTGTACGCCCTGACTATAAGAGGATTTTGCAGAGAGCGACAAAGAGATACAATGTAAATAACATCAAATGTTGAAATAGTATCAAATTAATTATGACACAAAACAGCCGTACAGGGTACAATAAAAATGTATCACGTCATCGCCCCCGAGAACCTGAAGTTTGAAGGAATGGCATCATGAGCAACATACTGATCATCGTCGGCACCGAGTCGGGCAATGCCCAGATGTGCGCCGACCATTTGGCCGACAATCTGCCGGCGCTCGGCCATGAAGTCGAAGTCGCCGCGGACGCCGATGCCGGAAGCGTCGGGCTCGATGGGCGCGAGGTGGTGCTGGTCTGTACTTCAACCCACGGCGATGGCGAACTGCCGGACAACATCATTCCATTGGCAGAGCGTCTGCGGACAGAAAAGCCCGATCTTTCATTCCTCAGCTATGGCGTGATCGCCCTCGGTGACCAGACTTACAAGGCCACGTTTTGCCAAGCGGGCAAGGACATGGATGCCCTGTTTGCCGAGTGCGGCGCCAGCAAGGTCGGCGAGCGCCTGGAGATCGATGCCTGCACCCAGCCGCTGCCCGATGAAGAGGCGCTCACCTGGGCACAGGAATGGGTCACGATGCTTTAAGACCCCGTGCCTTTGCTTTTGATGCTGTTTTTCCAAATCCAATAATTCATATATTTCCCCGGAGACCCGACATGCCCCATCTATTGTTCGAGAAGCATCAAGCCCTGTTGCAGAAAGCCGTCGCGGCGATTGAGTCACGCGGCTACTGGAGTCCTTATGCCGAGAGTCCGCGAGCCTATGGCGAGACGGCGATCGAAGACGGGCACAAGGCCTTTGAAGCCTATCGCGGCGCGCAGTTCTATCTGGATCAGCCCGGCGTCGTCGAGCGCGGTGGGTCGGAAGTCTCGCCCTATGGCCTGCCGCTGAATATCTCCTACCCGCGCTGCAGCGCCGATGCCCTGATCGCCGCGGGCAAGGCGGCCATGCCGGGCTGGATCAAGGCCGGCGCCGACACGCGGGCAGCCGTCTGTGTGGAGATTCTGGAGCGCCTGAACAATGGCAGCTTCGAAATGGCGCATGCCGTCATGCACACCACAGGGCAACCCCTGATGATGGCCTTCCAGGCCGCCGGACCGCATGCCCAGGATCGCGGCCTCGAGGCCGTGGTCTACGCCTGGCGCGAAATGAAGCATGTGCCGGAAACGGCGATCTGGGAAAAGCCGCAGGGCAAGAACCCGCCGCTGAAAATGGAAAAGACATTCACCATCATGCCGCGTGGCGTGGCGCTGGTGATCGCCTGTTCGACATTCCCGACCTGGAACGGTTACCCGGGCATCTTCGCCAGCTTGGTCACCGGCAATCCGGTGATCGTAAAGGCGCATCCGACGGTGATCCTGCCGCTTGCCATCTGCGTGGCTGTTGCCCGCAATGCGCTCAAGGAGGCGGGCTTCGATCCGAATCTGGTCAGTCTGCTGATAGACAACCCTTCGGCACCTGTCGCCAAGGAAGTGGCGATGCGGCCCGAAGTTCGGCTGATCGATTACACCGGCGGTCCCGATTTCGGCAACTGGCTGGAAGAGCACTGCCGCCATGCCAATGTGTACACCGAGAAAGCCGGGGTCAATTGCATCGTGGTCGACTCGATCGACGACTACAAGGCGATGCTGAAGAATCTGGCGTTCACCCTGTCGTTGTATTCAGGCCAGATGTGCACCACGCCACAGACCATTTTTGTTTCGCGCGAGGGTGTAAAAACTTCGGAGGGTGTCGTATCCGCCGAGCAGTTCGGCCATGATCTGGCCAATGCCGTTTCGAAGTTCCTCGAGGACCCGAAACGCGCGGTGGAAGTGCTGGGCGCGATCCAGTCGCCGGCAACCCTGGCGCGTCTCGAAGCGGCCAATGAACTGGGTGAGGTCTTGCGCGCGTCGAGTCGTGTCGAGCACCCGCAGTGGCCTGAAGCGCGCGTGTATAGTCCCTTGATCCTCAAGGTCGATGTCGCCGACGAACGCGCCTACATGGAAGAGCGTTTCGGTCCGATCACGCTCGTGGTCGAAACGGCGACGACGGCGCAGAGTCTGGCAACAGCGGAGCGCGTGATTCGCGAACAGGGGGCGATCACATTCGCGTTGTATTCAAGCAATCCCGTGGTGGTCGAACATGCCGAGGAGGCGGCCTTGCGTGCGGGCGTGGCGCTGTCGATCAACCTGACCGGCGGTGTATTTGTCAATCAGTCGGCGGCTTACTCGGATTTTCACGCGACAGGCGCCAACCCGGCGGCGAATGCCTGCCTGACGGACAGCGCTTTTGTCGCCAATCGATTCTTCGTGGTCCAGAGCCGG
The DNA here is from genome assembly GCA_021738065.1 of Burkholderiaceae bacterium. Classification (GTDB taxonomy): domain Bacteria; phylum Pseudomonadota; class Gammaproteobacteria; order Burkholderiales; family Rhodocyclaceae; genus Sulfuritalea. The sequence continues at coordinate 40,985 of JAIPCT010000015.1, forward strand.
CGCCACATCGAGTGAACGCGCATTGGCTGGACCGGGCATTGGGGGTAATCCTATGAAGGTTTATGAGATCGACGGCATCGTGCCGGTGGTGGACCCCTCTGCGTTTGTCCATCCGTCCGCCGTATTGATCGGCGATGTCGTCGTCGGTGCCGGCGCCTACATCGGCCCCTGCGCCAGCTTGCGCGGTGATTTCGGCCGCCTGTTCATCGGTGCCGGCGCCAACGTGCAGGATTGCTGCGTGATGCACGGCTTTCCCGGCAGCGACACCATCATCGAAGAACATGGGCATATCGGTCACGGCGCGATCCTGCATGGCTGCATCGTGCGCAAGAACGGCATGGTAGGCATGAACGCGGTGGTGATGGACAACGCCGTAGTCGGCGAGTCCGCCATCGTCGCGGCACAGAGTTTCGTCAAGGCCGGCATGGAGATTCCGCCGCGCATGCTGGCCGCAGGCGTGCCGGCCAAGCTGATGCGCGAACTGACCGAGCTGGAGATGGCCTGGAAAGTCGAGGGCACCGGGGTCTATCTGGACCTGGTCAAACGCTGCCACGGCACGATGAAGGAAGTCGAGGCATTGACGGCCGTCGAGCCCGATCGCAAACGGCTCAAGTTGCCGGAGCTGAAAACCCTGCAGGAAACCCGGCGCGACAGCTGAACCTAAATTCCTTACCACAGAGACACTGAGACACAGAGGACACAGAGGACACAGAGGAAGGCGATGAATCAAAGACCTGTCGATCCAATACCAATCATCCAGCGGGTGAGTGTGCGAGACACGGCAAGCATTTGTTTTTCCTCTCTGTGTCCTCTGTGCCTCTGTGGTTCAACTAAGGTTATAAGGTTGAGCAGCTGCCGGCTTTGAAAGTCGGCGCTGATGAAGCTCCTGCGCAGCAGGGCGGTCGAGCAAAATGCGCTCTCCTCGCCGCTGCGGATGGCGATACGGCGATCATCAGGCGTCTACAGCGTGGTTTGTGCCACCGCGTGTTCCCAGTCCTGCATCAACTCCGTGGCGCGGCTGCGCGACAGGGTGGGATGGAAAATCCGCTCGGCCTGCCATTGCGCGGCGAGTTCGTCGAGCCCCGCATACACGCCGCAGGAGAGGCCCGCCAGATAGGCGGCGCCGAGCGCCGTGGTCTCGATGACTTGCGGCCGAACCACCGGGATGCCCAGCAGGTCGGCCTGGAACTGCATCAGCAGATCGTTCACGCAGGCGCCGCCGTCGACGCGAAGCTCGCTGATGCCATCGCTGTCCGCCAGATCCCGGCTCATGGCTTGGAACAATGCGGCGCTCTGGAAGGCGATGCTTTCCAGCGCGGCGCGGGCAATGTGGGCGACACTGGTGCCGCGGCTCAAACCCAGAATGGCGCCGCGGGCGTCGGGCTTCCAGTAGGGTGCGCCGAGTCCGGTAAAGGCCGGGACGAACATCACGCCGCCGCTGTCCGGTACGGTCTCGGCCAGGCCTTGCACCACCTCGCTGCCCTTGATGGCCTGGAGCCCGTCACGCAGCCATTGCACCACGGCGCCGCCAATGAATACGCTGCCTTCGAGGGCGAATGTCGGCGTCGAACTGATTTGCGCGGCGCTGGTGGTGATCAACCCGTTGGCGCTGACCCGGGCATGCTCACCGGTATGCATGAGCAAAAAGCAGCCGGTGCCGTAGGTGTTTTTTGCGAGACCGGAACTGAAACAAGCCTGGCCGAACAGCGCGCTTTGCTGGTCGCCGGCAATGCCGCCAATGGCAATCGGAGCGCCGAACAGCTCGGTGCGCGTGTGCCCGAACACATGACTGGAGGCATGGACCTCGGGCAGGACTTCGCGCGGAATCTCCAGCATCGCCAGCAAGTCTTCGTCCCAACGATTGCGATGGATGTCGAACAGCATCGTCCGTGAGGCGTTGCTGACATCGGTGGCGTGCACCGCGCCGCCGGTCAATTGCCAGGTCAGCCAGGAATCCACGGTGCCGAATGCCAGTTCGCCGCGCTGCGCCGCATCCCGTGCGCCGGGAGTGTGGTCAAGGATCCATTTCAGTTTGGTGCCGGAAAAATAGGCGTCGATGACCAGCCCGGATTTTTCGCGCAGCATGGCTTCGCAGCCGCGTTCACGCAGTTCGGCGCAGAGCGGTTCGGTGCGCCGGTCCTGCCAGACGATGGCGTTGCACAACGGTTCGCCGCTGCTGCGGTTCCAGACCAGCGTGGTTTCGCGCTGGTTGGTGATGCCGATGCCGGCGATCTCGGCGGCGCCGACGCCCGCCCGACGCAGCGCTTGCTGCGCGGTCGCGAGCTGGCTGGACCAGATTTCCCGGGGATCGTGTTCGACCCATCCGGGCTGCGGGAATATCTGGCGGAACTCCTGCTGAGCCACCGCGACGATGCCGCCGCGGCTGTCGAAGACAATGCTGCGCGAACTGGAAGTGCCTTGATCGAGAGCCAGCAGATAGCGGGGGCGAGTCATGGTGATCTCCGGCGAATGAACAGCCGCGCGGCGAGGGCCACGCCTGTTGCCATTATGATGGCTGTCGACTCGGCGGTCCGCAAGCCGGACGGCCCACAAGGAAAGCCATGAACGAATCGCCGGATGCAGGAAACCAGAACCCTCCGGCGAGTGCGGCGGGGGGCGGCACTCAGGATTGCGACGTCCTCGTCGTCGGCGGCGGGATCAACGGCGTGGGCATTGCGCGGGACTTGGCCGGACGCGGCTGGCGGGTCGTGCTGGTCGAACAGGACGATCTGGGCGCCCATACCTCATCGGCCTCGTCCAAGCTGATTCATGGCGGATTGCGCTATCTCGAATACTACGAATTCGCCATGGTCAGGAAGGCGCTGCTGGAGCGCGAGGTCTTGCTGCGCAGCGCGCCCCACATCATCCGCCCGCTGCGCTTCGTCATGCCGCACGAGCCGACGATGCGGCCGGTCTGGTGGATACGCCTCGGCCTGTTCCTCTATGACCATCTGGCGCGACGCGAAGTCCTGCCAGGGTCGCAGGCGATTGATTTGCGCCGCCATCCCGTCGGCACCGCCCTGCAGGATCGCTTGGTGCGCGGTTTCGTTTATTCCGATGGCTGGGTCGACGATGCGCGGCTGGTGGTATTGAATGCGCTGGATGCCCATGAGCGTGGCGCGAAGTTCCGGCCCCGTACCCGTTGCGTGGCGGCACAGCGCAGCGTGGCTGGCTGGACCGCGTCACTTCAAGCGACGGACGGGCAGCAGTCCAGCGTCACCGCGCGCTTGCTGGTCAATGCCGCTGGCCCTTGGGCAGAGACCTTTTTGCGCAGCGTCGCCCGATCCGATCACGGCGAAGTGCTCGCGACGCGGCACCAGCGCCTGGTCAAGGGCAGCCACATCGTGGTGCCACGCTGTTTTGATCACGACCACGCCTATGTCTTCCAGGACCCGCAGAAACGCATCATCTTCGCGATCCCCTATGAAGAGCACTTCACCATGATCGGCACCACCGATTCGCAATTCACCGGTGATCCAGGGGAGCCACGCATAGACGTTGATGAAACGGCCTATCTCTGCGAGCAGGCCAGCCGCTATTTCAAGCGATCGATCACGCCGGCTGACGTGGTGTGGAGTTTCAGCGGCGTGCGGCCGCTGTTCGGCGATACTTCCGGTGCGCTATCGGCAATTACCCGCGACTATCTGCTGGAAAGCAACACCGGCGCGGCGCCTTTGCTGAGCGTATGGGGCGGCAAGATCACCACCTACCGCAAACTGGCCGAGGAAGCCGCCAACGAGATCGGGCGGGCGCTGGGAGAATGTCGCGACCCCTGGACCGAGAAATCCAGCCTGCCCGGCGGCGATCTGCGGGCATGGATTGGAAGCTTGCAACGGCCCGATCTTGATATCGAACGCTTCATCAGAGCCGTGCGCGAGCGCTACCACTGGATCGAGCCGTCATTGGCGGAAAGACTGTCCCGCGCCTATGGCAGCCGCATCGATCGGGTACTCGACGACGCCAGGCAGGTTTCGCATCTGGGTGAAGAAGTCGCCCCCGGTTTGTTCGAGGTCGAACTGCGCTATTTGTGCCGCGAAGAATGGGCGCTTGCCGCCGAAGACGTACTGTGGCGCAGAAGCAAGCTTGGATTGCATTACGCCGCCGCCGAGAGCCAGCGGGTCGCCGAATGGCTGGAAGGAAACGCGTCGAAGCCGTCACTGTAAGCTTCGATTAAGTATGCTTATGTTAGTATTTCGCGCCGCAACATGCGCGCCATTGAGACGCGCTGGAGAGGGCAACGCAGGACATCATCGGCCCGGCTTTCCGGGACAGATCGGGCGCAACAGGGTCCGGGATACATATATTTCAACCCGACCGACGCGATGCGCCGGCATGCAATTCGGTTCAGTCCGGTGAGGTTGTCCGGACCGATTCCACCACAAGACAACCGGTACTGGAATCACGGTTCGGCGCTGGCTATCGATCAACGCAGCACATAAAACAAGGAAGACGCATGAAGATCCACGAATATCAGGGCAAGGAAATCCTGAAAAAATTCGGCGTGACGACACCGCGCGGAATCCCCTGCTTTTCCGTCGACGAGGCGGTCAAGGCGGCGGAAACTCTGGGCGGCAAGGTTTGGGTGGTGAAAGCGCAAATCCACGCCGGCGGTCGCGGCAAGGGCGGCGGCGTCAAGGTCGCCAAGTCGATGGACGAGGTCAAGACCTACGCCGGACAAATTCTCGGCATGCAGCTCAAGACGCATCAGACCGGCCCCGACGGCCAGAAAGTGCGCCGTTTGCTGATCGAGGAAGGCGCCGACATCAAAAAGGAATACTACGTTGCGGCGCTGACCGACCGCGCCACGCAGAAGGTCGCCATGATGGCGTCCTCCGAGGGTGGCATGGATATCGAGGAAGTCGCGCACAAGACACCGGAGAAGATCATCAAGGTGTTTGTCGATCCGGCAGCGGGTTTGACGGATGCCCAGGCGAATGAACTGGCCAAGGGCATCGGCGTGCCGGCAGGTTCGCTGGCGCAGGCGGTGGATACCCTGAAGAAACTGTACGCCTGTTACATGGAGACCGATGCCAGCCTGGCCGAAATCAATCCGCTGATACTCGAAGGCAATGGCGATATCAAGGCGCTCGACGCCAAGTTCAATTTCGACGCCAATGCGCTGTATCGCCATCCCGAGATCGTCGCCTATCGCGACCTGGATGAAGAGGACGCCGATGAAGTCGAAGCGTCGAAGTTCGACCTGGCCTACATCTCGCTCGATGGCAACATCGGCTGCCTGGTGAATGGCGCAGGCCTGGCGATGGCCACCATGGATACCATCAAGCTGTTTGGCGCAGAACCGGCCAACTTCCTCGATGTCGGCGGTGGCGCCACCACGGAGAAAGTCACCGAAGCCTTCAAGATCATGTTGAAGAACCCCAAGGTCAAGGGCATCCTGGTCAATATTTTCGGCGGCATCATGAAGTGCGACACGATTGCGGAAGGGGTCGTTGCGGCGGCCAAGGAAACACACCTCAGCGTGCCCCTGGTGGTGCGCATGAAGGGCACCAACGAAGACCTCGGCAAGAAGATCCTCAAGGATTCCGGCCTGCCGATCATTTCCGCCGACACCATGGCCGACGCGGCGAGCAAAATCGTCGCCGCGGTCAAGTAAGGAAAAATTATGTCAATCCTCATCAACAAAGACACCAAAGTCATTACCCAGGGCATCACCGGCAAGACGGGCCAGTTTCATACCGAGAAATGCCAGGAATACGCCAACGGCAAGAACTGCTTCGTGGCGGGCGTGAATCCGAAAAAAGCTGGCGAAGAGGTATTGGGCATCCCGATTTTTGGTTCGGTCAAGGAGGCCAAGGCACAAACCGGTGCCACGGTTTCCGTGATCTACGTGCCGCCCGCCGGCGCCGCCGCTGCGATCTGGGAGGCCTGCGAGGCCGACCTCGATCTGGCGATCTGCATCACCGAAGGCATCCCCGTGCGCGACATGCTGATCGTGCGCAACCAGATGCGAGCCAAGGAAGCCGCCGGCGGCAAGAAGACGCTGCTGCTCGGACCGAACTGCCCCGGCCTCATCACACCCGACGAAATCAAGATCGGCATCATGCCCGGTCACATCCACCGCAAGGGCCGCATCGGCGTGGTCTCGCGCTCCGGCACGCTGACCTATGAGGCCGTGGCGCAGCTCACCGAAATCGGCCTCGGCCAGTCTTCCGCAGTCGGCATCGGCGGCGACCCGATCAACGGCCTCAAGCATATCGACATCATGCGTGCCTTCAACGACGATCCGGACACCGATGCAGTCATCATGATCGGCGAAATCGGCGGTCCCGACGAAGCGGAAGCCGCGATCTGGTGCAAGGACAACATGAAGAAGCCGATTGTCGGTTTCATCGCGGGAGTGACCGCGCCGGCCGGCAAGCGCATGGGTCACGCGGGCGCGTTGATTTCCGGCGGTGCCGATACCGCCGACGCCAAACTGGCCATCATGGAGGAGTGCGGCTTTACAGTGACGCGCAATCCTTCCGAAATGGCCAAGCTGCTCAAAGGCCTGCTGAAGTAAGCAATGCGGAACACTGGGCGGCACGCTTCGGCCAAGAGTTTCCGCTGAAGGCGGCCGCATTGGCATTTGTTCGGATAGCGCATCGTAATTTTGTTGCCCAAAAGTCGGCGCTGGCACCACGGCGACAAAGGGCGCGGCGATGATCGCGGCGACCGGTGCACCTGAGCAAATGTGGTGTTCTGGTGCGAAAAGCCGTATCGGTAAAAGCCGATGCGGCTTTTTTCCGCATAGAATCCGGCTATCGCCGCTTCGATGCCGGGCGAATGACATGAAAATTATTGACGGAGTTGATGCGGGACTGTAAGAATTGGGCCCATTGTCCTGTTTTGACGAGGGCTCTCACACAGGGAAGCGATCGATGAAGAAAGCGGGCTTCTGGAAGAGCGACTGGTTCTTCGGTTTGGCCGTCAGCATACTTGTGCTGGTGTTCGGCAACGGAGATCTGCTGCAAGGCTTGGAGCGCAAAGCCTATGACATGGGCGTTGCGATGGCGAGCCGGACGCCTTCCGACAAGATCGCAGTCATTGCGATCGACAAGCCCAGCCTCGACAATATCGGTCGCTGGCCCTGGTCGCGCGAGATCATGGCCGACATGGTGGACAAACTCGCTGCCGCCAAAGCCAAGGTGATCGCGACAACCGTGTTTTACTCGGAGCCGCAACTCGACCAGGGACTCGTCTACATCAACAAGTTGATCGAAACCTGCGGCTTGACTCCGCCTGCGGCTGGCGGCGCAGCCGTGACTCCGACAGAGGCCGCCGTCGTGCCTGAGCCACCCGCTGCGATTGCGGGTGCCAAGCCCGCCGCGCTCGGCAAAGGCGTGAAGGCAGCCCCCGCTGTTGTCGAAATTGCCGTCGTGCCACCGTGTCAGAACATCGAATCGATCCTGTGGGAGGCCGACCAGAAGCTGAATACCGACCGCAGGCTGGCGGATGCCTTCGCCAAGGCAGACAATGTCGCGTTGCCCATGTTGTTCGTGCTGGGCCAACCGCGCGGCCGCCCGGATCAGGAACTGCCGGATTTCGTGAAATCGAATGCGGTGAAACTGCTGGGCGCCGATCAGGCGCCGCCCTATCCGACGCTTGGCGTCGATGCGGGGGTGATCGAGCCGCTGGGCAAGGTCGTCAAGACCATCGGGCACTTGAACGTCACGCCGGATGTGGACGGCGCGATTCGTACCGAACCCCTGGTGCTGTCTCATTTCGACAAGGCCTATCCTTCATTGTCGCTGCTGGTAGCGGCCAAAAGCCACAATCTGACCGCGGCGGACATCCAGGCGACGGCCGGTCAGTCTGTCAGGCTGGGAACTCTCAAGATCGGCACCGACCTCGATTCGCGCATGCTGACTTTCTACTACAAGGACCGAGAGGGAGGAACCCCGGCCTTCCCCGTCGACTCGTTCTTCGACGTCAAGAGCGGCAAGATTCCCTACGACAAATATCGCGACAAGATCGTGCTGATCGGGCCGACTTCATCCTCCGTTGGCAGCGTCTTCGTCACCCCGATCAGCCCGTCCATGCCGGCCGTGCTGATGCAGGCGCATGCGGTATCAAGCCTGTTGTCCGAACATTTCTTCGTCGCGCCGACTTGGGGCATTTGGGTCGAGCGAGGGGTGTTCCTGCTTATCGCGGCCTACCTCATCGGCCTGCTGCCGAGAATCAAGGCCGGCATGGCCGCCGGTATCACCGTGGGGTTGCTGGTCGCACTGGTCGCCACCCATTTTGCGCTGATGACGACGCAGTTGATGTGGCTGCAACTGATGGTGCCGGCAACCTTGTTGCTAGTTGGTCATTTGCTGCTGACCGTCAAGCGATTTGCCATGACCGAACGCGGCAAGGAAAAGTCGGATGCCGATTCGGCCGAGTCGAATCGCATGCTGGGCCTGGCTTTCCAGGGCCAGGGCCAGCTCGACATGGCTTTCGACAAGTTCCGCAAGTGTCCGATGGACGAGGCCTTGATGGAAAACATGTACAACCTTGCGCTTGATTTCGAACGCAAGCGCCAGTTCAACAAGGCGGAAGCCGCGTTCCGCTACATCTTCGATTTCAATCCGAAATTCCGCGATATCGAAACCCGAGTGAATCGTGCCAGGCAGCTATCCGAAACCATCATCCTTGGCGGCGGAGGCGGCGGGCGCAGCAATGCCAGCCTGATCGACACCGCCGGCAATGTCGAAAAGCCGATGCTCGGCCGCTACGAGATCGAAAAAGAACTCGGCAAGGGCGCGATGGGTGTGGTCTATCTGGGCCGTGATCCCAAGATCAATCGCATCGTCGCGATCAAGACCATGGCCCTGTCGCAGGAGTTCGAGGCGGACGAACTGGTTGAGGTCAAGGAGCGCTTCTTCCGCGAGGCGGAGACTGCCGGACGCCTCAACCACGCCAATATCGTGACCATGTACGACGCCGGCGAAGAGCACGATCTGGCCTACATCGCGATGGAGTTTCTCAAGGGCAAGGACCTGGTGTTTTGTTCCAAGCCGGACAATCTGCTGCCCTTGCCCAAGGTCATGAGCATTGTCGCGAGGGTTGCCGATGCGCTGTCCTACGCGCACCAGTTCAATGTGGTGCACCGTGACATCAAGCCGGCGAACATCATGTATGAGCCGGAGTCCGACCAGGTCAAGGTTACCGATTTCGGCATAGCGCGCATCACCGATTCGTCAAAAACCAAGACCGGCATGGTGCTTGGCACACCGAGTTTCATGTCGCCCGAGCAACTGGCGGGCAAAAAGATCGATGGCCGGTCGGATTTGTTCTCGCTGGGCGTGATGCTCTACCAGATGTCCTGTGGCAAGCTGCCATTCGAGGGCGACTCGATGGCACAATTGATGTTCCGAATCGCCAATGAGCCGCATCCTGACATTCGCAGCGTCAAACCCGATTTGCCCGATTGCCTTTTGGCGATTCTCGACAAGGCGCTGACCAAGGATCCGGACTTGCGCTACCAGACCGGTGCGGACTTTGCGAAGGACATTCGTACCTGCATGGCGATGAACAGCAGTGCCGCCGGCGGCAGTTCCAACGTCGATATCAGCATTTGAGGATCAGACCATGGATATGAACGCCGTTCTCGAGATTGTCACCCGCAGCGAGCCGGGCATGGTGCGGTCCAACAATGAAGACGCGGTGATGGCCAATCCGAAAAGCGGATTCGCCGTGCTTGCCGATGGCATGGGCGGCTACAACGCGGGCGAAGTCGCCAGTGGAATGGCCACCGCGCTGCTTGGCACGGAACTGGAAAAGGCGTTTGCCGAGCGCGAGCCTAGCAATCGGGATTCCTCTGGAAGGTCCGTTGCGGAAGTGGTCATCGAAACCGAAATGGCTCGCGTCAATGGCGCCATTTACCAAGCGGCGCAAAGCCAGCCCCAATATGCGGGAATGGGTACGACGCTGGTCGTCGGCGTTTTTCACGACAACAAGGTGACGGTGGGCCATATTGGCGATTCCCGCTTGTATCGGCTGCGTGGCGAGGATTTTCAACAAGTCACGCGCGATCATTCCTTGTTGCAGGAGCAAATCGACGGCGGCCTGATCACCGTCGAGCAGGCGCGTCATTCGCAGAACAAAAACTTGGTCACTCGCGCCGTCGGCATCGATCCCGAAGTGGCGGCGGAAATCCATGTTCATGAAGTCGAGCCGGGTGACGTTTATCTTTTTTGCTCCGACGGACTCAACGACATGGTTGAGGACGACGAGATCGCCATGACCCTGGGCGCGCTGTCCGCCAATCTGGACTTGTGCGCAACGCAGTTGATTCAGATGGCCAACGACAACGGTGGTCGGGACAATGTTTCGGTAATCCTGGTCAAGGTGAAAGGCGAGTATCCGGCCGTACGCGGCTGGTGGTCACGCCTTCTGGCCTGGTTCCGGTAATGCAGGTTCAGTGACTTCGAAGGACGACAACAATGGCTAAGCTCGTACTCAGCATGGAAACCACAATGCTCAAGGAAATCCCACTGAGCAAGGAACGCATCACCATCGGCCGCAAGCCGCATAACGATATCCAGATCGACAATCTGGCAATCTCCGGCGAACATGCGGTGGTGATCACGATCTTGAACGACTCGTTCCTGGAAGATCTGGGCAGTACCAACGGTACGTTTATCAATGGCCAGTCCGTCAAGAAGCACTTTTTGAAGAACGGGGACACCATCGAGTTGGGCAAGTACCGCTTGAAGTACGTCAGCGAGCTACCACAGCAGACTTCGAGCGCCGATTTCGAGAAAACCATGATTCTGCGGCCGGGCGCCGCGCATCAGGCGCCTGCGCCGGCTTCCACGACACCAGCGGCAATGCCGGCTCCAGCCGCTCCGGTTCCGCCGGCGACGCCGCCGGCGCACCTCGCCACCTCTCCCGGCATGGCGCCGCAGCCGGCGACGGCACCGGCCGCAGCGGCACCCGCGCTCCCGCTCGGCGCCATCCAGATACTATCGGGCGGCAACGCCGGCAAGGAGATGGAGCTGACCAAGACCCTGACCACGCTGGGCAAGCCCGGCGTCCAGGTGGCGGTGATCGCGCGTCGCCCGCATGGCTACTTTGTTACCCATGTCGAAGGTGCAAACTTCCCGGTGCTGAACGGCAAGACCCTCGATGCCCAGGCGCACAAACTCAACGATCATGACGTCATAGAACTGGCTGGAGTGAAGATGGAATTCTTCCTCAAAAACTGATGACCGCAACAGCAATATCGGAGTGCTATTGAAACAGTATCTGCCTCGCTACGTACTTGGACTCCTGATTCTTCTGGTTCTGCTCGGCCATTCCGCCCGCATTTATCAGATACCCTTCATCAATCACATGGATGCGCTCATCTATGACATGAAGGTGCGCTTG
>JAIPCT010000145.1 GCA_021738065.1 Burkholderiaceae bacterium
CGCGACTACCTGGCCTGCGTGCAGGGCGTGGACGACGGCGTGGGCAAAGTGCTCGACTATCTCGATCAGGCCGGCCTCGCGGAAAACACCATCGTCATCTACTCCGCCGACAACGGTTGGTATCTCGGCGATCTCGGGCTCTACGACAAACGGTTCATGTATGAGCCCGGTCTGAACGTCCCGCTCCTTGCGCGCGGCCCCGGCATCAAGGCGGGGGCCGTCCCCGCGCAATTCGTGTCGAACATCGACCTCGCTCCCACCTTCCTCGATCTCGCCGGCCTGCCGATCCCGGCCTCGATGCAGGGGTGTTCGCTGGTGCCACTGCTGCGTGGTGACTCGCCCGCTGACTGGCGTACGAGTTTCTACTACCGCTATTATCACTCCCCGGGCCACCACAACACCGCGGCCCACCTCGGCGTCCGCACGGCCACGCACAAGCTCATTTACTACTGGAAGAAGAAGGCCTACGAAATGTTCGACCTGACCAAGGATCCGACCGAACAACACAACCTGCTCTACTCCGAAACCGAGGCCAAACAGCCCGCAGTGGCAGCGAAGTTCGCCGAACTGAAAACCGAGATCGCCCGCCTGCAAAAGGAATACCGCGATGACGGCCTCTATGCCGACCCCGCCACCTGGCCCAAGGGCAGCGCCGATGGCCCGTTCGATGCCTATCAGCCGATTGGCCCCCAAACCATCTCCCAGGCCATCACCGCCGCCGCGGCCGCCAAATGAAACCCCAGTGCCGGCAACGCGTGGAAGCGCGGGCCTGACTCACCCTTCGTGAAACGTCCCCTCACACTCTTCACTGCCCTACTCCTGTTTCCGCCGGGCGCGCTCCACGCCGCCGACCGGCCGCAGCCGCAAGCCAACCCCAACATCGTCATCATTCTGGTGGACGACATGGGGTACGGTGACCCGGCTTGCTGCAATCCGCAGTCGAAGATTGCCACGCCCAACATCGACCGGTTGGCGCGGGAGGGAATGCGGTTCACCGACGCCCATGCGCCCGGGCCGCTCTGTCATCCGTCGCGTTACGGGCTGATGACCGGAAGGTATCCATTCCGCACCGACATCACGCGCTGGCCGACTCAACCGCTCATCGAAAAGGGCCAGGTGACCATCGCGTCATTGTTGCGGGATCAAGGCTACCACACCGCGATGGTGGGCAAGTGGCATCTCGGGTTTCGCGAAAACGGCTACGACCAGCCGCTGCCGGGCGGGCCGGTGGATTGCGGGTTCGACAGCTTCTTCGGGCTGCGCGCCTCCACCGACATCCCGCCATACTTCTACATCCGCGGCAATCGTGCGGTCAAGCCACCTACCGATCATATCGCCGAAAATCACTCGGCGGGTTGGGCACCCACCCAGGGAGCCTTTTGGCGGGAAGGCGGCATCGCCCCCGGCCTCGCGCTCGCGGAGGTGTTGCCGAAGTTCACGGACGAAGCTTGCGCGGTCATTGCGGCGCAGGCCGGCCAGAAACCGGACGCACGGCGCCCGCTGCTGCTCTACCTGGCCTACCCGGCACCACACACGCCGTGGCTGCCCGCTGCGGAGTTTGCAGGCAAGAGTGGTGCCGGAATGTATGGCGACTTCGTGATGATGGTGGATGCGCAAATCGGCCGCGTGCTGGCGGATTTGGAGAGGTCGGACATGATGCGTGACACGCTGCTGGTGTTCGCCTCCGACAACGGCCCGGCCTGGCACCCCGCCGATGTCGCACGCTTCGGACACCGGGCGGCCGGGGGATTGCGGGGCATGAAAGCCGACGCATGGGAGGGCGGGCATCGGATGCCATTTATCGCACGCTGGCCGGGCCGGGTGAAAGCGGGGGCGGTCAGCGACCAGACCATTTGCTTCACCGATCTGCTAGCGACCTTCGCCGACGTCTGCGGGACGGAATTGCCCGCCGGCGCCGGGCCGGACAGCTTCAGCTTGCTACCGGTGCTGGAAGGCCGGCAACCCGCAGGACAGCCGATCCGCGGTCCGATCGTGATGCAGGCGGGCAGTTCGTCGGCCATGATGATCCGGTCAGGCGACTGGAAACTCATCACGCAGCTCGGCTCTGGAGGATTCACCAAACCCAAGACGATCAAACCCGAACCCGGCGGTCCCACAGGGCAGCTCTACAACCTCCGGGACGATCTGACCGAGAGTCATAATCTCTATCTGGAGCAGCCCGGCATTGTCGCCCGGTTGAAGGCCGAAATGCAGCAAATCTTGAAATCGGAACCCCGCCGCTAACCCACCACACCTGGGCGCGCGTCATTCAGACGAGCGCATCCAATCCATCGGCGTCGGCTTCGCAGTCGGCCCAAGTCTTGGTGTGGCTGGCGCGTCTCGCGACAGGCCGTCACCGGGGGCGTCCCCGCCCCCCGTTGCCTTTCCTCTCATCCCCCCTCATTCCGTCCACAGATCCTCCTCCTACGCCATGGTTGAGTACCTCCCTGTTCCGTCACTAGCCCGGCCAAAACCATGATTTTCTGGCATATTCTGCCTTTTTATACGCATTTCTTACCGTTTTTGCGTATTTTGCTTGAATTCTAACCAGAGTTTAATAGTTTCTCATGTGTGATGCCGCCTCGCTCACAGTCGCCGCCACAGCCGCGCCTGTCGCTTTCTTGGTGGCCGCCCTCATGATCGACCTCAGCCCGGTGCGCTATCGCCCACCCACTCCCGGAAGCATTGGTGGAAACGGACGCCTTTGAGCATTTCCAGCATTCTCCGCAAATTCCACCTTTATCCTTCCTTCTGCCCCGCGATCCGTTAGCATCTCATCAGCTCCAATGACCAAGTCTGCTTCACCCCTTCGATTTCGTAGCGCTATCCGGCGCTCCGGAAATCTTTGGGCCGCCAATCGCGGGCGTGCGTTCCGAAGAGCAAAGCCACTCGGCAGATCGTCCCGCAGGGATGATGACGGCTGCCTGTCTTCGACAATTGTCGCTACACTGCGGCGACAATCTCTGTCTGCATCGTCGAGACAATCCAACCCATCGGTGAAAGGGGCTGGTCAGTGAGCGAACTTGTCCCCTACACGTCCGACGACGGCCGCACCCGGCTAGACCTTCGTGTCGAGGGCCAGACGGTCTGGCTGACGCAGCTTGAAATCGCCGAGCTCTTCCAGACCACGAAGCAAAACGTCTCCCTCCACGCCAAGAATATCTTGGAGGATGGCGAATTGGCCGAGGATTCAGTTGTCAAGGATTCCTTGGCAACTGCCGCCCACGGCAAGCACTACAAGACCAAGCTCTACAATCTCGATCTCATTCTCGCCATCGGCTACCGCGTCCGCTCCCCGCGCGGTGTGCAGTTCCGCCAATGGGCCAGCAGCCATCTTAAGGAATACATCGTCAAAGGCTTTGTCATGGACGACGAGCGCCTCAAGAACCCCGGCGGCTGGGACTACTTCGACGAACTCCTCGCCCGCATCCGCGAAATCCGGGCCTCTGAGAAACGATTCTACCAAAAGGTCCGAGACCTCTTCGCCCTGAGCAGCGACTACCAGACCCGGGAGAAGGAAACCGCGCTCTTCTTCGCCGAGGTGCAGAACAAGCTCCTCTACGCCGCCACCCGGCAAACCGCCGCCGAACTGATCGTCGAACGCGCCGATCCAAACCAGCCCAACATGGCCCTCACCAATTGGAGCGGCTCCCGCGTCCGCAAGCAGGACATCATCATCGCCAAGAATTACCTCAGCGAAGACGAGGTCGACACCCTGAACCGCCTCGTCGTCATCTTCCTCGAACAGGCCGAACTCCGCGCCAAGCAGCAAAAAGAACTCACCCTCGACTTCTGGCGCAGCAGCGTGGACCGCATGCTCGCCTCCAACGACCAGCCACTTCTCGACGGCCCCGGCTCCGTCGGCCACGAGGCCATGAAAACCATCGCCACGGATCGCTATGACAGCTTTGACGCCCAACGCCGCCAACAGGAGGCCATCGCCGCCGATGCCGAGGATCTCAAGGCAATCGAGGACTTGGAAAAAGACCTCAAGCGGAAGGGGGGTGGAAAATAAAAACATTGCATCGTAATCATCCCGCCACGGCCGGGACCCGGAGCTGCCTGGAAATCAACGCCTTCCGAATCGATCAAGCCACCCGACGAATTAAACACCAACCCCGGTCGTGTTTAATTCCATGTTCAATTCCGTGTTCCATTCACCATGACCCGCATCACCCAACAAAACCTCGAATCCTACCTCTGGGGAGCCGCCGCGCTCCTGCGGGGGACGATTGATGCGGGCGACTACAAGCAGTTCATCTTCCCGCTGCTCGACGGCCCCGGCAACGTGAGCCACAAGGTCATGAAAAAAGAGCAGCGCACGGTGATGGCCGCCCTCATGATCGATCTCAGCCCGGTTCGCTACCGCCCACCCGGGATGAGTGGGAGAACGTGGAAGCCGCATTGCAACGGGATAAGGTGGACATTCTGCTGATTTCCCCGGAGCGGCTGACCAACGAGCATTTCCGGGACGAGGTGCTGGGGCCGGTGGCGGGGCGGATTTCGCTGCTGGTGGTGGATGAGGCGCACTGCATTTCGGACTGGGGCCATGATTTCCGGCCGCATTACCGGTTCATCGAGCGGATGGTGCGGCAATTGCCGGGGAACCTGCGATTGCTGGCGACCACGGCGACGGCGAACCAGCGGGTGATGGATGATTTGGAATCGATCCTGGGACCGGGACTTGAGGTTTCGCGGGGAGCGCTGGGGCGGCCGTCGTTGTTTCTGCAAACGATCCGCCTGCCGGGTCAAGCGGAGCGGCTGGCATGGTTGGCGGAGCAGATCCCGCAGATTCCGGGAAGCGGGATCGTTTACACGCTGACGGTGCGGGATGCCTATCAAGTGGGTGGGTGGCTGCAAGAGCAGGGCATCGACGCGCAGGTCTATACCGGGCAATCGGGCGATGCACGGCCGCAACTGGAAGACGCGCTGCTGGGGAACGAGCTGAAAGTACTGGTGGCGACGACGGCGCTGGGCATGGGTTTCGACAAGCCGGATCTGGCGTTTGTGATCCACTATCAGATGCCGGGGTCGGTGGTGGCGTATTACCAACAGGTCGGCCGGGCGGGACGGAACATCGCCACTGCCTACGGGGTGCTGCTGAGCGGCACGGAGGAGGAGGAGATCAACGATTACTTCATTGGCAGCGCGTTTCCGAAGAAGCATGAGGTGGAGGAGATTCTGGCCGCGCTGGAAGCCGCGCCGGACGGGCTATCGATCTACGGGCTGATGAACTTGGTGAACGTCTCGATGGGCCGCATCAACAAGGCCCTGCTGCTGATGACGCTGGAAACCCCGGCGGCAGTGGTGAAGCTGGGTACCAAGTGGGTGCTGACGGCGGCGGATCTATCGGAGAGCTTCTGGCAGCGGGCGGGGCGTCTGACGGAACTCCGCCGTGGCGAGCAGGCGCAGATGAACGACTACGTGGCGCTGAAGGACGGGCACATGGAATATTTGATTTCCGCGCTGGATGGAGATCCCGCCGGAACTATGGTGCCGGGATTGTCCGCGCTGCCGGTGACGGTGGATGGCGGGCTGCTGCGGGCGGCATCGGCATTTCTCAAGCGCACGGGGCTGCCGCTGGAGCCGAGGAAGAAATGGCCGACGGGTGGTGGATTGCCAAAGATGAATCTGAGCGGGAATATTTCCGAAGAGCAGCGGGCTGAAGCTGGGCAGATCCTGTGCGTTTGGGGAGATGCGGGCTGGGGCGATGAAGTCCGCCACGGCAAGTATCGGGATTCCCATTTTTCGGATGATTTGGTGGCGGCGAGCGTGGCGATGTTCCGGGCATGGAACCCGCAACCGGCTCCGGTGTGGGTGACTTGTGTACCCTCGCTGCGGCATCCGGAGCTGGTGCCGGATTTCGCGTGCCGGCTGGCGGCGGCGCTGGGATTGCCATTTCACGAGGCGCTACGAAAGACGGACGGGAGGCCGGAACAGAAGACGATGGCCAACAGCAACCAGCAGGCGCGGAACATCGATGGTTCGCTGGCGGCAGTGGAGAAGGCCATCCACAATGGTCCTGTTCTGCTGGTGGACGATATGGTAGATTCCGGCTGGACCTTGACGGTGGCAGCCTACCTGCTGAAGATCGACGGCAGCGGTCCGGTGGTTCCACTGGCACTGGCCTCAACCAAACACTCAGAATGAGCACTCAAATTTCAACCAATACCCAGGCGATCCTGCTGCTGACCGCTCCCCTCATCGCGGGCCGGAAGGAGGAGGCCGCACCGTTGTTGAAACCAGCGGAATACAACCGGCTGGCGCGCCTGCTGGTGACGAAGGGGAAGCAGCCTGCGGATCTGCTGGTGGCGGATGCGGCGGAGTTGATCGATCAATGCGAGGTTCAATTCGGGCCGGAGCGGATCAAATCCTTGCTGGGTCGAGGTTTCCTCCTGAGCCAGGCGGTGGACCGCTGGCATTCGCGCGGGATCTGGGTGATCAGCAGGGCGGATGCGGTCTATCCCAAACGCCTGAAGGCAAGATTGCGGGAGAATGCCCCGCCGATTCTTTACGGCTGCGGCGAGCCATCGTTGCTTGAGCTGGGAGGGCTGGCGGTCGTGGGATCGCGGCACATAGACGATGCGTTGCTCAAATACACGATGAACGTGGGAGCGATGGCGGCGGCATCGAATCGACCGATTGTTTCCGGGGGTGCCCGGGGAATCGACAGTTCGGCGATGGCAGGTGCCTTGGAGCGGGGCGGAGTGGTGATCGGGGTGATGGCGGACAGTCTGGAAAAGGCAGCCTTGGCAAAGGGGAACCGCGATGCACTGCGCGAGGGGCGCTTGGTGCTTGTTTCTGCCTACGACCCGGCGGCAGGTTTCAATGTCGGTCATGCGATGCAGCGGAACAAGGCGATCTACGCTCTGGCGGATGTGGGACTGGTGATGACATCGGATTTCCAGAAAGGCGGAACGTGGGCGGGAGCGATCGAACAATTGGAGAAGTTGCATTACGTGCCGGTCTTCGTGCGGAACGGAGCGGAATGCGGGAAGGGCAATGCCGCCTTGATCCAGCATGGCGGGAAGCCATGGCCGGAGCCGAACAACTCGCAAGAGCTTGTCGCAGCGATGGAGAAGGTGATGAACGATGAGTGGAAGCAGGTCCGCCAAGAACAACTGGGATTGCGGGTGTGTGAGGAAACGTCGGTCGATCAGAGAGGGGGGGAGGCGGTGAAAGAGGAAGTTCTGCCGAAGGAGGACAAGGAATCCTCGACTCCGGCGGAGCGCCTGATGGATGCGGTTTCCGTGATCCTCCGTGACGTGCTCAGCGAGCCGAAGAAGCCTGAGGAGGTGGCGGAGATTCTGAACGTTTCAAAACCACAGGTGAACGCGTGGCTGGGGGAACTGGTGAAGGGCGGTGTGATCGAAAAGCTATCCAAGCCTGTGCGCTATCAGGTAGTCAAAGGGGCGGATCGTTTGTTGTAGCTTACCGAAAAACATCATGATCACCGAAGACCAACTCGAACAGCTCGCCATCCAGTGGCAAGAGACCCTCACCCCGGCCCTCTCCCATGGGGAGAAGGAGGAAGACGGGCGCTTGGCGGAGGCGGGGCGGCGCTTGAAGAAATCCAGAAACCCCATTGCGCACTGATTATGGCAGCCACGATTCAACAAATTGACACTTGGCGGGCGGCGCGTTCGGAGCATCAGCGTCTTGAGTTCAAGGAAGCAAAGACACAGTTCGACAACCGCAAGCTCTACAAATACTGCGTGGCGCTGGCGAACGAGGGTGGCGGGCATTTGTTGCTGGGGATCGAGGATCAGCCGCCGCGCAAGGTCGTGGGGACGGCGGCCTTCCATGATCCGGTGGAGATGGCGGCGAAAATGTTCCACACCTTGGGATTCCGGGTGGAGATCGAGGAAGTAATGCATCCCGACGGACGGGTGTTGGTGTTCCAGATTCCGGGCCGACCACTGGGCACGGTTTATGATTTCGAGGGGGCGTATCTGATGCGGGCCGGCGAGGAACTGGTGCCGATGAGCGAGGACCGTTTGCGGGCGATCTTCGCCGAAGGGCAGCCGGATTGGCTTTCGCAGGCGGGAATGAGTGATTGTGACGATGACAAAGTGGTTCAACTGCTGGACACCCAGAGTTACTTCGACCTGCTGCATCTGCCCTATCCGGTGAACCGGGCGGGAGTCCTTGAGCGCTTCGAGAGCGAAAAGCTGATCAAGCGGGACGGCGGCGGGTGGACGATCACGAATCTGGGCGGGATCCTTTTCGCGAAGAAGCTGGATCAATTCGACCGACTGGCCCGCAAGGCGGCGCGGGTGATCGTCTATGAAGGCAAGGGCAAGGCCCGCACGAAGTTGGATAGGCCGGGGATCAAGGGCTACGCCGTCGGGTTCCAAGGACTGGTGGAGTTCATCAACGGGCTGGTTCCCTCGAACGAGGTGATCGAGCAGGCGCTCCGCCGCGAGGTGAAGATGTTCCCGGAGATCGCGGTGCGTGAGCTGGTGGCGAACGCGCTGATTCACCAGGATTTCACCGAGTCCGGCACGTCGGCGGTGATCGAGATTTACGACGACCGGATGGAGATCTCCAATCCGGGCAAGCCGTTCATTTCGCCCGACCGGTTCATCGACGAATACCAATCGCGCAACGAACGGCTGGCGGACCTGATGCGGCGTCTGGGAATCTGCGAAGAGAAGGGCAGCGGCGTGGACAAGGTGATCGAGGCGGTGGAGGCCTACCAACTCCCCGCTCCGGACTTCCGGGCCAGCGACAGGCGCACGTCGGTGATTTTATTCGCCCACCGGGATTTCGAGGAGATGGACCGCCCCGACCGGATTCGGGCGACTTACCAGCACTGCTGCCTGCGCTACGTGATGAACGAGAGGATGACGAACCAGAGCCTGCGGGAGCGGTTCAGCTTGCCGGTGGGAAAAGTGGCAACGGTTTCCCAGATCATTGCTGCGACCGTCGAGGCTGGGAAAATCAAGATCGCAGATCCGTCCCAAACCTCGACTCGCTACCGGGATTACGTGCCCTTCTGGGCGTGATTTCTTCTTTAAACGCTAATGCTTAGATCTGGTTGATAAATTCGCAAAGTGCTGAAAATCAGTAAGATCCTTCTTTAAACGCAAAAAACCGCCAAGTCCTGTTTCCCCGAAATTGACTCGCCCATGATCACCGAAGACCAACTCGAACAGCTCGCCATCCAGTGGTTCCAGGACACGGGCTGGAATTACGTCCATGGCGCGGTGATCGCACCGGAAGGCGTGGCGGCGGAGCGGGAGGATTTCCGGGCGGTGGTCTTGAAGGGGCGCTTGGCGGAGGCGGTGCGGCGCTTGAACCCGAAGCTGCCGGAATCCGCGGTGGAGGAGGTGGTTCATGTGGTGACGAGGCCGGAGCATCCGTCGCTGGCGCTGAACAACCGGGCCTTCCACCGCTACCTGATGGACGGGGTGCTGGTGGAGTTCACCAATGCGAAGGGTGAGAAAGAGGCGCAATACGCCCAGTTGGTCGATTTCACATGGCCGAGCCGCAATGATTTTCTGGTGGTGAACCAGTTCACGATCACGGGGACGAAGAAGCCGCGGCGGCCGGATATGGTGTGTTTCGTGAACGGGCTGCCGCTGGGATTGATCGAGCTGAAGAATCCGGCGGACCAGCAGGCGGACGTGTGGAAAGCCTTTGATCAACTCCAGACCTACAAGGTGGAGATTTCCGATCTGCTGGTGTTCAACGAGGCGCTGGTGGTGAGCGACGGGATGAACGCGCGGGTGGGATCGCTGACGGCGAGCAAGGAGTGGTTCATGCCGTGGCGGACGATCGCGAACGAAAACGACAAGCCACAGGTTGAATTCGAGCTGGAGATGGTGGTGCGCGGGTTTTTCCGGCCGGATCTGTTTCTGGACTACGTGCGGTATTTCATCCTTTTCGAGCAGGACGGGGACGGGCTGATCAAGAAGATCGCGGGCTATCATCAGTTCCACGGCGTGCGGGAGGCGGTGCGGGTGACCTTGATCGCCTCGGCGAAGGAGGGTGGCGTGAAGGCGAAGGAGGAACGGGCGACCTATGGCAAAGAAGTGGTGCCTGGGTCGAAGAAGGCTGGCGTCTTCTGGCACACGCAAGGCAGCGGCAAGAGCATCTCGATGTGTTGCTACGCCGGGAAGCTACTGCAACAGCCGGAGATGAACAACCCGACGCTGGTGGTGGTGACGGATCGCAATGATCTGGATGGCCAGTTATACCAACAGTTTTGCAGCGCGAAGGATTTGCTCAAGCAGACGCCGGAGCAGGCAGATAGTCGCGAGCAGCTCCGCGAGATGCTGGCGTCCCGGAAATCCGGCGGGATCATTTTCACGACGGTCCAGAAGTTTTCCCTCGAAGACGGGGAGACGGCGCATCCGTCCCTGTGCGAGCGGACAAACGTGGTGGTGATTTCCGATGAGGCCCACCGCAGCCAATATGGGCTCAAGGCGAAGCTGAACAAGAAGACCGGTGCCTACGACTACGGATTTGCCAAGCACATGCGCGACGCGCTGCCGCAGGCATCGTTCATCGGATTCACCG